>NZ_CP163512.1:621564-932347 GCF_041075285.1 Providencia rettgeri | reverse complement strand
TGATTAATAAATTCGCTAACGTTCTCACACCAATCCCCGTTGCACCTTCAGCCCATAAGCTGACTGGCGATTTACGGTAAGTGGCAGAACAGTCAATATGCAGCCAATTTTGACGATAATTTTCAACAAAATGAGATAAGAATGCCGCCGCTGTACTTGCCCCCGCGGTATGAGATGGAGCTGCGATGTTGTTCAAATCAGCAAAACCTGACGGTAATTGTTGACGATGGAACTCAGCCAATGGTAAACGCCAGAACAATTCAAACTCTTCATCCGACGCACTCATCAAATCAGCGACTAAATTGTCATCAAAGCTCAATACAGAGTGGTAGTCATTGCCTACTGCGGTTTTAGCCGCACCCGTCAAGGTTGCCGCATCGATGATCAGCGTTGCTTTTTCTTTGCTTGCATCAATCAAGCCATCAGCTAACACTAGACGACCTTCAGCATCCGTATTCATGATTTCAACGGATTTACCGTTGCGGTAGCGAATGATATCGCCTAATTTAAAGGCGTTACCGCTGACCATGTTGTCAGCAAGGCATAAGAACATTTTTACGCGTTTTTTCAAGCCACGAGAAATGGCGAGTGCTAATGAACCTGCCAGTGTCGCAGCTCCCCCCATATCCGCTTTCATGGAGTTCATGGAAGAAGAAGGTTTGATGCTATAACCACCTGAGTCGAATGTGATCCCTTTACCGACTAATGCCGCGAATACAGGCGCATCTGGGTTTGCTCCAGGGTTATAGTCCAAGGCTAAGAATACGGGTGGGCGGCTAGAGCCACGGCCTACGGTATGAATACCTGCGTACCCTTGTGCTAATAAATCATCACCTTTTACAATGCGATAACTAATGTCATGTGCGCCAACGGTGCAAAGTAAATCAATAGCTCGTTGAGCCAATTGCTCAGGACCGAGCTCTTCTGCTGGTGCGTTAATCACGTCACGCACCCAATCAACGGTACGTATGCGGTTTTCTAATTCTTTACGATCCTCTTCAGGCAATACTGGCCATTCGATAGTTCTCGCCCCTTTTGGTGCACGAAACCCTTGCCAAAATGCCCAGCTTTTTTCTAAATCCCAGCCTTCGCCAGTCAGCGCTACATTACGGATACCTTGACCGTCGAGTTTGCGGCCTGCACTTTGCACTGCACAGAGTTTACCCGCGTGTTTCAGGTGGATTGTCATCCCTTTGTCGCTAGAGCTCAGCAATGCACCTTCCCCCCAACAGGGTGCGGCAGGCTCACACGAAATCATTACTGGCATAATTTGTTTTGTCATCGTTTCTCTCACTTTGTCTATTTTTGCAGACAGCAAAAGCCCAATCATCTGTCGGCAGATATTATTACCTTAACTGATTAATAGCGTTAGGGATATCATTATAGTGCTGAATAAAAAACCGAGTACTATTTCTAATAGACACTCGGTTATTCGGGGTTATTGCTGATTATTCGAACTCATCCAGCCAAACTAATAAGATAGCCTCTAGGATCTTTTCGTTCGATTTTTGCGGATCATCATCGAACTCTTCTAAATCACAAATCCATTGGTGCATATCGGTAAAACGCACGGTTTTTGGATCAACATCTGGAAATGCGTCATACAATGCTTCGCCAATTTCGCGGCTATTCGACCATTTTAAACTCATATTTACTCACCAATTTGATTATCTGATCAATTTTGTAACATTGATGCTCGTTCAAACCATTCACTATGCTAACTTCGTGTAATGCGCTAAATAGTTCGTGTTGTAGGCAGGCGGCGATTGAAAGTATCTCGGGGAGCATACAAAAGTATGTGACCCGAGGACTTGAAAGAAGCCACCCCCCCTACAACAAGGAATATCACAAACCATTCAGTACGCTAATTTCGTATAACGTACTAACTTCGTGTAACGTACTAACTTCGTATAGCGTACTAACCTCATATAATGCGCTAAATAGTTCGTGTTGTCGGTAGACGGCGATTGAAAGTATCTCGGGGAGCATACAAAAGTATCTGACCCGAGGACTTGAAAGAAGCCAACACCCCTACAACAAGGAATAACACAAACCATTCAATACGCTAACTTCGTATAACGTACTAACTACGTATAACGTACTAACTTCGTATAGCGTACTAACTTCGTATAATGTACTAACTTCGTGTAACGTACTAACTTCGTATAGCGTACTAACTTCATATAATGCTCTAAATAGTTCGTGTTGTAGGTAGGCGGCGATTGAAAGTATCTCGGGGAGCATACAAAAGTATGTGACCCGAGGACTTGAAAGAAGCCAACCCCCCTACAACGCGAAATATGACGAGCATTAGTGTTCGCGAGCGTGATTAATAGTATATCGCGGGATCTCTACCACCAAGTCCTCATCCGCTACCAACGCCTGACAACTTAAACGGCTTTCTGGCTCTAAGCCCCATGCTTTGTCTAGCATGTCATCTTCAAGTTCACTGCTTTCTTCCAGTGAATCAAAACCTTCGCGCACGATGCAATGACAGGTTGTACAAGCACAGGATTTTTCACAGGCGTGCTCAAGCTCAATACCGCTACGCAGTGCCACATTTAAAATTGACTCGCCCTGTTGTGCGTCGACAACCGCACCATCTGGACACAGTTCACTATGAGGTAAAAAAACTATTTTAGGCATAATTATATCTCATCCACAGAATGGCCTGACAACGCTTGGCGAATAGATGCATCCATTCGGCGCGCAGCAAAATCCTGCGATTGCTTATCCAATTGTTTAATGGCATTTTCAATTGCGATGGGGTCTGTGCCCTCTACCGCTTTAATTAACTCATTGACCGCATTATCAATTTCTGACTCTTCGTTTGGTGTCAGTAAATTAGCATCTTGCTCTAATGCACTCGTTAAACTTTCAAGCACTCTTGCCGCTTCAACTTTTTGTTCCGCTAGGCGGCGCGCCATTAAATCATCTTGCGCGTTAGTCATTGAATCTTTAATCATGTTTGAAATTTCATTGTCCGTTAAACCATACGATGGCTTAACTTGGATTGACGCTTCAACACCTGTTGATTTTTCCATGGCGCTGACACTAAGCAAACCATCGGCGTCGACTTGGAATGTGACACGGATATGTGCTCCACCCGCTGCCATTGCAGGGATATCACGCAGTGTAAAACGCGCTAAGGAACGGCAATCTGCCACCATTTCACGCTCACCTTGCACTACATGAACGCTCATGGCTGTTTGACCATCTTTAAATGTGGTAAATTCTTGTGCTCGTGCAACGGGGATAGTGGTATTACGAGGAATAACTTTTTCCACCAAGCCGCCCATGGTTTCTAAGCCTAGAGAAAGTGGGATCACATCCAGTAGCAGCATATCACTATCAGGTTTATTCCCCACTAAGACATCAGCTTGGATAGCAGCACCAATAGCCACAACTTTATCAGGGTCGATGGAGGTCAGAGGCGTTTTACCAAAAAACTCCCCGACTTTTCGGCGTACAAAAGGCACACGAGTTGACCCGCCCACCATCACTACATTCAACACATCATCTGCATCCACGCCAGCGTCTTTTAGTGCGCGGCGGCACGCCATTAATGTGCGTTTTATATGCACTTCAATCAGGTCTTCAAATTGTTCGCGACGAATACTCCCCTGCCAATTGGCGACCTCAATAGTTGCAGTTTCTGCATCACTTAACGCAATTTTTACGTCAGTGGCAATATTCAATAATTGACGATTTAAATGATGATCCCCTTGCAGAGAAATACCCGCCTGATCGGCAATCCACTGAGCAAGCACTTGGTCAAAATCATCACCGCCGAGTGCGGTATCGCCCCCAGTGGCTAACACTTCAAACACACCACGGCTTAAGCGTAAGATAGACACGTCAAATGTGCCACCACCGAGATCATAAACCGCAATGACCCCTTCTTGACCTGAATCCAAGCCATATGCGATTGCTGCCGCAGTCGGCTCATTGAGTAGACGCAACACATGTAAGCCAGCAAGACGAGCTGCATCTTTTGTGCCTTGACGCTGTGCATCATCAAAATAGGCTGGTACCGTGATCACCACTCCATCCATTTCACCGCCGAGGGTATCTTCAGCTCGTTTTGCCAGTGTTTTTAGGATATCCGACGACACTTGAATAGGGTCAACTTGCCCAGCTGCGGTATGGATAAATGGCAAACCATTTTCACTAGCAGTCAGTTGATAGGGTAAATCCGGATAACGTTTTTGGATATCGGCGAGTGAACGCCCCATCATTCTTTTGACGGAAATAATGGTATTCACGGGATCTTGTTCTGCACGTTGCTTGGCTTCCCAGCCGACATGTTTATTGGAAGCTTGGTAATTGACAATAGAGGGCAGCAAAAAACGCCCTTGTTCATCCGCAAGCGCTGCGGCTTCACCACTGCGTACTGTCGCTATCAACGAGTGTGTCGTGCCTAAGTCGATACCTGCCGCCAATTTACGTTGATGTGGCGCTGCGGTCATACCCGGTTCACTGATCTGTAATAAGGCCATAATCGTTTTCTCTTAAAATTCGTCCAGTAACCGTTCTTCGAGCTGCTCAGCTTGTTGCTGTAACTTATCGAGAAAACGCAGTTTGCGCACGGTATCAGCGGCTTTATCCCACTGCATCGCATCCAATTCATTCACCATTAACAGGCTTCTATCTTGCTGCATTTTTTTGACGTTTTTCATAAATACAGCTAATAAATCAAGTGCATTTGTGCTGTTTTCGATATTGTCGAGCTCTTCGCGCAGCTCAAGTTGTTCCATCAAAAACGCCGTATCATGCATCGTGTGTTGTTCATTATTAATATCAAAACCATGCAGTGAAAGCAGATATTCCGCACGTTTTAGCGGATGACGAAGAGACTGATAAGCCGCGTTGATCGTGGCTGCTTTTTGAAGGGCTTGCATTTTTTCCTGCTCAGAAGCAGCAGCAAAACGATCAGGATGGTATTGGCGCTGTAAATCTTGAAAGCGCAGTGTTAACTGCTCGCTGTCAATTGCGTAATGTTGGGTTAACCCAAAAAGAGTAAAATAATCCATAAGTGCTTAGTGTCTCGAACCGATTACCAATGCCACAAATAATCTATTTAAAATATTTGTGGCATTAGCCAAAAATCATGCGTTTATGAAGGCATTATACGTGAAAACTTTCACCGCATCCGCATTCGCTATTGACGTTAGGGTTGTTGAATTTAAACCCTTCGTTTAAGCCTTCTTTGACGAAATCCAGCTCGGTACCATCCAGATAAACGATGCTTTTGCCATCGACAATAACTTTTACACCTTTATCTTCGAAAACTGTGTCTTCTTCATTGATTATATCAGCGAACTCAAGAACATAAGCCATCCCTGAACAACCTGAAGTTCTTACACCTAAGCGCAAACCTTCACCTTTACCACGATTTTTCAGGAAAGATTGGATACGCTGCGCTGCACTTTCTGTAAGAGAAATAGACATTGCAAACCTCACTTTAGAAACAAACAAGGCAGATGCTACATAATTGCCGCATCCGCCTTCAAATTATTTTTATATCGTTCATCCTGTTGATAAGTAATCACTTACTTAGCGATATTCAACGTTTCGGATGTGCGATATTTTGACCAGATATAGGGCGATAACACTTTATTATTTATTAATATGGGTTGCCCTATAAACTGATTTTAAACCTTATTTGCTTTGGCGTTTGCTTTTGTAATCCGCAATAGCAGCTTTAATCGCATCTTCAGCCAAGATTGAGCAGTGAATTTTCACTGGTGGCAACTCTAACTCTTCTGCGATCGCTGTATTTTTGATTGCCTCCGCTTCGTCTAAGCTTTTGCCTTTCATCCACTCAGTCACCAGTGAACTTGATGCAATTGCTGAGCCGCAACCGTAAGTTTTAAAGCGCGCATCTTCAATAATGCCGTCATCGCTAACTTTGATTTGTAACTTCATGACGTCACCACAAGCCGGTGCGCCTACCATACCACTACCTACACTTGGATCGCTGTTGTCAAACGAACCAACGTTGCGTGGATTTTCATAATGATCGATAACTTTTTCACTGTAAGCCATTTTTAAACTCCTGAAACCGTCTGATTAATGGTGAGACCATTCGATGCTGTTAAGATCTACGCCGTCTTTAAACATTTCCCATAAAGGAGACAGCTCGCGTAAGTGGCCAATTGCGCCATGGATCATTTTGATTGCGTAGTCGATTTCTTCTTCTGTCGTAAAACGACCTAAAGAGAAACGAATTGAGCTGTGAGCTAGCTCATCATTCATCCCTAAAGCACGCAGTACATAAGAAGGTTCTAAGCTTGCTGAGGTACATGCAGAGCCTGAAGATACCGCCAAATCTTTTAATGACATCATCAGTGATTCACCTTCAACATAGTTGAAGCTGACGTTCAGAATGTGCGGCGCACCGTGTTCCAAATCACCATTGAGGTAAACTTCTTCGATATCTTTAATGCCATTCCATAAACGTAAACGCAGACCGCGTAGGCGCTCAGATTCCGCCGCCATCTCTTCTTTAGCAATACGGTAAGCTTCACCCATCCCAACGATTTGGTGCACAGGTAAAGTCCCTGAACGCATACCGCGTTCATGACCACCACCGTGTTGTTGTGCTTCAAGACGAATACGGGGTTTACGGCGAACATATAACGCACCGATGCCCATCGGACCATATAATTTGTGTGCGGAGAATGACATTAAATCGACTTTTAATGCACTTAGGTCGATAGGTAATTTACCGACGCTTTGTGTTGCGTCCACATGGAAAACAATGCCCTTACTGCGACATAATTCACCGATAGCTTCGATATCTTGCACTACACCAATTTCGTTGTTGACGTGCATAATAGAAATGAGGATGGTTTCATCGCGAATAGCGTCAACCAGATCTTGCATCGCAATTAAGCCATTGCTTTGTGGCGATATATAGGTTACCTCAAAGCCTTCACGCTCTAATTGGCGACAGGTGTCTAAAACGGCTTTGTGCTCCGTTTTACAAGTAATAATGTGATTGCCTTTCTTTTTATAGAAATTGGCTGCGCCTTTAATCGCTAAGTTATCAGACTCCGTTGCGCCCGAAGTAAACACGATTTCACGTGGGTCAGCCCCCACTAATTCGGCGATTTGATTACGTGCAATATCCACTGCTTCTTCAGCTTGCCAGCCAAAGCGGTGAGAACGGGATGCGGGGTTACCGAAGATCCCATCCATTGTTAAGCATTGCATCATTTTTTCAGCGACACGTGGGTCTACTGGTGTTGTTGCTGAGTAATCAAGATAGATTGGTAATTTCATTGCTCACATACTCCAAAAGGCAAATTAACTTGCCTTTAATTTTTTAAAGATACCGATAGCAGAACCGAGTTCTTCGTCTAGGGACTCACCATTGGGTATCGACTGCAACTTTTAATATAATATTTTAAGCACGTACATTGATAATGGATTCAGGCTTGATGCCATTTGGCATAGTTTTACGCTGTTCATTATCTTGTCTATCTGCCACATCCATAACTTCTTGATTTTTTACAAGTTCATCAAGACTGATGCTGCTAAGGAAACTGGTGATCCTATCACTTAAGTCACGCCATAATGCATGGGTTAAGCAGCGGTCGCCATTTTGGCAACCCTCTTTATTACCTTGGCAACGAGTTGCATCAACAGATTCATCAACCGCAGCGATTACCTCTGCAACAAAAATTTGATCTGCGTCTCTACCAAGCAAATAACCACCGCCCGGACCACGAACGCTAGAAACTAGCTCGTTTTTGCGTAAACGAGAGAAAAGTTGCTCAAGATAAGAGAGGGAAATTCCCTGACGTTCAGAAATATCAGCTAACGGTACTGGACCTGACTGAGAGTGTAATGCGACATCTAACATCGCAGTTACTGCGTAACGCCCTTTGGAAGTGAGTCTCATAACATATTACTCCGTGATAAAATATGGCTGAATTGTGACATTCCTGAGTAATTTAGTCAACTATTTACCTGACCATTTTACTCAAGTATTATTCACCGACGTTCACCACGGATTTGGCCTCACTTTTTCGCCCATTTTTCCATCGACGTTAAGATACCGCGCAGAATGTGTAGCTCTTGAGTTTCAATATGTGCGCGGGTAAATAAACGACGAAGCTTATTCATGATTAAGCCAGGATGCGCTTTGCGAATAAAGCCCGATTCGTTTAATACGCTTTCAAGGTGCACATAAAAACGTTCAACATCTTCAGAGGGGGGATATTCTACCTCATCATCATTTGAGGTCACGGCATTTTTTTCATCCATGGCTAAATACGCCATACGGATCTCATAACTGACCAATTGTACCGCCATCGCCAGATTCAAAGAACCATATTCGGGGTTCGTTGGGATATATAAATGGTATTGGCATTTTTGCAGCTCTTCATTGGTTAACCCAACTCGTTCACGACCAAAAACAATCGCAACAGGGGCGCTTTTTGATTGCTCGACAGATTTTACACCACATTCACGAGGCTCAACCATAGGCCAAGACAATGTCCGCGAACGTGCGCTGGTGCCGATCACCAATTTACACCCCTCAAGGGCTTCATCTAAGGTTTTTACAATGGTGGCGTTACCAATGACGTCACTCGCCCCAGCAGATAGCGCGATTGAATGAGAGTCGGGTTCGACAAGTGGATTAACAAGATACAGGTTTGAAAGCCCCATGGTTTTCATTGCGCGGGCAGTAGAACCCATATTACCCGTGTGTGAAGTCTCAACAAGAACGATACGAATGTTTTCTAACATGGTTTATACGTTTAATGAAAAAATTATCGGCATAGCTTAACACAAAATTGCTTATTGTGACGAACATCTATATACTTCGGCTCTCAAGTTTTTTGTTCTTTAACATTCCAGTGGAAAAAGCCCATGCATCCGATGCTTAACATCGCCATACGTGCCGCACGTAAGGCCGGTAATCACATAGCTAAAAACTATGAAATGCCTAGTAATATTAAAGTCACTCAAAAAGGGACGAACGATTTCGTCACTAACGTTGACCAAGAATCTGAGCAATTAATTATTGAAATCATCCGCAAATCTTACCCAGACCACACAATCATCACTGAAGAGAGTGGTGAGCTATTAGGTAAAGATGATGATATTCAATGGGTAATCGATCCACTGGATGGCACTACCAACTTCACTAAACGTCTCCCTCATTTCGCTGTTTCTATCGCGGTTCGCGTTAAAGGCCGTACAGAAGTTGCCGTGGTTTACGATCCAATGCGTAATGAAATATTCAGCGCAGTTCGTGGGCAAGGGGCTCAACTTAACGGTTACCGTATCCGTATTGATGAGAAACGTGACCTTGATGGCGCAATCGTTGCAACGGGTTTTCCATTCAAGCAAAAACAGCACGCCGCAGTGTATATGAATATCATGACTGCGATGTTTGATAAATGTGCCGATTTCCGTCGCACAGGCTCTGCTGCATTAGATTTATGTTATGTTGCTTCTGGTCGTGTCGATGCGTTCTTTGAAATCGGTTTAAAACCATGGGATTTCTTAGGTGGTGAGCTTATCCTGCGTGAAGCAGGTGGCATCATGACTGATTTTATCGGTGGCCATAACTATTTAGCCTCAGGCAACTTAGTGGCAGGTAGCCCTCGCGTCCTTCGCGATATGCTGTCAGTGATGAAAGATGAATTATCTGAAGCGCTAAAGCGTTAATCACTATTTCTGTTAAAAGCCCACGACAGATGTGGGCTAATAAGACGGTTATCCCCACCCTGTAAGCGGTATGCTGGCAGGGTGTTTTTTATGGTTACTGCCCAACGTTAAATAAAATTACACCTTTTATTAATTCACTATTATTAATGACATCTTGTTTATAACGTTCACCGATAGTATCAAAATCAAATTGATGGGTAAGCATCATCTCACTTGTGATCTTACCTTGAGCCATCATTCTTGCGACTTTATTAAAGTCCTCAAGAGTCGCATTGCGGCTTCCCATCATTGTGGTTTCTTTTTTATGAAAATCAGGATCAAAAAACGAGAGGTTACCTTTAAATAGCCCCACAAATACAACCAACCCGCCATGACGGATCAGATTGATAGTATTGTTCATTGCATGAGGGTTACCAGTCGCATCAATGACTTTTTCTGCTAGCATGCCGCCAAAATACATTTCAACAAACGGTAGAAAATTTTCTGCTGCAGGATCACATGTTTTTACACCTAACGCTTTTTCAACATGTTGACGTCTTGCTAAGCTAGTATCTGCCACCAACACATTTGCACCATCTTCTTTCGCAATGGCTGCAACACCAAGACCTATAGGTCCTGCTCCCACCACAAGAATGGCATCATTGGATTTTACCTGTGCACGCCTTACTGCGTGGGCACTGATTGCAAAAGGCTCAATCAATGCTCCCTCAATATCAGAAACACTTGACTCAATAGCCAATACATTCTTTTCAGGTACACTAAGATATTCACAAAATCCACCATCTTCATGCACACCAATCACTGAGATTTTTTCACAGCAATTTGTTTTCCCGCTTTTACATGCACCACATTCATAACATGATACATAAGGCATTACCGCAACACGCTGTCCCACCATCCATTGATTTACATCATCAGCGATAGCACAAATCGTTCCCGAAATTTCATGTCCTAATACTCGCGGATACTGAAAAAAAGGTTGATTCCCTCCCCATGCATGAATATCTGTCCCACAGATCCCCACTGCGTGTATTTTGATTTTTACATGTCCTTGTTTAAGGGTAGGCTCTTCCACTTGCTGATAAACTAATTTTTTTGGTTCCTGACAAATCAATTGTTTCATTTCACCCTCCATTTATTAATTTGTCTTTTTTAATTTAAAAAACACAGTCTAGATATTAAATAACCATTTTTTGTGATTAAATGATTTTAAATCGGTTTTAAATCGGTTTTTTAAACTTAAAAAACACTAAAAGGAACAGAGTAATGGTGAGAAGTAAAAACTTACGCTACAGCTCCATTAATGAGTTTTTAGACGCAATTCACAAAAATCTACTGACTTCTCCCTTTCCTTCTCAATCCTCTTTAGCGGAGATGTTTAATATCAGCCGAACCACTGTTAGGCATACGATTGACTACCTTTTAGAAAAGAAAATCATTGAAAAACAAGGAAATGAATTCCATGTTATTCGCTACCCAAATAAAAATGATTTCTTTCCTGTAGAATCTAATCTTCCCGACCAACAAATCGTTTTATTCGAAAAAGCTTTTTATCAAATGATAAAAACCAAAGAACTGATGCCTGGTGACACCTTTACAGAGCTTCAATTAGCTAAAAAAAGCCATGTTAATTCCAGTGTAGTTCGTGAGTTTTTAGTTGAATTTTCTCGTTATGGACTGATTAAAAATACCCACCGTGGCAACTGGCACATGATGAAATTCTCACGTGAATATGCCGAAAAACTCTTTGAGTTTAGAGAGTTACTAGAAACAAATGCCTTAACACATTTTCTAAATTTACCCGCAGATGATCATCGTTGGATTTTAGCGAAAGAACTGCTTTTAAAACACCGCGCGCTCCGAGAAACGGTAACTATTAACTATCGGGATTTTTCACAGCTTGATTATGAATTACACAGTTTAATTCTCTCGGCAGCTAATAATCCCTTTTTTAATCAATCACTCGAAATTATTACTGTCATTTTCCATTTTCAGTACCAGTGGGATGAATCTGACTTAAAAGAAAGAAATGTGCTTGCAATTGAAGAACATATGACTATTTTAAGTGCACTAATTAGCCGTAATGATCTTGTCGCAATGAATGAACTGCGCCACCATCTAGATACCGCAAAACGAACGATGATCAGCTCGATTCAACAGACCTATGAATAAATACTGCTAGAATGAGTTTGTCCGTTAATAGTAAGGAAATATATATTTCCTTACTATTCTTATTTATTCTACTCCACTGATTTTTATTAAAAAAAACCAAGTTAATGATACATGGCTTTTCAGAACATCAAAGGAGAATCGAAAAAATTGAATACTTATCAAATTGATAGATTACCCCTATATATTTAAACTAAGGTTATATGTCGCTTTTTATTCATAAAAAACGCATTAAAAACATGAAAAAGGTATTTATTCCACAAAATTGATGCAATTAATAGTTCCTTTCCCAAAATACTTCTAGTCTGAATCCACACCAGAACATAACTACATAAAATAACTAGAGGAATGGCTATGGATAATTACCTGAACCGAAAGTCAATAGTCACGAAGCAATACCCTGAGAAAATTTTGCAATTTGGGGAAGGTAATTTTTTACGTGCATTTATTGATTGGATGATTGATCAGCTTAATGAAAAAACAGATTTCAATAGTGGTATCACCCTTGTGAGACCTATCAACTCTGTACACCCTTCAATCAATAAGCAAGACGGACTATACACTGCCATCACTAGGGGAATTAATGAAAAACAACAGCGTGTCGCTGACATTAGACTCATAAACTCAGTCAACAGAGAGATCCTCATTTATTCTGAATATGATAAGTTTATAAAGTGTGCAGAAAATCCAGAGTTGGAATGGATATTTTCTAACACAACCGAAGCGGGTATTGTGTATAACCCTGAGATTCGTTTGGAAGAAGTTCCAGCCAAAAGCTTCCCAGGTAAATTAACTCAATTTTTATTTCACCGTTTCCAATATTTTAATGGAGACCAAGAAAAAGGATTATTTATCATTCCTTGCGAGCTAATTGACTACAATGGCGAAAAACTCAAAGAGTTTGTCATTAAATATGCTCAAGATTGGTCTCTACCAAATGAGTTTATTACTTGGCTAAATGAATGTAATACCTTTTGTTCTACATTAGTGGATAGAATAGTTACAGGCTATCCTAAAAATGAAATTGAAAAATTAGAAAGTAAATTAGGCTACAAAGATGAGTTTCTTGTTACTGCCGAGCACTTCTATTTATTTGTGATACAAGGTCCCAAAATTCTAGAAGAGAAATTAAAGCTTAATTCACTCCCTTTAAATATCAAAATCGTTGATGATATTAAGCCCTATAAAGAACGTAAAGTTGCGATACTTAACGGCGCACACACATCAATGGTGCCTGTCGCTTATCTAGCTGGAATTAAAACAGTCCGGGAAGTTACTTCAAATCCAATATTCTTGGCTTATATTAAAGAGCTTATCACACAGGAAGTAATCCCTGTTTTATCTCAAGACGCTTCTGAGTTAAACCAGTTTGCTAAAGACGTTATTAACCGCTTTAATAACCCTTATATAGAGCATGAGTTATTGTCTATTTCCCTTAACTCTTTGACTAAATTTAAAACACGGCTACTGCCTCAGTTACTCTCTTATGCTCAACAGAACAATAATATTCCCTATTGCATTTCATTTTCACTCGCAGCTTTAATTGTTTTTTATCGTGGAAAGTTTAATCATCTTTCTATTCCATTGAAGGATGATGAATATTTACTTGAACGATTTAAAGCTTGGGATAGGCTTTATGATACCGATATTACACAGCTCACTTACAATGTGCTCGCTATGACTGATTTATGGGGAATAGATCTCAATCAAATAGATTCATTAGCCGAAAATATTGCCCTAAAGATAACACAGATTTTGAATAGTGGTACTCAAGCAATACTTGAAGATAGATACTCAAAATAAACAATAACTATTTAAAACAATAAATCCCCCTACAGGAGAGATTTTTATGAAACTGAACACACTAAACGGGAAGCACATTTTAGGCTTAACACTCAGCGCCCTATTTTTAATGGGCAGTATGGCTGGCACTGCTTTCGCAGAAGCTAAATATAAACTCAAAGTTGCTTACGAAAATAATCCTGGTGAACCTTTCGACTTAGCCGTTCATGAATGGGCTAAAAAATTTAATGAAAAAACTAATGGTGAAGGTGAGCTAATTCCTTACCCAAGCTCACAATTAGGCTCGAAGAAGGATGTTATCGAACAAATGAAACTGGGTAGTCCACTGATCACTCTCGCCGATGGTGCCTTCTTTTATGATTATGTTCCAGATTATGGCATTATGTTCGGTCCCTATTTAGGTTTATCCTATAAAGATATTTTTAAATTAAATGTCTCTCCTTGGTATAGCTCTTTAGAACAGCAATTAGATAAAAAGGGTCTACATGTTGTTTCTAAAGACTGGTTGTATGGTTCTCGCCATATTTTAGCAAATAAAATGGTACAAACTCCTGAAGATCTAAAAGGCCTAAAAATTCGTGTACCTAATAATAAAATACAAATTAAAGGGTTAGAAGCAATGGGTGCAACACCGACGCCATTACCTCTAGCTGAAGTTTATACTGCACTTAATCTTAAAATAATTGATGGCGCCGAAAACCCAATTCCTGTGTTATATGGGCAAAAACACCACGAAGCCGCGAAATACTTAATTTTAACTGGCCATGTTGAAAACGTCACCAACTTAGTGATGGGCAGCAAAACATACAGTAAATTACCTGAAAACATCCAACAAGCTTTAGTTGAGTCAGGTAATGAAGCCGGACAGTATTTAACTGAATTAGTCCTTAAAGAAGAAAAAGATATTATTGAAAAAATGAAAACTGAAGGAGTGACAGTAGTAGAGGTTGACCGTACTCTTTTCAAAGAAAAATCAAAACCATTCTATAATGAATTCCCTGAATGGTCTGCGGATTTATATCAACAAACACAAGATATTATTAATAACTAACCATACTGATTGGCGGTTCTACCGCCAATATTACAAATTAATAAATGGTTATTTATGACTTTCGCAAGGACCTTCTATGTTTAAATTTTTGGGGAAATTAAGTGATATCGTTTCATCTTTAGCCGTTGCAGCGATTGTCATTATCACGATTCTTGCTGTGTTTATGCGCTGGCTGTTAAATGATCCGCTAATGTGGAGCGAAGAAATTCTAATTGTTAGTTATATCTGGCTTGTCATGATTGGTGCAGCTTCCGCCGCTGGAAAAAGAATGCATGTCAGTATTGATGCGATTACTTCACTATTACCTGAAAAAATGCAACTGTTCATCGCTGTCGTAACTCACATCATGGCTATCGTTTCTTTATCTATTTTTGGCTATCTAGGCTATGAGCTCTCTATGATCGCAGAAGATAAGATCACCCCAATAATCGGCGTCTCTTATTATTACATTGACCTCTCCGTCCCTATTGGCGCATCCATTATGGTGTTATTTTCTGTTCAACATTTGTTTCAAGATATAAGCAAACTGATTAAAGGGGATAAACCATGTCAGTAGTTATCGCCTGTATTGTCTTAATTTTTTGTTTTTTAATTAATGTCCCTATTTTTTTAAGTGTATTAATCGCCTTATTAACTTATTTCTTTTCCACCGGTGATATCTCGCCATTAATTGCTGTACAACGTATTATTGGTGCTGGTGAAAACGTTACCTTACTCGCAATCCCGTTTTTTATTTTGCTAGGTAATTTGCTTAATTACACAGGGATAACAAGCCGAATGTTGAAGTTTACAGGCACATTATCTGGTCACTATCCAGGAGGCTTGGCACAGTCGAACGTTTTATTGAGCACTATGATGGGTGGGCTCTCAGCATCTAACCTTGCTGACTGCGCCATGTTGTCTAAAATGTTAGTGCCTGAAATGACCAAGTTAGGGTACGGTAAAAGCTTTTCAGCTGCGGTAACGGCTGCGGGTTCTCTAATTACGCCAATTATTCCTCCAGGTATTGCTTTAATTATTTATGGTTTTGTCGCTGACGTTTCTATTGGCAAAATGTTTATGGCTGCAATTATCCCTGGTTTAATGTGCTGTATTGCATTAATGATTGCCATTTATCTTATTGCAAAAAAGCGTGGGTATAAACCTGCTAGGGATAGAGCGCCTACATTTTCTGAAGTTTACCAAACGGGTAAAGGTGCAATGTCCGCATTTTTACTGGTATTAGTAATTATTGGCGGGATTCGGTTTGGTATTTTCACCCCAACAGAAGCAGGTGCTATCGCAGTATTATACGTCATCATTATAGGCGCCTTTTTTTACCGCGAAATGAAATTAAAAGATATTGCGGCCTCATTTTTAGAAACTGCCCGTTCAACCGCCAGCATTATGTTAATTATCATGACGTGCTCCGCTTTAGCTTGGGTTCTGACCAACGAACAAGTCGCGCAAGATGTAGCAAAAATGATGACCAGTTTTTCTGATAATCCCTATGTATTTTTAATGATCGTTAATGCTGTTTTATTAATTTTGGGAATGTTTATTGAAGGAAATGCGGCTATCATCGTACTTGTTCCATTGTTAATGCCAACTGTTAAATTGCTAGGTATTGACCCTATTCACTTTGGTATAGTTATGATACTCAATTTAGCTATTGGTTGTTTAACTCCACCAATGGGTACCGTCATGTTTGTTGCTACATCTATTACAGGTGTACGTATAGCTGACTTTATTCGTGAGGTCATGCCATTGTTCCTTGCATTAATTGTCGTTTTATTAATGGTGACCTTTATGCCTGTATTTACAACATTTTTACCCAGCTTATAAATATAATTTTTAATTGAAGTGGCTTGTCATGAAAAAACTTGCCACTTTTTTAATGATTTATTTCTTTTTTAATAAATATCAATCTATTAATTTACTTCAATAAATTAATATTGAAAATATCACTGTAGCTTATATTGATGATATTGAGTCGCAAATTGAGCAGCAAACCAGGCTATAAATACGTTATCGAATTTATAGCTTGGCAGCAGGCAGATTATCACTGAGCGGTGATCTTCGGTCGGATAAATAAAGCGGGCACCGCAAGTAACGCCATCAAATAAAATACCACGCCGTGATGGGTAGGAACGCGCTCATAAATATAACCAACAATAACCGTCAATACCGCTAAACCACCACCAGTAGCCAGCGCTGAATAGACGCCCTGCAATGGAATAATTTCATTTTCTTTACGAGCACTAATAAAGCGCATAGCTGCAAGATGACATACCGTAAACGTACCACTATGTAAAATTTGCACCACAATAAGCACAGGTAATGCGGTAAATGCCCCCATCATTCCCCAACGAATAATGCCACAAAATGCGGAAAGCAATAGTAAGTTACGTGCACTCCAGCGTCTAAATAGACGGTGGCTAAGCATAAAAACCATCACTTCAGCTACAACACCCAATGACCATAAGTTACCAATAACTAAATCGGAATAACCCGCTTCCTTCCAAAATAGAGACGCAAAACCATAATAAGCGGCATGGGCACCTTGTAATAAGGTTACACAAATTAAAAACCTCACCACATTTTTATCAGCAATCAGTTGTTTGAATGTGACTTTATTGCCATTATCCGCTTTCGCCGCTCCCGTCGGCATGATCGCAGGTTTTAACATTGCGCCAAGCAATAATGCGAGGCAACTGATTATCAAGGCAACCATAATCGACCTATGGCCCCAGACGCCCGCCAAATAGCCCATTAATGAAGAGCCAATAATAAAGGCTATCGAGCCCCATACACGGATTTTGCCATAATCAAATGTAAACTGCTTTTGCCATGTGCCAGCTAATGAGTCCCCTAACGGAACCATAGGCGCGAAAAATAAGTTAAAACCCATCATCACAAAGAGTAGCCATGCCCAGTGGGAGCCAAAGGAAAAAGCAATTGAAAAAATTAAAGAAGAAGCTGCCAATAACCGTATTGCGGTGATTAACTTAGAAGGCTCTTTAACTAATGGTGTGATAAACATCGCCCCCAAAAAACGAGCCGCTAAACCAACCCCAAGCAAAACGCCTATCATTTCAGCATCAATACCCTCACCTTGTAGCCAAACAGACCAAAATGGTAAGAAAATACTGTATGCAAAAAAGTAGGTAAAATAATCAATTGCTAGCCAGCGCGTTGATGGAATGACCATCATTCCTCCCTTTTTTTCAATGCAAAAAACCCGCTTATACTTAACAGTAGAAGCGGGTTTAGGTAACTAAACCTGGTTATATTATGCGTAAACTGGGTATTTTTTGCAGATTGCTAATACTTTTTGTTTCACGCTCTCAATGGTCGCTTCGTCATTGAGGTTGTCTAGAATATCACACATCCAGCCAGCTAGCTCGCGTGCTTCAGCTTCTTTAAAACCGCGACGAGTGATCGCAGGAGAACCGATGCGAACCCCTGAAGTCACAAATGGGCTCTTCGGATCGTTTGGTACGCTGTTTTTGTTCACCGTGATATTAGCACGACCCAGCGCAGCATCAGCGTCTTTACCTGTGATATCTTTGTCAACTAGATCAACTAAGAATAAGTGGTTTTCAGTGCCACCAGAAACAACTTTATAGCCACGTTGTTGGAAAACTTCCACCATTGCTTTCGCATTTTTCGCAACTTGTTGTTGGTACACTTTGAACTCAGGTTCCATAGCTTCTTTCAGGGCTACCGCTTTACCTGCAATCACATGCATTAAAGGACCACCTTGGGAGCCTGGGAATACCGCAGAGTTGATTTTTTTGTACAGCTCTTCATCCCCCCCTTTCGCGAGGATCAAACCACCGCGTGGACCCGCTAACGTTTTGTGCGTCGTTGTTGTCACAACGTGAGCGTGTGGAACTGGGTTTGGATAAACACCGGCTGCAATCAGACCTGCCACATGCGCCATATCTACAAATAAGTAAGCATTGATGCTATCTGCGATTTCACGCATTTTAGCCCAATCAACCACGCCTGAGTATGCTGAGAAACCACCGATAATCATTTTGGGTTTATGTTTTTCAGCTTGCGCTTTGATATCGTCGTAGTCAATTTTGCCGCTTTCATCGATTCCGTAAGGAACGATATTGTACAATTTACCTGAGAAGTTGACTGGGGAGCCGTGAGTTAAGTGACCACCATGAGCTAAGTTCATCCCCAATACTGTGTCACCTGGTTGTAACAGCGCCATGTAAACTGCCGCATTCGCTTGTGAACCTGAATGTGGCTGCACGTTTGCGTAGTCTGCACCGAATAATTCTTTTGCACGGTCAATCGCTAATTGTTCAACCACATCAACATACTCACAACCGCCGTAATAGCGTTTGCCCGGGTACCCTTCTGCATATTTATTGGTTAGCTGAGAACCTTGAGCCTGCATGACTCGTGGACTGGTATAGTTTTCAGAAGCAATTAATTCAATGTGCTCTTCTTGACGTTGTACTTCTTGCTCCATTGCTTCCCATAATTGTGGATCATAGTCTGCAATATTCATTTCACGCTTTAACATTCACTTCTCCTGCCTCAGCAATTCAATAGGTTGACAATCAATTCATCGCAATAGCACACAGTGTAAACTCTTTTTCGCTCTTGAGATAGCCCTAAACAAAAAATATACGCAAACGATTGCATTATTTTTTTTCACCTTATTATCATCACTTCACCTCATTATAAAATAGCTCATATATCAAATTTTGACGTAGGAATATCTGCTATTGCGAGCCCCTTCTCATTATGTGCCTACTTTTGCCCTATTTTATCTGTTTACGTCTTTACATATACCCTTAAATATTATAAGTTGTATTTAAAATACATGTTTATAAATAAGCGTTATGTCTCTCAAAAAAAGTGGCTTTTTTCACAGTTAAATTTAGCTATTACAATGAAAAATAAGTATTTTATTTTTTGATAGCTCAACGAAAACTCAAGAATGCTTCCCAACTGAGAACATGAAATTAATTCAGGAGCACCTGTATGTTAGACAGCCAAACCATCGCGATTGTTAAATCAACCATTCCAGCTATCGCCGCGACTGGGCCAAAACTCACTGCACATTTTTATGACAGAATGTTTAAACAACATCCTGAATTAAAAGATATTTTTAATATGACTCACCAAGCTAATGGCGCGCAACGCGAAGCATTGTTTAACGCAATTTGCGCCTATGCGGTACATATCGAAACCCCAGAAGCATTAATTTCTGCCGTTGAAAAAATCGCCCAAAAACACGCTAGTTTGAATATTAAACCTGAACATTACCCAATCGTCGGTGAAAATTTACTGGCGGCCATTGATGAATTGCTCAATCCTGGCCAAGAAGTGCTTGATGCTTGGGGCAAAGCTTACGGAGTGTTAGCTAACATTTTTATTGATCGTGAAGCTTCAATCTACCAAGAAAATGCAGATAAAATAGGGGGCTGGGCAGGTTTACGCGAATTTAAACTGAAGCAAAAACAACAGCAAAGTGATGTTATCACCAGTTTTGAGTTCGTCCCTGTTGATGGAGAACCCGTGGCTCACTACCGTCCAGGTCAATACATTACGATTTATATCAATCATAAAGGGTTTGCTAACCAAGAAATTCGCCAATACTCTCTAACGACAGCACCGAATGGGCAAAGTTACCGTATTGCAGTGAAACGCGAAGACCAAGGTGCAGTGTCGAATTTCTTACACCAACAGATCAATGAAGGGGACAGTGTTTATTTAGCACCACCATGTGGCGACTTCTTTATTGATGTCGATAATCAAACGCCAGTAACGTTGATTTCAGCAGGTGTTGGTCTAACCCCTATGTTAAGTATGCTAAATCACCTCACACAGCAAGGTCATGATGCAACCATCAATTGGCTACATGCCGCGGAAAATGGTGCAGTTCATGCATTTCGCCACGAAATCCAACAATTGATGGCACAACAAAAAGCAGGGCATTGTGCAATTTGGTTTAATCAGCCGCGTGACAGCGACCGTCTTGGATTTGATTATCAATATGAAGGATTGATGGATTTACAAAAAGTGCGCGAATGGATTGACCAGCCGAATATGCAGTTCTATTTCTGTGGCCCAGTTGGCTTCATGCAGCATATTGGCCAACAATTAATTTCAATGGGGATTAATGAAAATGCAATTCATTATGAGTGTTTTGGTCCTCATAAAGTGCTGACACTCAACTAATAGCTAAAAAATGCGCTTCCCATAAGAAGCGCATTTCCAAAAACGTATCAGTAAAAAGAAACTGCTTTAATGGTGGTGTATTTGATATTCTCGCAATTTAGCGGTAGCGGACTCGCATAATAAGATACACTGTTCTAATCCCATTCCTGTGTATCTTCCGTTACCGCCTTTTCACTCAATGAGTTAAATTGCTTCTTCGTCTTGCTCACCAGTACGGATACGGATAACACGAGCGACATCGTAAACAAAGATTTTGCCATCACCGATTTTACCTGTCTGTGCCGTTTGCATAATGGTTTCAACGCAGTTTTCCACAATATCGTCAGGCACTACAATTTCAATTTTTACTTTCGGTAAAAAGTCGACCATATATTCTGCACCGCGGTACAGTTCGGTATGCCCTTTTTGGCGACCAAACCCTTTCACCTCAGTGACAGTCATCCCAGTGATCCCAACTTCCGCAAGCGCTTCACGAACATCATCAAGTTTAAATGGCTTTATAATTGCATCAATTTTTTTCATAAATAGTTCCTGTTATGACCAGTTTTTGCGGCCAAAACCTGAGGTGATCGGATAACGGCGATCTTTACCAAAATTCCGCATAGTAATACGCGGCCCAACAGGTGCTTGTCGGCGTTTATATTCGTTAAGATCCACCAAACGCACCACTTTGCGGACAACGTCTTTATCAAAACCTAACTTGATAAGGTCATTAACCGATAAATCTTTTTCAACATAGCCTTCTAAGATCGCATCTAAAATATCGTAAGGTGGCAAGCTATCTTGGTCTAGCTGACCTGGCGCAAGCTCCGCTGATGGTGGCCTATCAATCACACGCTGTGGGATAGCTGGCGAAAGCGTATTACGGTATTTTGCTAATTCGAAAACCAGTGTTTTTGGCACGTCTTTTAATACATCAAAGCCACCTGCCATATCACCATACAGGGTTGAGTAACCCACTGCGGATTCACTCTTATTGCTGGTTGTTAGGACTAAACGGCGGCGCTTGTTAGACATCGCCATTAGGATAACAGCACGGCAGCGCGCTTGTAAGTTTTCTTCAGTAGTATCAACCGCAGTACCTTCAAACATAGGGCTTAATTGCGCCATGAATGAATCAAACATCGGTTCAATGGAGACAATATCAAATTCCACACCTAATAGTTCGGCCTGTTCTTTGGCATCATGAATGCTCATTTCTGATGTATAACGAAACGGCATCATAACGGCTTGCACTCGCTCTTTACCAATCGCGTCGACTGCAATTGCCACCGTTAAGCCTGAATCAATCCCACCAGATAACCCTAAGATAGCGCCATTGAAACCATTTTTATTGATATAATCACGCGTCGACATCACTAAGGCTTGGTATACCTGTGCAACGGGGTCATTTTCAATAAACACCCCACCTTCAGTGACCAACGCCAGCTCATCAAATTGTACCGTAACAACCTGCTCTTTAAATTCAGCTAATTTGTAAGTTTGCTTGCCTTTATTCGCAATAACTTTAGAGCCACCATCAAAGACTAATTCATCTTGCCCACCGACTTGGTTAAGGTAAACAATAGGCATATGTGTACGTTGGCAATGATCAACCAGTAAGTCGCTACGCATATGTTCTTTATGAATATCATACGGAGATGCATTGATAGTTAATAATAACTCAGCCCCAGCACCTTTTACCGCATCTACAGGTTCGTCATACCAAATGTCTTCACAAATCAACAAACCTAATTGATACCCCTTAAACTCCACCACACAGGTTTTTTCTGCTGCGGTAAAGTAACGCGGCTCATCAAAGACACCATAGTTTGGCAATTCTTGTTTAAAATAGCGGGCGTGCAGTTTTCCTTGATAAAAGAAGGAAAGTGCGTTGAATATTTCATCCCCTTCGTACCAAGGGTGACCGACAATAATCGCCGTTTCTGTACTGGCCTTTTGTAGGCGGCCAAGTTGAGCCACACATCTGTCTTCAAAATCTGCGCGGAAAATTAAATCTTCAGGCGGATAACCTGTCAGAGACAGTTCTGAAAACATCACAATATCGGTGTGTGGGGCTTGTTCACTCACCACTTGCAACATACGATCACAGTTACCTTCGATGTCACCGACTAACCAATTGAGTTGTGCGAGTGAAATATTAAGCTTACGGCTCATAACGTGTTTCTTCTCCCGAAGCGTGAATATGGATCACCTTATTCCACGTGGATTATATAGGTGAATAATATAAATTATTCTTTAAAGTCATTAGCTTCCAAATCGTGGCGGCCAAGTAATTTATAAAACTCTGTACGATTTCGCCCTGCCATTCGGGCAGCTTGAGTCACGTTGCCTTTCGTCATTTGCAATAACTTACGCAAATAGTTCAATTCAAATTGATTACGCGCTTCAACAAAGGTTGGCAGTGCAGTATTTTCACCTTGTAACGCTTGACTAACAAGGGCTTCGCTAATCACAGGAGATGTGGTTAATGCCACACATTGTTCAATTACGTTAACCAATTGGCGAACGTTACCTGGCCAACTGGCTGTCATTAGGCATTTCATCGCATCACTTGAAAAACTGCGCACAAAAGGCTTATGACGTGATGCAGACTCTCGCAATAAATGATTTGCCAGTAATGGAATATCTTCTGCACGCTCGTTCAGTGCTGGAATGCGTAAATTAACCACATTCAGACGGTAATAGAGATCTTCACGAAACTCGTTTTTTTCCATCGCTTTCGGTAAATTACGGTGTGTTGCAGATAAAATACGCACGTCGATGTCTAAATCTCGGTTACTCCCTAACGGACGCACTTTACGCTCTTGCAACACGCGCAATAATTTTACCTGCAAAGGCATTGGCATATCACCAATTTCATCAAGAAACAGCGTGCCGCCACTTGCAGCAAAAAACAGCCCTTCTCGATTACTCACAGCGCCTGTAAAGGCCCCTTTCGCATGACCAAATAATTCAGACTCTAACAGTTGTTCTGGTAACGCCCCACAATTGATGGCAATAAAGGGTTTGCGAGCTCGTGGGCTAGCCTTATGGATCGCTTGTGCTAAAACCTCTTTACCCGTTCCACTTTGCCCGTTGATCAGCACACTGACATCCGATTGCGCCACCATATGAGCCTGTTCGAGAAGGCGGATCATTAAGGGGCTACGAGTGACTATCCCTGAGCTCCACTCTTCATCACTCATCGGTGAAGACGATAACGCTAACGCATCATCGATAGCTTTATATAATGCGTCTTTATCCACAGGTTTGGTTAAAAAGCTAAACACCCCTCGTTGAGTCGCTGCAACAGCGTCTGGGATTGAACCATGGGCAGTCAAAATAATGACTGGCATATTGGGATGGGCTTTTTGAATTTCATCAAATAGCGCCATTCCATCCATTTCATCCATGCGCAAGTCGCTTATCACCAAATCCAACTTTTCTTTTTGTAAGATTTTGAGTGCTTCAGGGCCACTTTCAGCGGTGGTGACTTTAAACCCTTCGCTGCTTAACCGCATCCCAAGTAACTTAAGTAAACTTGGATCGTCATCAACCAACAGTAAATTTGCTGACTTACGGTTTGTCATTATTTCGCGTTCTCCGATGAAGGTTGTTCTACAGGAGGCTCTGCGGGTTTTACCGCTTCAGTCGAGGTCGCTTTATCGCCTTCAACAACACTTTCGACTTCTTTTTCCGTTTCATTGGTGCTTTTTTTCCGTGAGGACAGTTGGCGCTCAATGTCTGTTAAATTTTCTAGTTTACGCGATGTTGTATTCAGCTCAAAAGCCAGCTTAGCATTCTCCTCTTTTAAGCGATCTAGCTTAGTGTCCATTTCTTGTTGTAGACGTTTATAACGCGCACCTGCATCTGATAGGTTAATAATTTGCACTTGTTGCTCACGCCACAACTGTAACAATGGGCGTACAGCTGTTGGAAAACTTAGGCTATAGGTATTAATGCTATCGAGCATTTTACGACGTTCCGCAATCGTCGGGTCGGCTGAGTTCAACAAAATATTTTGTTGAAATGCATCTGACCAGTTCATTACCTCTATTTTGCTCGCTTTTTCACGGGCTTGCGTGGTTTCAGTACGATCGGCGCAGTCCATCATGCGCAACCAAAATAGCGCATTCTCACGAGCGGTAGGTTGATCATTTTCCCAAATCGTATCACATGATGCATAGCGATAATCCGTCACTCGCACCTCAGGCACAACCGCTTGCGCCAATGTTTCCAGTGGTGATTGACCATTTTTTGTTACACATCCACTGAGAATAAAGGTAAAGAACAGCGCCCCAAAACTCAGCCCTGTTCGTCTCATCACGAAAGGGGCTCTTTGATTAAGTTTATATGACAGTGCCTTATGGTAAAGCACCGATAAAAAATCTGTAGACCGATTGACCATTATTCATTCTCTGCTGTTAGCGGCAGTTCAATTCTAAAACAGACATCTGCTGATTTTGATGGGACTAATGAAAGTTCTCCACCCATTTGTTTGATACAATCTTGTGCAATACTCAGCCCCAACCCACTTCCTTTTACTGCCCCTTTTCGTTGTAAAGAGCCTTGGTAAAAGGGCTCAAAAATCATGCTTTGTTCAGATTCGGGAATTGGCGTACCTGTATTCGCGACTTCAATCAGTAGTTTATTGTCCGTTTGACGACTCGTGATCCAAATATTACCTGATTCGCCGCCATAGTGCACCGCATTGGAGTAGATATTATCAATTACACGTCCAAGCAGGGTTGGCTCCGCTAAACAACTTTCCACTTTTAAACGCACGTCTGTTTTAATGTTTTTGGCTCGTGCAGGTAAATTGTGGGCATTGACAATATCTTCAATCAGTTTTTGTAAGTCGACTAACTGGGCTTCTGGAGGGTCATCGACTAATTTACGATTATAATCGAGTAGCTGTTCAATAAGTTGCTGAAGATGCTTACTACTGTGATCAAGAATGTCGACAACTTCTTTTTGTGAGGCTGTTAAGGGGCCTGCAACTTCATCAGCTAGCAATTCGGTACCTTCTCGCATACTGGCTAACGGTGTTTTTAACTCATGGGAAATATGGCGTAGAAACTCATGGCGTTGAGACTCTAGCCAAGCTAAGCGTTCACTTAACCAGATAATACGCTGGGCAATGGTGCGCAGCTCTCTCGGCCCTTTAAAACGTTCAATATTACTCGCAAGCGTTCGCCCTGTACCGAGCCGATTAATCATTCGCTCAATGACTTTGACTGGACCAATAATCATTCGCGTAAATAAAGTCACCAGTAATGCACTCAGTAAGAACAAAATCAAACTCTGCCAACCAAATAGTTGGCCTTTATTTGCGATTGCTTTTTGCAGTTGTTCCCCACGACTAAAAATCACATCGCGCGTTTCTTGCACAAGTGCAGTATTTTCTGCCGAAAATTGTTCTAACGCTTGAGTCACTTGGGCGGTAGGCTCATTATTTTCGCAAGTCACTGTTTTAAGCTGTGCCAGTGTTGCGATCAGTTTTGAGGTATCCGAGGTTTGCGGCAAGATCGTTTTTTGCCGTTCAAACATTTGTTGATAGTCAGCAAATTGCTTTTGGTATTGCGTTTGTAATGTGGCATCTTGCAATACACAATATTGCCGATAGCTTCGTTCCATTTCCAACGCGAGACTACTCATTACCTCACTGCGCCTTGCATCAAGTAAGGTAGTTTTATTGATATTTGCGGCTTGGTTACTCAGTTGTTCTAAGCTTTGATACGCTTGATATGCCAAAACTAATAAAGGCAGCAAAACAAGCCAAAATGCCATTACAACCAGTTGACGCAAGGAACGCGGGAAAAAACGCCATTTGCTCAATACATTCATCTCATACCCATTAAACGTATTTCAATGGTAGCAGAACTCGCTCCTCCACGAAAAGGTGAATTCGGGTTCTGAATGCCATAGCATAAAAATCAGACTAAGTATAACTAAATGGCTGCAATGAACGTGCCAGTTTATTGTATAAAAACGTGTATTTTCAGTGGGGTATATTCTACGGGGAAACAGATGATTAAGAAGGTTGGGAGTTAAGTATTATTGCAGAACTTGATTGCTTAAGGTTATTTATTCAATATCCCTAACTATTCGGATTGCAACTGAGCCTAAATAGCAGCACGGTGATTCGCAGTAGGGCCTAAAAAACAGGAAGGCGGGATAAAGTATTGAGCTTTACCCCGCCAGCGATAACAACTTCTAGACTGCTTTTATATAATTATGTCTTTACATTAAAGATAATTATATAGGTGGTGCCTCACTCCACGTGTCGCCCTGTGTTTGATAAGGCCCGAAGGCGAATATCTGTGCTGTTGGACGGTAGGCACCTTACTTTGGCGTCATTCTTAGTTTATGTGGTATGTACCCAACTAATTTTGGACCTACATAAGAAGTTGAATGAGCAACTGCCTATTATTATGCACAAGGCGTGCCAACTTTTCAAGTTGATTTTTATTTGATTGAATATTAAAGATATTTATTTTTCAGCTAACCAATTCGCTGCTTGCACACAGTGAAAAAGTTTATCTCTTTTTCTATATTGTCGCCAATTTAAGACACTCAAACACTTCATTTTTTTCTTCCTTATTAATCAATGAGATAAATGTCTCCAATTGGCGACAGTTCAAATAGCTGTCTGTCGCTTATTTTATACACCTAAACAAAACCTCTCATTTTTCTCTCTTTTTAATCTAAACCACAAGATATGATTAATTAAAAATATTGTTGTTAATTGAAATAATAACAATGTAAACACTTTAACAGCTAAAGCAATTAAATCGTTTGATATCAATTTAATAGAAATGCATTTACTCTAATAATTATTAATTTGCATATTTTGAAAATATGCCAAATACTTTAATTTTAATAAACTTTTATTCCCCAAAAAAATAGGACGTGATATGAACGCTGCTTCAACGATTTTAAATCAAACAGAAAATATGGATGCCGCTATTCGTGTTATTGAAAAAGCCACTGGCTACATGTTTCAAGCTGCTTTAAGAGCATCCGTCAAATTAAACATCGCCGAATATTTAAAAGATGGCCCTAAAACATCAAGTGAGTTAGCAAAAATAATTGGCGGAAAACCGAAGGTTATCCATAAAACACTCAGAATATTAACGACGCACGGGATATTTAAAATTCAAGACGATTTACGTTTTGCCTTAACGCCTGAAGCTGAGTTTTTACTTTCTGATCATCCTTACTCCTTACGCCAAGCGGTACTTATGCTGACGGATAAGACTTTTTGGATGCCTATCTATGATCTTGATCAGATCATTCTTGGCAAACCCGTATTTAAAGATATGTTTAACGCTTCCTTCTTTGAATACTGGAAAAAAAATGTTCACTTATCGGATAACTTTGATGTGGGTATGTCTTCCATGTCACGAGTTGAAAATAGATACGTTGTTGACGCATATGATTTTCCAGAAAACATCGTGATTGCGGATATCGCAGGAGGCTTAGGCTCATTGCTCTTTGAAGTATTAAAAAATAACCCAACCACTAAAGGTATTCTGTTTGATCAGCCTCATGTTCTTCAACAAACAATACTACCTCAACTAGGTGATGATTCTCGCTGGAGCACTTACCCAGGGTCATTCTTCGAAAAATGCCCTGAGGCAGATATTTATTTACTTAAGTACATTACTCACGACTGGCCAGAAGATAACGTGGTTGAAATATTAAAAACCATTCGTCGCGCCATGAAACCGACTTCAAAATTGTTGATTATTGACTGTATTGTCGCTGATGATAACAAACCAAATATCGGTAATGATATTGATTTGATTTGTTTAAGTCTCTCACCTGAAGGTGGCGAACATACTATCAAGGAGTTTGAGACTCTCTTAAACAATGCAGATCTTAAACTTAACAAAATCATTAACACGCACTCTCATATTTATATTCTTGAAGCACTACCTATGTAACTTAAGCAATCATTATAGCCACCCGCATGACGGGTGGTTTTATGTTTAAGACACTAACACGACTTAACCGAGCTAAAGCCATAATCAAAAATAGTTACCTTCGGCTACCACCGATTAATAGTATGCTTGTCACCAAATACATTTCTGATATACATCAGAATTCTCTACCTTATCCCTAGCTTATCCTTTCTCATCTTGATATAAGATTGCTCAATCCCCTACTCATCACAGAATATAACAATATGATAAAAATAGCCTTAGTTGATGACCATATTGTTGTGCGCTCTGGTTTCGCACAATTATTGACCCTCGAGCCGGATATTAGCGTTGTTGGGCAATACGCTAATGCCCAAGAAGCTTGGCCTAATCTCCTTAATTTAGAGATTGATGTCGCTATCATGGATATCTCAATGCCAGATGAAAATGGCTTGCAGCTTTTATCTCGCCTACGCCAGAAAAAACCTGACTTTAGAACGATTATTCTCAGCATCTATGATACCCCCGCTTTTGTGCAAAGCGCTTTAGACGCAGGGGCAAGCGCTTATTTAACTAAACGCTGTGGACCGGAAGAATTAGTGCAAGCCGTACGCTCTGTTTACCAAGGAGGCTGTTACCTGTGTGCTGATGCAATGCGAGCCCTGCGCCATTCGCCGCAACAGCAATCAGGCTTGCAAGAATTGACACCTAGGGAACGGGAGGTTTTTGACCTATTAGTGGCAGGCCTTAGCGTTAAAGCTATTGCCGAACAGCTCGAACTTAGCCATAAAACAGTCCATGTACATCGCGCTAATGTGCTAGGCAAATTGCAATGCGAAAACACCATCGACCTTGTGCATTACGCCCTCGAGCATAACCTCATTTCAAGGTCATGATGGCATGAGTAAAAGCCTGCGTCTTACACTTCAATCCCTCTTTTTGCTCTTTACCTATTCTTTATTATGGATTGGGTTGTGGATCATTGGCTTTTATCTAAGCGAAAATAGTTTTCAAGCAACGCTATTTTTACCCCAAGGGCTACGCTTGGCCTTAATGATCATTTTGTGGCGACGCTATTGGCCTACCCTGTTACTTAGCGAAGGGCTGCTAAATGTTTGGTTATCCGGGGAGCAACTGCTTTTCCAACCGATGTTGTTGCTGTCCCCTCTATTAAGCCTTGGCGTGGCTTTTATTATTCAAGATATTTGGTGGCGTTACACCTTATATTGGCAACGTTTATTATTATTGCTGGCTGGCGTGGCCGCTAACAGTGTGCTACATGCGCTATTGTTTGGCTGGTTATCCGCTTATTCCATTAGCCAACTCTTTTTAACGACATTCACTGGAGGAATATTACTTTCTCCATTTGTTTATCTTATCTATGAATACCTACATGAGCAGCACTATCAAATGCTGCTCGATTATGGCACTCCCGATAAGCAATTACGCACTTCATTGATTGTTTGGTGCTTTTTATTTTGTGTGGTAGGACTCAGCGCTCAAGTCTTTTTTGCACCTGAAATAGAACGTTTGATTGTTTTATTGGTTTTTATTCCGAATGTATTTATGGCTTACCGCTATGGCTGGCAAGGTGGCGTGCTTTCAGCGTTATTAGGCAGTTTAATCATTACTTTTGCACGGCAATTTCATGGTGCCTTCGCAGATTTAGAAGAACTGGAAATGTTCCTCAGTACTCAAGCCTTGATTGGTATTGGGTTAGGGATCGCAATTAGCCGACAAAAACAACTTGCGAGTAACTTACAGCGTTATCGTCAACGCTTAGAACAAGAGCTAAAAGCACGACGTGATCTGATGCGTCAGTTAGTTCATACAGAAGAAGACATTAAAAAAGCCATTGCCCGCGAATTGCACGATGAGATCGGGCAAAATATTACGGCGATACAAATCCAATCCATGTTAGTGAAGAAAACCGCAGCGGATCCATTAAGCCATCACGCAGCAAGCCAAATTAATGAGCTAGCTCAGCAAATTCACCAATCGACACGCCAACTGTTACGCCAATTACGCCCGCCCGTTTTGGATGAAATGTCCCTTGAAAATGCACTCACCCATTTGATCACAGAATTTTCGTTTGCTGAAAATAATATTCAATGCCACTTTCGTTACGCTCTGCAAGAAACACCGGTCAACGAAACTGTTTTGTTTACTTTATATCGCCTTGTGCAGGAATTACTTAACAATATCAGTAAGCATGCAAAAGCCACACAGATCCACATTTCACTTGAACAAAAGGGTGACTCGATCCAGCTTATTGTCGATGATAACGGCGTGGGTATTCCTTTTAGCAAACGCACCAGTGGCTTTGGTTTGCGGGGTATTGAGGAGCGCGTTAGAGCCCTTGGCGGAGACTGGACGCTCACGGCACAAAATGGGACGCAAATAATTGTTAACTTGCCCACATTTTGAGATAAAACATCGCAAAACTAGGAATTATTCCTAGCCCTCTAATACCTTCTCTCATCCCTTTTGTTAAAAATTTGAGTACATTTTGCCAAACACGAGAAACACCATCATGACAGGTAATAATACGTTGGATCTGGATAGCACTTATCGTTTTTGGCGCCGCCGACTGATGTTATTTATGATTGTGGGCTATGCCACTTTTTACCTAACGCGAAAGAGCTTCAATTTCGTGATGCCCGTCATGCAAAGTGAGTTACTACTTGATAAAAGTGATATTGGTTGGATTGCCACCGCGTTTTACCTAACTTATGGCATTTCGAAATTTTTATCAGGCATTTTCCACGATATCACAGGCTACCGCTGGTTTATGGGGGCTGGCCTTGTGATGACGGGGTTACTGAATATCATTTTTGCCTACTGTTTATCGTTCCCTGCCCTTTTATTGGTCTGGACGTTAAACGGTTTTTTCCAAGGGTGGGGATGGCCACCTTGTGCACGAATTCTCACCCACTGGTATTCGCGCAATGAACGTGGGTTTTGGTGGGGGTTGTGGAACATATCCATTAACCTTGGCGGTATGCTTCTGCCTTTACTCACTGCGCTGTTAGCAACGCAATACAGTTGGCAGATGGCGTTAATCGTCCCTGGCGTGATCGGCGTGGTGGTTGGGCTATGGTTATGTCGTCAATTATGTGGCACCCCACAAGAAGAGCAATTACCGAGTGTTGGGCAATGGCGTCAAGATGTGCTGGAACTGCGCCAAGAACGTTTGTCTCCCCCTATGCCCATGTGGGAAATTTTAAAAGAAGCCATTATTTTCAACCGAATGATTTGGTTATTAGGCTTCTCTTATATTTTAGTTTATCTCATTCGTATGGCGATAAACGATTGGGGAAATCTTTGGTTAACAGAAACACACGGCACAAATTTACTCAGCGCTAATGCAACCTTGTCGTTATTTGAATTGGGTGGGCTACTGGGTGCACTGTGCTCAGGATGGGGCTCAGATATTTTATTTCGCGGGCAACGGGCCCCTATGATTTTGCTATTTTCATTGGGGCTGTGTATCTCCGTCAGTGCGTTATGGCTAACCCCAATTCATCATTACGCTTTATTGGCTGTGTGTTTTTTTGCTATCGGTTTTTTTGTTTTTGGACCACAAATGTTAATCGGTCTCGCTGCAACAGAATATTGTCATAAAAAAGCAGCGGGCGCGGTAACAGGCTATCTTGGGTTGTATGCCTATTTAGGGGCTGCAATTGCAGGATGGCCGCTCTCTCAAGTCATTGCACATTATGGTTGGTCTGGGATGTTTACCTTGCTAGCCAGTGCAGCGGCCTTGATGGGGCTACTGCTTATGCCGCTTTTGATTGCTAATGTCAGCAAGCGAGAGCACATGGCAGGAACTGTTTCACCCTCTGATAATTAAAATCTGATAAAGGATTGAAAATGAAACTGAAAACTCTCTCTACTCTCGTCGCAGCAGGTTTATCCCTCGCCGCTATTTCTACCACGGCAAGTGCTGCGGGTCGCCTTGTCGTTTACTGTAGTGCAACCAATGCGATGTGCGAAACAGAAACTCAGGCATTCGCAAAAAAATATGATGTGAAAACCACTTTTGTTCGTAACGGCTCAGGTAGTACTTTAGCTAAAATCGAAGCTGAAAAACGTAACCCACAAGCGGATGTGTGGTATGGCGGAACCTTAGATCCCCATTCACAAGCCGGTGAAATGGATCTACTTGAACCCTACAAATCACCGAAACTAGCTGAAATCATGCCGCAATTCCAAGATCCAGCAAAACGCAAAGGTAACTATTCCTCTGCGGTTTACATCGGGATTTTAGGTTTTGGCGTGAATAAAGATCGCCTAAAAGAAAAAGGGCTGCCTATCCCAACATGCTGGAAAGATTTAACCAAACCTGAATACAAAGGCGAAATCCAAATCGCTGATCCACAAAGTTCAGGTACAGCCTATACCGCATTGGCAACATTTGACCAACTTTGGGGTAATGAGCAAGCTTTTGATTACCTGAAAAAACTGAACTCAAATATTTCTCAATACACTAAATCTGGTATTGCCCCAGCACGTAACGCCGCACGGGGTGAGTCTGCAATTGGTATCGGCTTCTTACATGATTATTCATTAGAAGTGGAAAATGGCGCGCCATTAGAATTAATCGCACCTTGTGAAGGTACAGGTTATGAAATCGGCGGGATCAGTATCCTGAAAAATGCACGTAACATGGATAATGCAAAATTATTCGTGGATTTCGTTCTGTCTAAGGAAGCACAAGAACTAAGCTGGAAAGAAGGTAAATCTTACCAAATCCTCACCAATACAACGGCGGAATCCTCTCCAATTTCGCTAAAACTGAAAGACTTAAACCTGATTAATTACGATATGGATAAATACGGTGACGCTGAGGTCCGTAAAAATCTTATCAACAAATGGGTTACTGAAGTCAAAATGAGTAAATAACCACCCTGTGCGGCGTAAATGCGCCGCACTGAGCACTTACTAAACTAAAATAAAAATTAATTTAATTAAGCTCTAAATAGTTTGAGTTGTCCCAAAGTGGCAAGTGACGTTATTCCTAGGAACATACACCAGTATGTAATTAGGATAACAGAGCGAAGCCAACACCGTGATAGCGCAAAATATGACGAGCTTAGGGGGAACTATGTCTCAAACCCTAACTCTGACACCACCCAAAAAGCGAGATAGCACCTTTTTTTGGCTGCTATTAGCGTGGATTGGTTTTGCCTTGTTACCGTCGTGGAGCCTTGATTATGGTTTACTCGACTCTACCCAAGATGAAATCCTCGCCGCTTATGGATGGAGCAGCCTGAATATTAGCTGGCTTTGGTATCTCTTGCCATCGCTCCTCTTTATTCGTCCGTTAACACCAGCGGATCGTTACCACAAAACACGTCATTATTTCGATATTGCTGTCGCGGCAATCACGGCGGTTGTCGTGATCCTCACCGCTTACTTTGATGGCAAAGGACTCGGCTATTCGGCCATTGTGCTGTTTATTACCTTAGGTATGGTAATGACACACGCATTAACCCGCCTCGAATGGCTCGGTGGCGACCAATTTGTGATTGGCTCACTGATCACCGTTGTCGCGCTTATCACCTTATTTATCGTATTCCCAAGTGTCGCGATTTTTATCCCCATGTTTACCGATGGTAATGGGGATTTCGCGCCCTTTGCCTTTGTGGCGATTTTAACGCAATCCCATATTGTTCAGGTTATCATCAACTCAGTATTCCTATCTTTAGCGGTAGGAGCCGGATGTACTTTCTTTGGGTTAATTTTAGCGATCTACACCACACGTATTGCAAAACGCTCCGCCATTATTGGTCGCGTTTTTTCTATCTTACCGATTGTCACACCGCCGTTTGTTGTGGGGCTCGGTGTTACCTTGATGATGGGGCGTTCAGGATATATCACTGAATTCCTTGCCACTTACATGGGGTTAGAAAATACTAACTGGTTATATGGCTTTACGGGAATTTGGCTTGCTCAGGTGCTTGCCTTTACCCCAATGTCATTTATGATTTTAGATGGTGCGATTAAAACCATTCACCCGTCATTGGAAGAAGCGTCATATACCCTGCGCGCTAATCGCTACCAAACGTTCTTTAATGTGTTTATGCCGTTGTTAAAGCCGGCATTAGCTAACGCATTCTTAATCGTTATCGTTCAGTCACTTGCCGACTTTAGTAACCCATTAGTGTTAGGCGGTAACTTTGACGTATTAGCCACGCAAATTTATTTCTATATCACAGGTTCACAATTGGATTACCAAGCGGCGAGTACCTTAGGGGCTTCTCTGTTAGTGTTCTCGCTATTGGTGTTCTGTGTGCAATATATGTGGATTGGTAAGCGTTCATATGTCACGGTATCTGGTAAATCATACCGCGGTGACGTGCAACCATTGCCAACCTCGTTAATTGTCACGGTCACCGCGTTCTTAGCGATTTGGGTCGCCTTTAACGTCCTGTTATACGGTAGCATTTTCTATGGAAGCTTCACCGTAAACTGGGGTGTGGATTACACCTTAACCTTAGATAACTTTATTAAATTGTTCGGTCAAGGCATGAGTGATGGCGCATGGCCTTCACTACTTGATACCCTTCTGTATGCAGGGATTGCCGCACCAATTACTGCCGTTCTCGGCCTGTTAATTGCTTATATCGTGGTTCGTCAAGATTTCCGTGGTAAGAAAACCATCGAATTCACCACCATGTTATGTTTCGCCGTTCCAGGTACAGTTGCGGGGGTGTCATACATTTTAGCCTTTAACGACTCACCGTTTTATTTAACGGGAACGGCTGCCATTGTCATTATTTCGATGACTATGCGTAACGTCCCTGTGGGGATCCGCGCAGGTATCGCGGGCTTGGGGCAAATTGATAAATCGTTAGACGAAGCCTCATTGAGTTTACGTGCAGGCTCTATGCGCACCATTTTCTTTATCTTGTTGCCACTGTTACGCCCAGCCATTTTATCCGCGCTGATTTACAGCTTTGTCCGAGCGATCACCACGGTCAGTGCGATTGTGTTCTTGGTTACCCCTGATACACGCGTGGCCACTGCCTATATTCTTAACCGCGTTGAGGATGGTGAATATGGCGTTGCGATTGCGTATGGCTCCATTTTGATTGTGGTCATGCTCGCAATTATCTTCTTATTTGACTATTTGATTGGCGAAGCCCGTGTTTCACGTTCCAAAGCCAAAAATGCACAGTAATCAGGGAGCAACTGATATGACACAACATAATTTTGTTGAATTAAAAAATGTGACTAAACGCTTTGGTACCAACACAGTCATCGATGATTTAAGTCTGTCCATACCGCAAGGTAGCATGGTGACCCTATTAGGCCCATCCGGTTGTGGAAAAACCACGGTTTTACGTTTAGTTGCAGGTCTTGAAAAGCCAACTGAAGGTCGCATATTTATTGATGGTGAGGATGTAACAGACCGTTCAATACAGCAGCGTGATATCTGTATGGTATTCCAGTCTTACGCCTTATTCCCACACATGTCATTAGGGGATAATGTGGGTTATGGCTTGAAAATGTTAGGGTTACCAAAGGCCGAGATCAAAAAACGGGTCGATGAGGCATTAGAGTTAGTAGATTTAGCCGGTTTTGCTGATCGCTTTGTTGACCAAATTTCAGGCGGGCAACAACAACGTGTCGCTTTGGCGCGGGCCTTGATCCTCAAGCCTAAAGTGTTGTTATTCGATGAACCCTTAAGTAACTTGGATGCTAACTTACGTCGCAGTATGCGTGAGAAAATTCGTGAGTTACAACAGCAATTTAATATCACGTCTTTATACGTTACTCACGACCAAAGTGAAGCTTTCGCCGTATCGGATATGGTTTTAGTAATGAATAAAGGCAAAATTATGCAGTTGGGTTCACCTCAAGAACTCTACCGCCAGCCAGCTTCGAAATTTATGGCAAGCTTTATGGGGGATGCCAATATTTTCCCTGCAACATTGACCGTTGACTCTGTCGATATCTTTAATTATCGCTTACCACGTCCTGCGCAAATCACCACGGCGCAAACGCAAGTCACTGTTGGTGTTCGCCCTGAAGCCATCACATTAAGTACACAAGGTGATGATAGCCAGCGCTGCACAATCACCCATGTTGCCTATATGGGACCACAATACGAGGTGACAGTCGATTGGCATGGTCAATCTATGCTGCTACAAATTAATGCAACCCAATTACAACCGAGTGTTGGGGAAAACCTGTACCTGCAAATTCACCCTTATGGTATGTTTGTGCTTGAATAATCGACTATGAACTAAAAAGCAAAACCGCCACATTGTGTTGGCGGTTTTTTTCATTTCTAACGAAAAAAGCAGAAGCGTTTTCGCCTCTGCGATACATTAATTGGACAATGATAATTATAAAAATGCTTTATATGGCAATTCAGGCTCATTTTTGAAAATATCACTGAAGCCGCGGTAATGCTGATAATGCATGCGATCTTTATCGGTTGGATAAGTGTATTTTCCACCTACTTGCCAGAAGAACGGAGCAAATTTATATTGCAGGCGCTCTTTTTTCATATTCCATAATACTTCAATTTCACGGGGATCATTTTGAAAGTTTGCCCAAATATCGTGATGGAATGGAATAACACGTTCACAGTCTAATGATTCTGCGGCACGTAAAATATCTGAAGAGGTCATTTTGTCAGTGACACCTCGCGGATTCTCACCATAGGAAAGTAACGCCACATCAATATGGTAACGGTTACCATGCGCTGCATAATAATTTGAATAATGGGAGTCACCTGAGTGATAAATAGAGCCTCCGGTGGTTTCAATTAAATAGTTCACTGCGCGGGAATCCATACCATCAAGGATCCCTTTATCATAGGAAGAAACACCTTGTGGCAGTGTCACTAATGCGGTGCGGTCAAAGGAATCTAATACACGGATTTTCATATCCCCGACATCAATCACATCACCGACTTTCGCCACCACGCAGCGCTCAGCCGGGACTCCCCACTTTGTCCATAAATCCACGCAAGCTTGCGGTCCGATAAACTTAACATGATCACCGCAATTTTGTAGCACTGCGGCGGCCACATTCACATCAATATGATCCGCATGGTCATGGGAAGCTAAAATGGCATCCACTTCTTTAATCGCAAATGGGTCAAGGGGAAAAATTGCTGTACGCAAGTTGGGCTGCAAGGCTTCTACGCCCCCCATACGCATCATTTGGTGCTGCTTATTCATCAGTGGATTTTTTTGCGTTTTTTTCCCTGTTCCACACCAAAAATCAATGGAAATATTCGTGTTACCTGCGCTTTTCAACCAAATACCAGTGCAACCTAACCACCACATTGAAAATGTATTGGGTTCAACAACGGTTTTTTCAATTTCTTCATTTAGCCATGTTCCCCACTCAGGAAACGTGCTTAAAATCCAAGACTCACGTGTGATTTCATTGACTTTGCTCATAGTGATAATACCTTTTTCCAGAATTTTAGATGTCGGGAACCTGATGCCTTAATTAAAAAAATTAAGGCATTCGGCTAATTTGTTTAAATTCAATAAAACAGGTAGGCGGCAGAATTAGACGAGTATCACTCGCGTTCCTTGGGCTTTAATACTTTCAATCACCTGAGGATTAGCATTTTTTCCAGTAATCAGAACATCTATCTTATTAGCTGGACAAAATAGCATTCCGGTTCGATGCCCCACCTTGGAACTGTCCACAACCACCACCAACTTATCGATTTGATCTAGCATCTGCTGTTCAGCCACGGCGGTTAGCATATCGGCTTTATATAAGCCCGCTTCTGTTAGCCCCTTCCCTGACGTAAACATCCAGTTACCTGCATAGCCCATTAATGTATTAAGGGCAGGATTTAAAAAGATGTTTTGTGCTTTGTTATACTGCCCGCCAATCAAAATGACATCATCATGGTCTTCATCAATTAAATAACTGGCTAGCGGGAAGTAGTTGGTAACGATCTGTACATTTTTACCGCAAAGTTGCTGCCCTAACATAAACGCAGTTGAACCACAGTTAATCACTGCGCTTTCCCCCGGAAGGCAAAGCTCAGCCGCTTTGATGGCAATTTCTGATTTTTCTTTGTAGTGGTCAGTACTATTAATATTAAGGGGTGTCCACTTACGCTTTTTCTTTTCGATTCGTTCTGCACCATTGCGGACTTTCCGCAATTTACCTTGCTCATCAAGCTTTGAAATATCACGACGAGCGGTTGCAGGAGACACATTAAACTGTTCAGTAATATGAGAAACGTTAATCACCCGATGCGTTTCTAATAACGATAAAATTTCATTGTGTCTTTGCACTTCATTCATAACTATCGCCTTATTGATAAATAATCACTTCAATGACAACTTATGACTCAAAATGATTATTGGTGATTAGTTTTGATTCTATTTATCTCATCTTCTCTTGTCAACCTTTGCCTAAGCAAAAAATTGATATTTGACATAAATAAAATTAACATATTGATTTTATTTGAAATTTAAAATTTTACGTGATCGAGTCGCCATTTATTTATTTTTTTACTGGTAAAAAAACAGACAAATGCAAACAATCATAAAAGAGCAATTCGTGATTACATTTGATCTAAAATGATTTTTGCGAGACCACCAATCTATTTAAAATGATTATATCGCAATAACACCAGATACGATCAATATGATTAATCTCTGCCCCATATAAATTACAAATACAATTTGATTAGAGGTAAAAATATGGATTTTTTATACGACGCCTTCTATATTTTTTACAGCCAAGTCATGACTAAAGCGCCTCTATTACTAGGCTTAGTCACATTTATTGGTTACTGGCTGTTAAAACGTGATGGTACAACAATCCTCAAGGGGACAATCAAAACAATTGTCGGTTTTATGTTAGTTGGCGTTGGTGCAAGCACCTTAGTGTCTAGCTTTAAACCCGTCATCGAGAAAATGTCTGAATACCACGGACTCACAGGCTCTGTCATCGACCCATACACCTCAATGATGGCCACCATGGAAGCCATGGGTGATAACTATTCATGGGTCGGTTATACCGTATTATTAGCCCTCGCGATTAATATCCTGTTAGTCCTCTTTCGCCGTGTCACTGGTATCCGTACTATCATGTTGACGGGACATATTATGTTCCAGCAAGCGGGATTAATCGCCGTTTTCTATTTTGTTTTAGGCTCAAGCATGTGGGAAACCATTTTATATTCCGCAGTGTTAATGGCCCTTTATTGGGGGATTTCCTCCAATATTATGTTTAAGCCAACGCAAGAAGTCACAGGCGGCGCGGGGTTCTCTATCGGTCACCAGCAACAGTTTGCCTCATGGATAGCCACCAAGGTTGCACCAAAGCTTGGCGATAAAAAAGATAGCGTCGATAATTTACAGTTGCCAAAATGGCTGCATATTTTCCACGATAGCATTTCTGCTACCGCCATTGTGATGACACTATTCTTTGGCGTTATTTTGATTTCCTTTGGTCTCACCAATCTACAAACGATGGCGGGTACCACGCACTGGACCATTTATATTCTTGAAACCGGCTTGAAATTTGCCGTTGCTATTCAAATCATCGTGACGGGTGTGCGCATGTTCGTGGCTGAGCTTTCTGAAGCGTTTAAAGGGATCTCTGAGCGCGTTATTCCGAATGCAGTTCTTGCCATCGACTGCGCCGCAATATATGCATTCTCCCCAAATGCGATGGTCTTCGGCTTTATGTGGGGGGCAATCGGTCAGTTTGTTGCTGTGCTAGGTATGTTAGCCTTCAATTCGCCCATTATGATCATCCCTGGGTTTATCCCTATGTTCTTCTCCAATGCCACCATCGGTATCTTCGCAAACCATTTCGGTGGTTGGAAAGCGGTGATGAAAGTCTGTTTTGTGATGGGGATAATCGAAATTTTGGGTTCAGCATGGGCGATTGACTTAATTAACCGTCAAGGAACTGATTTTAGTGGTTGGATGGGAATGGCTGACTGGGCTCTCGCGTTCCCTGTCATCATGCAAGGCCTATCCTTCTCTAAAATGTTCTTTTTTGTGATTGTTGCCCTCGCGATAGTGTACATGTACTTTGCTGCAAAAAAACTGCGGGCAGAGGAGGACGCTCAAGGCACGCTTGAAACCGAAATCGAGATTATAGAAGAAGCGTCTGCGCCACTTGAAAACAGCGGAGCCAAACCTGTTCGTATCTTAGCGGTTTGCGGGAATGGGCAAGGCTCCTCCATGATGATGAAAATGAAAATTGGCCAGTATCTTGAGAAAAAAGGTATTCCACACATTATGGATTCCTGTGCCGTGTCCGACTATAAATCAAAATTAACCGCAACCGATATTATTGTCTCGTCAAAACATCTAAGTGCAGAGATGGATCCCGGTGAAGGTAAATTTGTCCTCGGGGTGCAAAATATGCTTAACCCAAATTCATTTGGTGATGAATTACTCAATATTATTCATACCAATTTTATTCGTCAGTGAACATGATGCTCCCTCGATAGAAGCCACCGCGTTGCTATCGGGGTCACTATTACGTAAAAGGACGGTCATAATGGGATTTAAACAATCATTAATCGACAACAACTCTATCCAACTCCATGCCAATGCAGCCAATTGGCGCGATGCGATTAAAATTGGTACGGATATGCTAATTGCCTCTGGTGCCATCAAACCCGCCTATCATGACGCTATCATCAGTAGTGTAGAAAAATTAGGTCCCTATATCTGTATCGCACCAAACTTAGCTTTACCCCATGCACGACCTGAAGACGGCGTTATTCGCACCGCTTTTGCTCTCGTCACCTTAGAAAAACCGATTGTTTTTGATGGGGAAGATGAACCTGTTGACGTTTTAATTACACTTGCAGGTAGCTCTTCGGACGAACATATGGAAGGATTGATGGAAGTCACCCAAGTGCTGGACGATGAAAACAGCGAAACGGGTGTCGATCTTAATAAACTGCGCCAATGCCACACAGCCGATGATGTGTATCGCGTGATTGATGAGGCACTCGCGAAAAACGCTTAAAAGGATAAATTGATATGTATAAAGTGCTCGCATTAGATTTAGATGGGACGGTTCTAACGGCTCAACATACCATTCACCCTGAGGTTAAGTCTGCTATCCAAAATGCGACTAAACACTGCCACGTGATGATTGTGACGGGTCGTCACCATACTGCTGCGCGCCCTTATTACGATGAACTAGGATTAACCACGCCAATTATTTGCTGCAATGGTACCTATCTGTATGATTATCAAAATGAAAAAGTTTTGATGCATACCTCTATTGCCAAAGAAGATGCCCTAGCCTTTACTAAATTGGCACAAGAAAATCAATTCAAACTGGTGTTATACACCACCAATGAAATGACCTATTCAAAATCACAACCTATTGACTATATGAAAGATATGGAACAGTGGGCCGCAGATCCACACCTTGCTCATCCCCCACGAATTTTCCGTATTGATTCATTTGACGATCAGATCCGCAATACCGATTACGTTTGGAAATTTGTCGTTGAAGGCGACCCAAATGCCATTGAGAAATTAATGGATGTGGCGTGGGTTAATGACAAATTCACCGCTGAGCGTTCATGGGTCAACCGCATTGATATTGCTTGTAAAGGCAATAACAAAGGCATGCGCTTAGCGCAATACGTCAAGCAATTAGGCCTCACCCCTGAACAAGTGATTGCCGTTGGTGATAATCATAACGACATTTCCATGATCCAATACGCAGGATTGGGTGTGGCTATGCCCCACGCTGATGAAGCTGTAAAAACTCACGCCAATGCTATCTGTACTACTGATAACAATCATGACGGGCTCGCCCGCTTGATACGAGAAAAAATTCAAGGATAACACTATGACTAAACCGTTGATTCAAATCGCGTTAGACCAAACCAACTTACCTTCTGCTCTGAATGTTGCTGAAAATGTGCACACTTTCGTTGATATTATTGAAGTGGGAACGATTTTAGCTTTTGCAGAGGGCATGAACGCGGTGTCAACTTTACGCCGAAAATACCCTAATCACATTCTTGTTTGCGATATGAAAACCACTGACGGTGGAGCTATTCTTTCGCGAATGGCCTTTGAGGCGGGTGCAAATTGGATCACGGTTTCAGCCGCGGCACATATTGCCACTATTGCGGCATGCAAAAAAGTCGCAGATGAATTTCAGCGTGAAATCCAAATTGAAATCTACGGTAATTGGACATTTGAAGATGCGCAAAATTGGGTGGATTTAGGGATCACCCAAGCCATTTACCACCGTTCCCGTGATGCTGAGTTGGCAGGTATCGGCTGGACAAATGAAGATATCGAAAAAATGCGTAAGCTGTCTGATTTAGGGCTTGAACTATCAATTACCGGTGGGATCGTACCTGAAGATATCCACTTATTTAATGGAATTAAAGCGAAAGCTTTTATTGCTGGTCGTGCATTAGCTGGTGAAAAAGGTAAGCAAACTGCAGAAGCCTTGCGCGAACAAATTAATCGTTTTTGGAAATAAAATGTTATAAGCTCACCATACGATTTGCCCTAAAATTAACTTCACTTTTAGGGTAAATCGTATTTAGATTATCAGCCCATAGACAAAATAGCCGCCTTTAAAACCACCATTACCATTAAATTTTACCCTGTTCCTTTACCCATAAATACTCTCACAATGCTAGCAGGATCCCATGCTTGTTTTATTTCAGTAATACCAAGGCTATTGTATTCATCCTGTAAACGCATGGCTGCAAGTGCATTCCCCAAATATTCGAGTTTTTGCTGTGTAGTATGGTCACGCAATCCAGGTAATAAGTTATGATGAATAACTGTTGGCTCTGGCAATCCATCACCCTGAATAATTTTCGCTTTATAGCCCGATTTCGATTGATAAATATATTGAATTTCTTTTTTGTTATTATCCGTTTTTACTATAGTTGGCGTTTTATTAAAACTAATTAAATGTATTTCATTATTCCCATCGCCATAACGTATAGAACTTCTACCCCTAACACCACCATCGATAATAAAAATATTATCGCCTTTTTTATCACTGACTTTACTATTACTTCCATTGATGATGAAAACATCGTCCCCACCACCTCCAGCTAGCTCAGCATGCCCTTTCCCTGCATATAATACATTATTACTCCTAGAAAAACGGGGTATTAAAATTTTTCCAGTTCCTATTTCTGTTTTATAAAATCGCCCATGACCACTGTTATCAATTAAATCAACCGAATTACCTTTTAAGTCAATGACAAGTTGTTTAAAAGAAAAACCTTGTGAAATATTAACTTTCGGTTTAGATAAATCTATAAAATCATATGAGGTGTTTTTAAAAAAACCTTTAAAGGCATACATGGGCTGCCAAGGCAATAATGATTGCTCTCTTTTCCAATATTGTTTATGCTCTGCCAAATACCTTACCATATGGCTCATGCTTTCTTTTACATCATTAGGAATATGGTGTGGAAGAGTATCATAATGGTGAATGTAATTTTTATTTTCCTTATCAGATGGAATTATTTTTATTTTCACCTCACGCAAATTTGATTTAGAACCGTATACCCGATAACTGAATCCGCTTTCTTTTTTTATAACATAATTTTTATTAAAGTGCATTAAATGAATGTTATTAATACCATATTTATCATTTATAACCGTTGTTCCAGAGCCTATTGAACCATCAACAATATAATGGTCATTCCCCTTTTTTCCATTTAATTTATCATTTCCTAAATCTGACAATAATAAATCTCCTTGATTTCCCCCTTCTATAACATTATCGCCATCTCCACCATAAAAAACATTCACACCTGTCGTTACTTTAATTTTATCATTACCACTTCCTGAATTAACAATTATACCAATTCCACTATATTCCTCAATATTATCATCACCTGCTAATGTATCAATTATCATATCGGGATACCGCCGCCCCGATAGAAGATGAACGTCATCAGATTCAGAGGTCAATAAGTTAGCTATATTATCATCAACTATCTTGTGCCCTTCTGTTCTCAATTTAATTTCAAATAAATTCTCATTAGCATCTTTTATATATACAGCGTTACACTTGCTATTTTCATAATTAATAAACTTTATATTTGTTATTTTATCACCAAAATTATTTTTAAAGTAGACAGATTGACCATCGGCATATAAATCACACCCATATGCGTCAGGGATTTTTATGATAATACTATTTCCATTGGCAGATTTTTCTTCTATTTTACTCAGATCAACTGTTAATTTTGACTGCCTAAGTTCATTTGGTTTTAATTGATAGATATCATTCCCACCAGTTGCCATAATATAGCTATTTCTATTAAGCATAGTTAAAATATCATCACTTTTGCTTCCAAAATAAGTAAGATTTGTAATATCCCCATTAAAGTTAAACTCTCCCCATATCGGAGGAGTATAGCCCTGATTATTAATAACTATATAATTATTTTCTTTATGAATCCGAACACTATCACTTGCATCCCTCTGAGCATAATCGGAATCTTGCAAATAAGTTATTTCATACAATTTTTGCATGTCTTCCATGTAACTATTATTTTTTAAAATAGGGGTTAAACTAAATCCATCCTGTGTATAGAGCTGATAATGGTGTTTTATCGCTTTACCTATCAAATGATCTTGATAACTATTTTTCAACGTCAATTTTAATTCTAACGTATCAGATTTATTATAAGGTGACTTTGCCTTAATAGTTATCAGTAAGTCATTACCTACTTGACTAACACTATCTATTTCTTTTAACGAATAGCCTAGGTGGACTTCACTTTTCCCTTTAGATGTTTCCACAATTCTTGCATTCAACCTAGTTACATTATTATGTTTAATATTTTCCCATTGATAGCGGCGTAAATAATAATTATCATCGCCATCTCCACCTCTTGCCACACCGGAACTAATCACAAGATGGTCATTCCCACCATACCCATTAATAGAAGCTTTTGCTGCGCCAGCATCTAAAACATTATCCTTTCTATTCCCTTTTAAGATAAATTTGGATTTAATATGACTATTTAAGATGACATTATTGGTACTTTCTAGCTTAATTTCATTACTTTTTATATTATCAGGTTTTATAGGATTATTCATTAAATTGATAGTTTTTGAGGTTCCATCCTGTTTCTTTAATGGAATTGTTTCTTTTTCACTATCAGAAACTAAATAAAAGCCGTCATTTACCTCTATTAGAGAAAGCGTTATGGTTTCATTGTTTTTTAAATATTCAGTATAATTATCATTCGAAAATAAGCTATTCTTTAGCTTCCTTGTTAAACTCAAAATCTATTCCTCGCCAAATCCATTTTATTTAAATTGAATTTTATTAATATTAAAATTCATCTCCATCATTGAATTTAGCATTTTATTAGGTAACTGATAAAAAAGTTACTCTGATATATTGACTATTTCATTTACAAAGCAAATACCTAATAAAATAATATTGAAATGATTGTGATAACATTAATTATTATATAAACAATTAATCATCAATAACACGATAAATAAGAAAGGCTGATATAAAGCTCTTAATCAATAAAGGCAATTGGCAGAAACAAGAACACCCTACCGCTATATTTTCAACTTATAACGATAGAGTGCTCGTTTACACCATTACTTGGTAATTTTTAACCTAATTGCTTACGTGCGTTGCGGAAAATACGCATCCACGGACTATCTTCACCCCATGTTTCTGGATGCCAAGAGTTGCTCACTGTGCGGAAAACACGCTCTGGATGAGGCATCATAATAGTTGCTCGACCATCTTTTGAGGTAACTGATGTGATACCATTAACCGACCCGTTCGGGTTTGCAGGGTATTGCTCCGTCACTTGCCCATAGTTATTGACGAAACGCATTGCCACTAAGCCGTTATCTTCTAATTGCTGTAAGTGCGCCGTAGCGCGAGTTTCCACTTGCCCTTCACCATGAGAAACCGCAATCGCCATACGAGAACCTGCCATATCTTGCAGCAATAAAGATGGGCTATCGGCAATTTCCACTAAACTAAAACGAGCCTCAAAGCGCTCTGAACGGTTACGAACAAAACGAGGCCAGAACTCTGCACCAGGGATCAGTTCATGTAAGTTAGACATCATCTGACAACCGTTACACACCCCCAGAGATAAAGTATCAGGGCGATTAAAAAATGCAGCAAACTCATCGCGCACTTGATTATTGAACAGAATAGATTTAGCCCAACCTTCCCCTGCACCTAAGACATCACCATAAGAGAAGCCACCACACGCCACCAGCGTTTGGAATTGTTCAAGAGATAAATGCCCCGCCAGTAAATCGCTCATGTGCACGTCAACGGCATCAAAACCGGCACGGTCAAACGCCGCGGCCATCTCAACGTGGGAGTTAACTCCTTGCTCACGCAGCACAGCAACTTTTGGGCGCACACCGGATAAAATAAATGGAGCCGCAATATCCTCTTCAATATCGTAAGTTAAGTGAGCATTTAAGCCGGGATCTTGGTTATCTTGCTTCATGGAGTGCTCTTCATCTGCGCACACTTCGTTATCACGCAGGCGTTGCATCTGCCATGTGGTCTCTGCCCACCATTGGCGCAGTAAGCTGCGTGATTCACGATAAACCACCGTATCACGGCTATTAATGATCACAATATCGTCATGAATAGCTGCACCTAAATAATGAACGCAATGAGCTAACCCTGCTTCTGCAAAACACGCTTCAACGTAAGTTCTATCTGCGCCATTGATTTGGATCACCGCACCTAATTCTTCGTTGAATAATGCCGCTAAAGTATCCTCATCAAATGAACTGATATCGACCGATATTCCGCAATGACCAGCAAATGCCATTTCGGCTAATGTAACGAACAAACCACCGTCTGAACGGTCATGGTAAGCCAATAATTTTTGCTCAGATAATAGTTTTTGAATGGTATTAAAGAAACCGAGTAAACGCTCAGGGCTATGTACATCCGGTGCTTTATTGCCTAATTGACGGTAAACCTGTGCGAGAGCCGAACCGCCTAAAGCATTTTGTCCTTCACCCAAGTCAATTAATAACAGAGCATTATCTTCTACTGTTTTTAATTCAGGTGTTACTGTTAAACGAACGTCTTCAACACGTCCGAATGCACTGATCACCAATGATAACGGAGATGTCATTTCTCGCTCTTCGCCATTTTGCTGCCAACGCGTTTTCATTGACATAGAGTCTTTCCCCACTGGGATAGTTAACCCCAGTGCTGGGCACAGCTCTTCACCTACCGCTTTTACTGCCTCATATAATCCAGCATCTTCCCCAGGGTGACCTGCTGCAGCCATCCAGTTTGCTGATAGTTTCACGCGCTTAAGATCTTGTACGTAAGAACACGCAAGGTTAGTCAGTGCTTCACCTACAGCCATACGAGCAGATGCAGCAAAATCAACTAATGCCACTGGCGTTCTTTCACCAATTGACATGGATTCGCCATAATAGCTATCTAAACTCGCCGTTGTCACCGCACAGTCAGCAACGGGAATTTGCCAAGGGCCGACCATTTGATCACGGGCAACCATACCGGTTACAGTGCGGTCACCAATGGTGATCAGAAAGGTTTTCTCTGCCACTGCGGGTAAATGTAAAACCCGTTTAACCGCTTCATTTAAATTGATGGCCGTTCTGTCTAATGCATCAGGTGCTGCTTTGAGGGTTTTCACATCACGCAGCATTTTTGGCGTTTTACCCAGTAATACATCCAGTGGCATATCAATCGGTTGATTATTGAAGTGCGCATCATTTAAGGTTAAATGACGCGCTTCTGTCGCTTCACCAATCACGGCAAACGGCGCGCGTTCTCGTTCACAAATCGCAGTAAACATATCCAGTTGCTCAGGGGCAACTGCCATCACATAACGCTCTTGAGACTCGTTGCACCACACCTCTAACGGGCTCATACCCGGTTCGTCGTTCAAAATTTTGCGCAATTCAAAACGACCGCCACGACCACCATCACTCACGAGCTCCGGCATCGCGTTGGATAGACCACCAGCACCAACATCATGAATAAACAAAATAGGGTTATCGTCCCCTAGTTGCCAACATCTGTCGATCACCTCTTGGCAGCGACGTTCCATTTCTGCGTTATCACGCTGTACTGACGCAAAATCTAAATCTGCGTCTGACTGACCTGATGCCATTGATGATGCTGCACCACCGCCTAAACCAATGTTCATTGATGGACCACCGAGCACGATCAGTTTCGCACCCACTGGGATCTCGCCTTTTTGTACGTGATCGGCTCGAATATTACCAATCCCCCCCGCTAGCATAATTGGCTTGTGATAACCGCGTAATTCTTCGCCATTATGACTATTCACTTTTTCTTCATAGGTGCGGAAGTAACCCAAAAGTGCAGGACGACCAAACTCATTATTAAACGCGGCTCCGCCCAAAGGGCCTTCCATCATGATATCTAGCGCGGTAACAATACGTTCTGGCTTACCAAAGTCTTCTTCCCAAGGCTGTTCAAAACCGGGAATTCGTAGGTTAGAGACGGAAAAACCCACCAATCCAGCTTTTGGCTTAGCACCTCGACCAGTGGCACCTTCATCACGAATTTCGCCACCAGAACCCGTTGCAGCGCCAGGCCACGGGGAAATTGCTGTTGGGTGGTTATGAGTTTCCACTTTCATTAAAATATGAGCATCTTCTTGATGATAGCGGTACGTACGCCCTTCTGGCTCAGGGAAGAAACGACCAACAGAAGAGCCTTCCATCACCGCTGCATTATCTTTATAAGCAGATAAGACGTGATCTGGTGTTTTTTCAAACGTATTTTTGATCATTTTAAACAGCGATTTTGGCTGTTCTTGACCATCGATCACCCAATCCGCATTAAAGATTTTGTGACGGCAGTGCTCAGAGTTCGCTTGAGCAAACATATACAATTCAACGTCTGTTGGATTACGTTTTAGACCTGTAAAGGCGGCTTGTAGATAGTCAATTTCGTCATCGGCTAACGCCAAGCCCATTTCTTTATTTGCCGCTACCAGTGCATTACGTCCGCCATTGATAATATCAATGGTTTTCATCGGTGCAGGCTGCTGATGCACAAACAAGGCCTCTGCTTGTTCAAAAGATGAAAAAATTGATTCCATCATACGGTCGTGTAACTGCGCTATCACTTCATGCCACTGCCCTTGCGTTAATGAATCCCCCTGAACATAGTAGGCAATACCGCGTTCAATGCGTTTAACTTGAGTCAGACCACAATTGTGAGCAATATCCGTTGCTTTAGATGACCAAGGAGAAATTGTACCCGGACGAGGGGTGACTAAAATAAGTTTACCGAATGGGTCATGCTCTGCCAGGGATGGGCCATATTTTAACAAACTGCTCAGTTTACCTTGCTCGCTATCACTTAACGGCGCTGATAGCTCAGCAAAGTGCATATATTCAGCATAGATATCTGTTACAGGCAGTTGTTTCTCTGCAAACAACGCCAAAAGGCGGGTAATACGAAATGCTGATAGAGCAGGTGAACCACGCAAAATTTCCATAGTCTTAATTTCTCTCTTTTAAACGCCAGCCCTGAACACGAAAGCAGGGAAACCGGAGCCCATTATAGAGTAATGTTCATCAATACGAAACCGTTTGCGTGATTAAAAATAAAGCGATTAGTTAAATATTATTATGTGCTAAATACGATAATATAGGTTGCACCGATCATAATTGTTGAGCAAAATACCCAACCACTGGAATTATAACCATTACTTAGCCATACTCTTTTTAGACACCACACAACACCAGTGATTGCACGAGAAATTATTATTTGAATAACTTAAAAGTTAACTACTTAATCATCGTGGTTATCGCGCTACTGGCTTCAATGGTCATCGGCTTTAATGTCCGCTGGCCCAATACGCAAGATTCACAAATTAATCACATACTGTCACAAGGTGAATTACGTATTAGTGCCGTCAGCTCGCCACTTATCTATATTGATGAGCAAAAACAGCTTCGTGGTTTTGACTACGAACTTGCTCAAGGCTTTGCTTCGTACCTAGGAGTTAAACTTAAGATCACTATCCGCCCGACATTCGAGCAAATTTTTATCGACCTAGAAAACGGCGATGCTGACATTGCCGTTGCTGGGCTTTTGTACAATAAAGACCGATTAACAAAAACCAAAACTGGCCCTAGCTACCTAACGGTCACTCAGCAATTGGTTTATCGCAAAGGCACTACACGCCCGAAATCATTTAATGATATCAAGGGGAAGCTGCTTGTTACCTCCGGGACAGCCCACGCCAGTACCTTAAAAGCGCTTGCTGAAGAATATCCAAACTTAAAATGGGAAGAGACATCTAAATACAATACAAATCAAATTCTTGAAATGCTCGCAGAAGGTGAAATCGACTATACCCTCGAAGACTCTATCGCTGTTGCTCTACAGCAACGGATTCACCCGCAAATTGCTGTCGCGTTTGATTTACTCGATGATCATGCTGTCACTTGGTATATGCGACGTGGGCAAGAAAACAGTTTAGATGCGGCTCTGCTTGATTTTTTTAATCAAAGTAATGAATCAGAGCTATTGGCCCGCCTGAATGAAAAATATTTTAGTCATGTGGAATCGTTCGATTATTTCGATACGATGGCCTTTATCAAAGCGATTGATAATAAGCTTCCTGAATATCAGCCTTTATTTGAAAAGTATGCTGATGTCATTGATTGGAAACTGCTGGCTGCTATTGCATGGCAAGAGTCCCACTGGGATCCCCTTGCCACCTCCCCAACTGGAGTTCGCGGTTTAATGATGTTAACTAAACCCACTGCCGCCACAATGGGGATCGCTGATAGGTTAGATGCAGAAGAAAGCATTAAAGGTGGTGCGGCATATATTGCTTATATTATGGATAAACTGCCTGAAACAATTGCAGAAGATGACCGCATTTGGTTTGCTCTGTCCGCTTATAATATGGGATACGGGCATATGTTAGATGTGAGAAAGCTCACTCAAATGCTAGGTGGTGATCCAGACAGATGGCTCGATGTTAAAGCGCGTCTTCCACTACTAACCCAGCAAAAATATTATTCGCAGCTTACTTATGGCTATGCACGTGGGCATGAAGCTTATCGTTATGTGGAAAATATTCGCCGGTATCATCAAAGCCTTGTGGGATACTTGCAAACGCAAGAACGTAAACAACATGCGCTGGATATCGCTCAGCAATCTTTAACCTATTTGGTTTTGCCTGAAAACCTAAAAGAAAACAATACTAAACTCATTGAAAACCAATCTCCCCTACCGGAACAAACCAATATGAGCCATTTAGAGGAGATAGATTCAGCGAAATCACCTCAAAAGAGCAGTGAAGAAACAAAAATGTCACTCGGTCAATACTTGATTTCATTACATCCTGACCAGCAAGGGACAAAAACGGATAGAGAACCACCGGTCATCCCCCCGTTTAAAAAACCGTAATGCTCCTTTGAATAACCTGCCAAGGCGCTAACTCTGTTGGCGCTTTTGCTCTTTCTTTTGTGCTCTGCGCATTTTGAAAAAAGCACTTAGCATTGAAGAGCACTTCTCTTCTAAAATACCGCCCGTAACTTCCACATAATGATTTAACCCTGCCTGTTGCATAATATTTATATAAGAACCACAAGCCCCCGTTTTAAAATCTTTGGCCCCATAAACAACGCGGGCAATTCGGCTGTGTATCATCGCACCCGCGCACATTATGCAAGGTTCTAAGGTAACGTATAGCGTGGTATCAAGTAGACGATAATTGTTCAATACTTGCCCAGCTTGTTGTAGAGCCATAATTTCAGCGTGAGCAGTCGGGTTATGATCAAGGATTGAGCGATTCCAACCAGAGGCTATTAACTGTTCATCTTTAACTAACAAAGCACCTACCGGGATCTCCCCTGCCTCTTGCGCTTTAAAAGCAAGTTCAAGGGCTTGCTGCATCCAGTATTCATCAATTTCTAATTGCGTCACTCTTACCTCTGGGCAATAACTCAAAGGGTAATTATTACCAAATGTCAGAGTGACTGCAATTTTAAATCTTACTCGGGGATTTCTCTATACAGACTAATTACTCAAGGCAAGTTTTGCCGCAAACCCCATAAAAAAGGCACCAACGGTACAATTACCCAGTTTAGCGAGGATCTTTTTCTCCCGTAAAAATTTAGCAATCAGATAACCACTAAAAATAAGTACGCTAAGATATAAGAAGCTCACTAGCTCCAAAATTGTCGCAAGGACTAAATAAGGTACCCACGCATTCTCGTAGTTAAAGTCAACAAACTGAATAAAAAACGAAATATAAAACAAAATTGCTTTCGGATTTGTCAGGCTTAACGCTAAAGCACGAAAAAAATGATTTTCAGACTTTAAGCTGACTGTAGCGCCTTCCCCCTCAGCCTGTGACTTGCGTTTCAATGTGCTATATAAAATTTTACAACCGAGATATAAAAGATATGCCGCACCAAGATAGCGAACAATCATAAAAAGCGTTGGTGAAGCTTTGATCACTGACGCGACACCAATAAAAGATAAAAAAACCAATATGGCATCACCTGTAAATACCCCTAACGCAGCTCGATAGCCAAACCGAGCACCACTGGAAGTACTGGTTTTGAGCACATAAATCGAATTAGGTCCTGGCACAATAATAATAAAAATAAGCCCTGCGAGGTAAGTCCAGAAGTTAAGAACTCCGAGATTTTCGAACATGTTTGCGTTCCTTTATGTTTTTCATTATTACTATCATAACTTTCTATCTTTGTGAATATCTATTCTATTTATTGTTTCTTTTTTATTTATACATATGAAATAAACTAATAATAAAGGTTATTTTTAAACTTAATTTATTTAAATATTATTAATTCCGAATTTCGTTATCTATATTTTATATACTAATAGGAATCATATATGGCTATTATTAGAAAGTTAATACAAGACAGCTCTTTTGACGAATTTTATCCAACAACGATGATATTTAGCGCCGCTAAACGCACTTATTTTTTGGGCCATTCAAAAGACACAAGCTATATTGTTTATAGTATGACAGACACTGGTAAAATTGAAGCCAATGCCCCGGTACAAAAAGGAAGATTACGAAGCTATTTGAGTAATATTCAAGCCTTTTACGACGTTACACAAAATAAGCAATATTTATACGGTTACAATTTAAATGATAAAATCGTTGAACTATACCAAATTGACGATAAAGCTGGCATACAATTAGTCTATGTTGATGACTTTGCTGTTGGAGATACCATTCAGTCAGCAACCTTATATGTCGCTAATGGGCTTATACATATATACAGCCAATCAGAGAAGGATAAACGTTGGAGAATTCATAACTATACTATAGTATAATATTATTTACACCTCGTTAAAAATAATTTAAATAAGGGTCTTATTTAGGCTCTTATTTAAAATTCAATAACCAGGCTTAAATCCTCCAAGAAAATACAATTAAACCATCAAATTTTGGTAAATTTAAAAACATATTATTAACATCCTTCCTTTGTCTAATAGCTAACAATTTGTATCATAATTACCTATTTAATTTATAAAATTCAGTGTAGAATTAGCACTAATAAAATTATATGAAAACATATTTGACTGATAAAAATGGCACTATTAATTACTAAAAAATGTATCAATTGTGATATGTGTGAACCTGAATGCCCTAACGATGCAATTTTTATGGGCGCAGAAATTTATGAAATTGACTCAACATTATGTACCGAGTGTGTTGGGCACTACGATAAACCGACTTGCCAGTCAGTATGCCCTATCACGAATACGATTATCACTGATCCGCAGCACATTGAAACCGAAGAACAACTGTGGGATAAATTTGTCGCTATCCACCATGCAGACAAAATTTAAATGCCCCTTACCGCGATTTATTTTCTCAATGCTGCCAGATAGTACACTGGCAGCCAATACAACACTGTAGCAGCTTGAGTCAATCATCAAGGCGTTCAATAATCACCGTCGCTGATGCATAATGCCGTTCATCTGTGATAGAAACATGGAAGCAGGTCGCATTTAAGCTTTTCGCAAGCTTTAACGCTTCATCCTTTAGATGCAATAAAGGCTTTCCTAATTCATCATTGGTCACTTCAAACTGGTTGAACGCAAGGCCATTACGGATCCCTGTTCCTAATGCTTTGGCTGCGGCTTCTTTAACTGCAAAGCGTTTTGCTAAAAAACGAGCAGGTTTTGCTTGCTGTTGATATTGCAAAAATTCTTTTTCAGTCAAAATTCGCTTTGCTAAGCTATCTCCTGTTCGTTCAATAACGGATTCAATACGCGTTATTTCAACGATGTCTGTTCCTAACCCAACTATCGCCATTATTTACGTGCTTCTAACATAATTTTTTTCATATCAGCAACGGCTTGTGCCAACCCACTAAATAGTGCTCGACCAATGATAGCATGCCCAATGTTTAACTCATAAATTTCAGGTAATTGTGCAATGCGCTGAACATTATGGTAAGTCAACCCATGCCCTGCATTCACTTTAATGCCTTTACTCGCTGCATAAGCCACACCATCACGAATACGGCGAAACTCTAACTCTTGCTCTTGCTCTGTTTTAGCATCCGCATATGCTCCTGTGTGGATCTCAATAAATGGTGCACCACACTCTTGTGCAGCATCGATCTGTGCATGGTCAGCATCAATAAACAACGACACTAAAATACCCGCCTCAGTTAAGCGTTTTACAGCTTCCGCTACTTTTATTTTTTGCCCAGCAACATCTAGGCCACCTTCAGTCGTCACTTCTTCACGTTTTTCAGGGACGAGGCAACAAAACGCGGGCTTAATGCGGCAGGCAATATCAACCATTTCATCTGTCACAGCCATCTCAAGATTCATGCGTGTTTGTATTGTTTCATTAAGTAGCGCAACATCCCTATCGGTAATATGACGACGATCTTCACGTAAATGTATCGTGATACCATCAGCACCCGCTTGCTCTGCAACAAATGCAGCCTGTACAGGGTCAGGATATTGTGTTCCTCTTGCATTTCTTACTGTCGCAATGTGGTCAATATTAACGCCTAATAAAATCTCAGCCATTTTGTACTCCCTTCAATAAAACGGTAACCAATACTGTAATTTCTCTATCCTACTGTAATTTTCAAGTTTCGGGGAATAAATCTCACATCATTCGAGGAGAATTCCAAAACAAGTCTGTTATTGCATGAAAAGGAAAAATTTTTGCGAAGCGCTTCGTAAACCTTATCGTGGGCCGCTAAATTTAATCGGTTAGCCACATAAGATCAGGTACAACGTAAACAAAACTCAGAGTCGTAAAAAAGGAGTATATAAAAATGAAAATGCAAACAAATCCACAAAACCAATACATAACCAGAAGCAATAATACCTATTCCTTTGGTTTGTTTGAAGCAGTAGGAGAAAAAGTAAATTGCCGAAATAATTCTCTACTTTTTAATGGTTTACCGCCTAAATAAGGTTTTAGCGCTATACGAGTAAATCGTTTAGCCGCTTTTAGGGTATCAATATCTGGGAACTCACGGTTTGCAAGTGCTTTTAGTTGTTTGCCTGTAAAACTTAGCTGGTCAACCACTAAGCTACCAATAAAACCTTTTTCTTCACGATACCGGTAGGTCATTGTGTCAGAAACGGGTTCACCACTACCAGCACAATGCAAAAAATCCACACCATAACCAAGAGAGGATAACAGCGCGAGTTCAAACTGACGCAAAGCAAATTCAGGGGTTCGCTCACTTGCAGCAAGAACCTGCAAACAGGAAAGATAATCAAAAAACAGGGCGGAATAAGGCGTACCAAATTCCAGAACACGTGCAGTCAGTTCATTAAGGTACAGACCGCTATAAAGGACGGTTCCACTTAGAGGAAGCGCTAATGAAACAGGATCTGCATTAATTAAGGTTTTGATTTCACCTTTGCCACTCCACCGGATTAACAAAGGTGTGAAAGGCTGTAAACAGCCTCTTAAGGGAGAGCGGTTGCGGCGAGCACCTTTAGCCAGTAAACGAATTTTCCCTTCACCTTCAGTGAAAAAATCAAGCAATAAGCTTGTTTCACTGTAAGGCCTTGAATGGAGTACAAACGCACGTTGCCAACCACTCACGCCGCCACCTACTATTTTAGATCATCAACATAACCTAGGCTACGCAATGCTCTTTCATCATCTGCCCAGCCTGATTTAACTTTGACCCAAAGCTCTAAGTGAACTTTGTTATCAAACATTCTTTCCATATCGATACGGGCTTCAGTACCGATGGTTTTCAGTTTACTACCTTTGTTGCCAATGACCATTTTCTTCTGGCCTTCACGCTCCACAAGAATTAGCCCATTGATATGGTAAATACCTGCTTCAGTGACCTTAAATTGCTCAATTTCAACAGTCACTGAGTAAGGCAATTCATCCCCCAAAAAGCGCATTAACTTCTCACGAATTATTTCAGATGCCATAAAACGTTGGGAACGATCTGTAATATAGTCTTCAGGGAAATGATGTGTTGCTTCAGGAATATGTTGCTTCACAATTTTAGCAATAGTATCCACCCCAGTGCCTTTTTCTGCACTGATTGGTACAACATCCAAGAAATTCATTTTTTGACTGATCATGCCAATATGTGGCAATAAAACCGTCTTATCAACCACGTTATCGATTTTATTGATTGCTAAAATTACAGGGCAACGCAAACTAGATAGCTTAGTTAGAACCATTTCATCGTCAGCGGTCCAGTTAGTCCCTTCAACGACAAAAATAACCAATTCAACATCACCGATAGAACTTGATGCAGCACGATTCATTAAACGGTTAATCGCACGTTTTTCTTCAATATGTAACCCTGGGGTATCAACATAGATAATTTGATAATTATCTTCTGTATGGATCCCCATAATACGATGGCGAGTCGTCTGTGGCTTTCTCGAGGTAATCGAGACTTTTTGCCCCAGTAATTGATTTAATAATGTCGATTTACCGACATTTGGCCGTCCAACTATGGCAACAAAACCACAGTGGGATTGTAATTCACTCATTCAAGCTCCAAAATTTTCAATGCTTGTTCTGCTGCGGCTTGTTCTGCTTTACGACGACTTGAACCAACACCATGAATAGGCTGTTCTATGCCACTCACCTGACAGTGGATCGTAAATTCTTGATCATGAGCCTCACCTTTTACTTGAACAACTAAATAGTTCGGTAATGGTAAATGGCGTCCTTGCAGATATTCTTGTAACCGTGTTTTCGGGTCCTTTTGTTTATCACCCGGACTAATTTCAATTAATCGACTTTGATACCAATCTAAAATTATTTTTTCAATCGTCTGGATATCACTGTCGAGAAAAATACCACCAATCAATGCTTCCACTGTATCCGCAAGAATAGACTCTCGACGAAATCCACCGCTTTTTAATTCACCGGGACCTAAACGTAAACATTCACCTAGTTCAAACTCACGGGCAATTTCTGCCAGTGTGTTTCCGCGTACGAGTGTTGCACGCATCCGGCTCATATCCCCTTCATCCACTTTTGGAAAACGGTGATACAGGTCATTCGCAATCACAAAACTTAAAATTGAATCCCCTAAAAACTCTAGGCGTTCATTATGTTTGCTGCTTGCACTTCTATGTGTCAACGCCTGGATCAATAAATCATTTTGTTTAAATTGATAACCAAGCTTACGTTGTAATCTTTCTACTAAAGAGGGGTTCATGTGCGCCCAACCATTTCTATTTGATAAAAAAGCACACGCAACAGACCTGTAAAATAATGCATTTTACAAAACTGTTGCGTTTGCACTGACTCCTTGCTCTCCCGCATTTTTTTTAGCCCTGTGGAACTAATAAGATAAATTTAATTAGTTACAATGGGTTATAAGAGAAAGGGGTTATAGATTGGGGAGCCAATAATATTAATTAAACTATATTGTACACTGGGTAAAATAATAATGCTTCGGTTAATGCAGGTTTTCTAATGAAAACCCGCATGTTAACTGTTTGGCGTATCCAATCAATGAAATTATAGTGGACCAATTCGACTAAAGCGAATGCCCGTTGGCCATTCATTTTCTTGTTTATCGAGGCTTAGCCAGATAAACACCGCACGACCAACTAAATTTTGTTCAGGAACAAATCCCCACATACGGCTATCAGAGCTATTATCCCTATTATCACCCATCATAAAATATTGTTTTTCAGGAACAATCCATTCATTTAATGGCATACCTGGCTGTAAATATTTTGCTTCAGTGATTGCCTGACGAATAATTAGGATTTGATGTTCAACCGTATCTAATTTTTCACTGCGCTCATATTGACGCAAGGCATTTCTTGGCAATTCCTGATTTAGTGGGATTTCATAGTTGCCTTTTTGGCTATCAACAACAGAACCAATATCAAGGAACATGGTCCATTCACTCGGGTTCAATGGCCCATAAGTGATCGGCAAATTATCGGTGCACTTGTTGTCAGCACAATTTGGGTAAATAGTCAGTTCTTTTGCATCTGGATTATAAACAATCTTATCACCTGGCAAACCAATTACACGTTTAACAAAATCAACATTTGGATCCCGCGGATATTTAAATACTGCAATATCACCCCGTTTTGGTTTACCCGTTTCAATAAGTGTCGTCTGCGTGATCGGATCTTTTAAACCATATGCAAATTTCTCAACCAACATAAAGTCACCAACTAATAACGTTGGCATCATCGACCCTGATGGTATTTGAAACGGCTCATAAATAAATGAGCGTACAATCAGCACAATAGCTAACACTGGGAAAATTGATGTCCCCGTTTCTAGCCATGAAGGACGGCGAACGGCATTTGCGATATCCGCATCGCTCACAGCCCCATTTGCTGCATCCTGTAACTGTTTAAGTTTCGCTTTACGCGCTGGCGCAAATTTAAACTTATCTAAACACCATATGATCCCTGTGATTAAAGTTGCCAATGTTAGGATCAAGGCAAAGGTGTTAGCCATTGAGACTCCTTGTAAACTTAGTTGTCTTTACCAACGTGCAATATAGCAAGGAACGCTTCTTGTGGTAGCTCAACGTTACCCACTTGCTTCATACGTTTCTTACCATCCTTTTGCTTCTGCAACAGTTTCTTCTTACGGCTAACGTCACCACCATAACACTTGGCAAGAACATTTTTACGCAACTGTTTAACTGTAGAACGAGCAATAATATGGTTACCAATCGCCGCTTGGATTGCAATATCAAACTGCTGGCGCGGGATCAGTTCTTTCATTTTCTCAACTAACTCACGACCACGATATTGTGAGTTTGCACGGTGTGTAATTAATGCTAAAGCATCAACACGTTCATTGTTAATAAGAACATCAACACGCACCATATCAGATGCTTGAAAACGTTTAAAAGAATAATCTAACGAGGCATAACCACGAGACGTTGATTTTAAACGGTCAAAGAAATCCAACACCACTTCAGCCATTGGGATTTCATATGTTAACGAGACTTGATTACCATGATAGACCATATTGGTTTGAACGCCACGTTTCTCAACACAAAGTGTAATCACGTTACCTAAGTATTCCTTAGGCATTAACATATGGCACTCTGCAATTGGCTCACGCAGCTCTTCAATATTGTTTAGTGGCGGTAGCTTTGATGGGCTATCCACATAAACAACCTGACCATTGGTTTGTTGTACTTCATACACTACCGTTGGTGCAGTCGTGATCAGATCAAGATCGTATTCACGCTCTAAACGTTCTTGGATGATTTCCATATGCAATAAGCCAAGGAAACCACAACGGAAACCAAAACCTAAAGCCGATGATGTTTCTGGCTCATAAAATAAAGAGGCATCGTTTAAGCTAAGTTTTCCTAGCGCATCCCGGAAACCTTCATAATCATCAGAGCTAACGGGGAATAAGCCTGCATAAACTTGCGGTTTCACTTTTTTAAAGCCTGGTAATGCTTTTTCAGCAGGATTACGAGCCCCCGTTAATGTGTCCCCAACAGGTGCCCCTGTAATGTCTTTGATTGCACAGACTAGCCAGCCCACTTCACCGCAATTAAGTACATCACGATCAATTTGTTTTGGCGTAAAAATACCAAGACGATCTGCGTTATAGACCTGTCCTGTACTCATGACCTTCACTTTATCGCCTTTTTTCAGTGAACCGTTTTTAATGCGGATCAATGAAACCACGCCTAAATAGTTATCAAACCATGAGTCAATAATCAGTGCTTGCAGTGGCGCATCTTCATCACCAACAGGAGGTGGGATCTCTTTCACAAGACGTTCAATCACATCTTGTACACCAATACCTGTTTTGGCAGAACAACGAACCGCATCGTGTGCATCAAGGCCAACAATGTCTTCAATTTCCTCGGCAACACGTTCAGGATCAGCCGCAGGCAAGTCAATCTTATTTAAAACAGGAACGACTTCTAAATCCATTTCAATCGCGGTATAGCAGTTAGCCAATGTTTGCGCTTCCACGCCTTGCCCTGCATCTACGACTAAAAGAGCACCTTCACAGGCAGCTAAGGAACGAGAAACCTCATAAGAGAAGTCAACGTGCCCCGGCGTATCAATAAAGTTCAATTGGTAAGTTTCACCATCAGCAGCTTTATAATCGAGCGTAACGCTCTGTGCTTTGATAGTGATCCCACGCTCACGTTCCAAATCCATTGAGTCTAGAACTTGCGCCGCCATTTCGCGATCCGTTAAACCACCACAAATCTGAATAATACGGTCAGATAATGTGGATTTGCCATGGTCGATATGAGCAATGATAGAAAAGTTTCTTATATTTTTGATTTTCAAGGTAATGTCTTCTTTTAAATTGCCTTACAAAATCAGCTTTGTGCAAATATCGCGACAAAACTAAAATGCTATGATTATCACAAGATTGTTAATTAGCAGCATTTTACATATAAGAACCCGCTAACACAAAGATTCAATGTAAAACAACTGTAAACTTGCCAAAGGTTAATGAGTTAGCGCACTAATTTAGTCGTAACTTGCCCCTCAAAAACCACGTTTATAACGGGCGATAACGCGTCTATCTCGATTTTCATCTCAAAAGATAACTGAAAAATCAATTAATTATTAGCGTCAATAAAAACCACAAAAGGAAAACTTTATGTTTTCCTTTTGTCATGGTACCAAATATTGACATCCTCCCCGCCCTAAAGGGCGAAGATCCCTACAGCGTTCAGACCGTAGCCTAAATCGCCTCGGTGGGTTGCTGCTTCGACGGGCGGTTTGACTACTCCATCCCTCCACAGGCAAGCACGGCATGTCCTGCCGCTAAAATGTTACGAGCACCATTGATATCCGTGTTTTCACTATATCCGCACTCAAGGCTCTCAAATTTACTTTGTGACTGGCGGTTTTCTTTCGCGGTATGACCGCAGCAAACACACCGCTGGCTGGTGTATGTTGGCGGTATCGCCCCGACATTGCCGCTCGTTACTACTACAAAGGCGTTCTTTGAACACCGAGTTATTTTGCAAGGAGGTGTAGAGGTGCGCCAATATCTATCATCCGGCAATATATTAAGCAGCAAAAAACACCATGTTAGTCGAAAAACTGCGCCTTATATCCCAGCCCTGAAGGATGGGGTTTTACGGCGCATCGGTTAAATTGAAAATAATCTATTGATATTCAGCAGGTAACCTTTACCGAAAGCTCAGAAGGCGGTAAACCTATTTGCAAAACAACAGGTTGGAAAGCGGCATCATCCCGCCAATACGTAGCGAGTTTACGGGCTGTAAAAAAGCCGATTACACCACCTACTACCCCAGAAATCGCCACCCCAAATTGTTCAATATCAAACGATTGTGCAAGGCCAGCAAAAATAAATAATCCTAAAATCGGTGTTAAATACACCAGCATGGCTGAACGAATTAAACTACCTTCAGGAATACCGACTTCGATTTTCTGCCCTTCAACTAAAGGCTGTTCAATCGCAATTTCCAATTCATGTTCTGTGTTTGGTCCTATTTTACTGAGCGCATAAGACCCACAGGTTTTACGAGCACCGCAACTTCCGCATCCTGATGAAGAACCATACCGCAGTAATGCTCTTCCATTCTGCCAACGAACAACAGTTGCCCACTCTTTTACCATAACCTACTCCCGGAACTGAACACTACCCGCAATAACTTGTGCTGTGGGCAAAGGTAATTCACCAATCACAGTAATGACATTTTGTTTTTGCGTCATTGTATAAATTGTACGACGCCCATTTTGCATTGGTTGTTCCAATAAAGGGCCTTTAGCTGATTTCGTCACATTAACTGAAAAAGTAAATAACCCATCGCTGAACATGGCAGTTTCTACAACATCATCCTCACTTAATTTACGCAAAGAACGCGATGTTTCTTCAAAACCGGGTGGAAGTATTCCAACTTGCCATTTAAAGGATGGTGCCGTATTTTTCGGGTATACCAGCAACGGTGGCATATTTACCTGACTCAGTGCGAGTAATGAATCATTCACTGTTTTACTGTCTAGTACTGTAGAGATCACACGAAACTGCTCCAATGTTTGACTGTTGTTATCCAACAAATCAATACGTAATGGTAGTTTCGTCTCCTCATCAATTAATACTACATAATTAAATCGGGAATTGTCTTTCGATATTATGCGGATCACTAAAGCGGGTCGATCACCGATATGTGTACGCCCCGCATCAATAAAATTGTAGTAAGGCTTTATCTGTTCATAGTTAGCAAATAAAACGGACGGTAAATTATCAACGATATTTTGACCATTCAAACTAAATGCATCAAAGCCAGGTTCAAAATAACTGATATTATTACCTTTTTGAACAATTTCTCGCCGTGATGAGTCCATTTGGATCATTTGTGAAACAGGTACACCGTTAATTATTGCATGGCGATATCTTACAGGTGTAATAGATTGCGGACTGAATGTCATAAACGACATTTCATAAGAGAGGTTTTGGGCAGCATTCCCCATTTCTTTAAAAAGAACATCGGCACCTTGTTCAGATGCCGAAGCTTGATTAGAAATAATCAGGCTGCCCGTCAGGCAGATGACGGATAACCATTTTTTCATTATTTCAGTTTAACTCCTGCAGCAGACGCAGGTTGTTCAGACTGTTGATATTGCTGGTTCAGCATTGAGCGTCTCTCAATTTCGTATTGTTGCAACATCGCATTAATACGTTGATTTTGCTGTTCAACCTGTTGAAGTTGTTGTTCATTACCAAATAATTGATTATCTGAAATGTTCAGGCTTACAGGTGCACCGCTTCCAACAGGAATGGTATTAAACATTGGCTCATCTACGGTGGAATCAACAGCATTACTTTGGTTGTACTGTTGCACACCCACAATAACCGCTAGTGAAACACATGCTGCCACACCGATTTGAGTTATTTGGCTCGCCCAAGGACGGATTTTGCCCCAGAACGGGAAAGCCCCCCAAGTCGCAGGTTCAGGCTGCGATTCGACAACTACCTGAGGATTAATACGCACAGCTTCATTCTCTAATGCTGCCGCAACTTTACTAGCAATATCAAAATGTATGACCTCGCCAGTATCATTACGCAGAGTATCACGAATAAGATGATAGCTCTCCCAACGTTGCTTTAACGTTGAATCATATGAAATGGCATTTAAAAGCTCTAAATCTAGGGCCTCGCCATCCATCATTGCGGAAAGTTTCTCTCTTTGCATGCCCAATTACCTTCAGTTAATTGCATCACAATTATAGTTAACCTACTGATTTAATAACATTAGTGCTGTTGGATCAGAGGTTGTACTTTATTATCAATCGCTTCCCTAGCCCTAAAAATACGTGAACGTACAGTGCCTACAGGACAGTCCATAATTTCAGCGATTTCTTCATAGCTCAAACCATCGAGTTCGCGAAGTGTAATTGCCATTCGTAAATCTTCCGGCAAAGATTCGATAGTTTTGAAAACGACATTCTTTAATTCATCAGACAACATTAAGTTCTCTGGGTTCGAAATTTCTTTTAACGCACCAGCTGTCTCAAAGTTTTCAGCATCACTCGCTTCCAGATCTGTCGCAGGTGGACGCCTATCTTGAGCCACTAAATAATTCTTAGCCGTATTCACTGCTATACGATAGAGCCAAGTATAAAATGCACTATCACCTCGGAACGAACCAATCGCGCGATATGCTTTTATAAATGATTCTTGTGCCACATCAGGCACATCCGCTTGCGGCACATAACGGGAGACTAAACTTGCAACCTTATGCTGGTACTTAATCACCAGTAAGTTAAAAGCTTGTTGATCACCTTTTTGTACCTTTTCAACCAATACTTGGTCTGTTAATTGCTCGCTCATTTCAGGAAGCATCTCCCGAATTCAGGCTGATAATATGTTAACTTGATCATGTTCTCCCATCCTAAAGCAAGCACTACTTTGAGTTATAGAAACCATTGAAGTTCAATTTAATCTAAAAAAATAGTCAAAAATTTACAAAAGTGCTGATTTTTTATTTTCGAAGATCCCAAAGATCCTCATTAAAACAACTGTATATAAATGCTTTAAGGTAAAGAATACAGCATACGGATTTTGCAAATGAATGCTATAGCAATTGCAATTATTCAAAATGAATACGTAAATAGACGTATATCAAATAACTCACTTTAAACCGCTCGCCGACAATAGTAATCGACAATCCGATAGGCTAACATAAAAAAACACACTACATACTATTATATACAGCAAACACACATGAACGGATCCACACAGCATTACACTGATATTTTAATCATTGGCAGTGGTGTCGCAGGACTCTCCGCCGCCTTACGCCTTGCACCTTTTCACCAAGTTACGATTCTGAGCAAAAGCAACTTGAGTGAAGGCGCGTCTTATTATGCTCAAGGTGGTATTGCCGCTGTATTTGATGATACCGACAGCATCGAATCCCACGTTGAAGACACGCTTATTGCTGGTGCAGGCATCTGCGATAAACACGCCGTTGAATTTATCGCTTCAAACGCAAAAGATTGCGTACAATGGCTTATTGATCAAGGGGTTTTATTTGATACTGAAACTACGGAAAGTGGCGAGACCCAGTATCACTTAACCCGAGAAGGTGGTCATAGCCATCGCCGCATACTCCACCATGCCGATGCAACAGGCAAAGAAGTTGAAACCACTCTTGTGGATCTGGCTTTTGCGCATCCCAATATCCATATAAAAGAACGCTACAACGCCGTAGATCTCATTTTGTCCAAAGACAGCGCCCCTTCTCGTATATTGGGAGCCTATGTTTGGAATCGACGAAAAGAGCAAGTCGAAACCATTCGCGCCAAAACCGTTATCTTAGCAACAGGAGGAGCGGCAAAAGTCTATCAATACACCACAAATCCCGATATCTCATCGGGAGATGGTATTGCGATGGCATGGCGGGCAGGTTGCCGTGTTGCTAATTTAGAGTTTAACCAATTTCATCCTACCTGCCTATTTCACCCTCAAGCACGAAATTTTTTATTAACCGAAGCTTTACGAGGTGAAGGTGCTTATTTAAAACGCCCTGATGGCAGTCGCTTTATGCCTGATTATGACGAACGAGAAGAGTTGGCGCCTCGTGATATTGTCGCCCGTGCAATAGACCACGAAATGAAGCGCCTTGGTGCAGACTGCATGTACCTTGATATCAGCCATAAACCAACAGATTTTGTGCAAAATCATTTCCCAACGATTTATGCCAAATTAATGACGCTAGGTTTAGATATCACTAAAGAGCCTATTCCTATCGTGCCCGCTGCGCACTATACGTGTGGGGGAGTGATTGTTGACCAAACGGGCATGACCGATATAGCTAACTTATATGCCATTGGTGAAGTCAGTTATACAGGCCTACATGGCGCAAATCGCATGGCATCCAATTCTTTGTTGGAATGCCTAGTGTATGGTTGGTCAGCTGCTGAAAGTATAAAATCGACATTACATCAGATTGAAGAAGTACCCCATTTACCAGAGTGGGATGAAAGCCGAGTTCATAACTCAGATGAACAAGTTGTAATCCAGCATAACTGGCATGAATTGCGTCTATTTATGTGGGACTACATGGGGATCGTCAGAACGACTAAACGTCTTGAACGCGCGCTACGTCGTATTCATTTATTACAGCAAGAAATTCACGACTATTACGCTAATTTCCGTATTTCTAACAACTTATTGGAACTACGAAACCTCGTACAAGTCGCAGAGCTAATGGTGCGATGTGCTTTAGAACGTAAAGAAAGCCGTGGGCTACACTACACCTTAGATTACCCAAATGCGTTAGAAAATTCAGGACCAACCATCTTAAAACCTGAATAACACTGCAAAACCAACGGAATCTTTATTCTGTTGGTTTTAATATTTAAGGTAAAACGGTTGGATCAGCGCCCGAAAATCCGCCGTATATTCATTATTGGCTTCTTTGAGTGCTAAATTGCTCACCTTTGTGTGTGAGTTCACTAGTCGCAAGCCTAATAACATTCGATGAAATGGTGTTGTGGCTTTGTCACTCACATTAACTCTAAGGGCCGTAAACCAACCACTATTTTCCGCCATTACTTGTACTTTTTCACCAACTTCATACGGTAATACCAAGCAAAACAACCCATTTTCCTTTAAGCAACGCTGTGCGCACTGTAATAATACGTCATGGGTTAATGTGCCTGTGTAACGGGCTTGGTCACGTTTTTCATCTCGACAAGCAAGGGCGGGTTCAAAATAAGGTGGGTTACTGACAATCAAATCATAGTGAGCAGGAGTCTGCTGACTGTAGTGAATAATATCCTGATTAATAATATTTAATCGCGTCGCCCAAGGTGAGTCTACAAAATTCACGCCAGCTTGGTGCGCAGCCTGCACATCCAATTCGACAGCATCAATATGTGCAATTTGCTGGCGCTGCGCCAACATTAACGCCACCAAACCACTTCCACTGCCAATATCCAACGCAAATTGAACATCATCAACAGGAGCCCAAGCTCCTAACAACACACCATCCGTACCCACTTTCATTGCACATTGGTCATGAGCCACGAAAAACTGTTTAAATGTAAATCCACCCTTTCGGTAGTGCTTTTTCTGCTCGCTCATTCACACACTCTGTCTACCTAAACCCTGCTATTTTCTCATATTGAGTAAATAAAAGTCATCACTCAACCTATTTACCAAAATATAATTCTTATATTATGAGAATTATATTTGAGCCATAAAAATATTACTGCTAAGTTCGAAAAAAAAGGAGATGCGATGAACAGCATTAATAGAACCTTAGATATCTTATCCTATATTACAAGTTGCGCATTTCCAGTGACGCCACAGACCATATCAACCGCCCTGGGTATTCCATTATCGACGGTTTATCGCTTGTTAGCAATTCTCATAGATTGGGAATTTGTTTCTCATGCAAAGCAGTATGGTACTTATTGTGTCGGCTCGCAGAGTATCAAAAATCACGAAAAATACTATCACCACAGTTTATTGATGGAAGCCACCAGATCAGAGCTTCAATCATTAGCGAAAAAAACACAAGAAACGGCCGCGATCATTACCTCAAACCTACGTGAAACCATTTGTGTAGATATGATTGAAAGTGAACAAGCCTTACGCTGCTCATTTATCATTGGTCGTGGTAATACGCTGATCAAAGGCGCAAGTGCCAAAACGTTATTGGCCTTTCACCAAACGCAATATCAAGAACAAGTATTTGAAATACATGCAAAACAGCTTGAATCTGACGTAGATAGACTGAAGTTAAAGCAAGATTTACAGCAGATCCGCAAACAAGGCTATGGCACCTCAACCAGTGAAATTGATGAAGGTGTCTTTGGGGTTTCAGCCCCTATTTTCAAAGGAAATGATGTCATTGCTGTCGTGTCAGTTATGGCACCTGAATTTCGCTCAACCCATCGCATTGACGAACTGGTTATGCATACCTGCCAAACAGCGGACAACATCACTAAACTCATTAACTTGGAGTAACTATGACACAACCTTTTCAATGGCAAGGGCGCACTGATGGTGAAACACAAGAACATTTGCGTATTCATCAGGTGATCAACAAAATATCCCCAACGCAATTTACATTGATTGGCTTTGCCTCCGATGAAGGCGTAAAGCGCAACAAAGGTCGTCAAGGTGCTAAAGCCGGCCCTGATGCCATTCGCCGCCAACTCGCGGGGCTCCCTATCCACCAGCCACTCGCGATTAAAGACATAGGAACAGTGAGTTGTGATGATGGTGACCTTGAAGCTGCACAACGCCGATTATCCAATAAAATCATTGAAAGTTTACTGGCAAATGAGCGCCCAATTGTCTTAGGTGGAGGTCATGAAGTGGCCTTCGCCAGCTTCCAAGGGTTATTTGATTATGTGGAACAAAATCAACCCGGCAAAGCTATTGGTATTATCAACTTTGATGCCCATTTTGATTTGCGTGAAGCCCCTGAAGCCACGTCTGGTACGCCTTTTTTGCAATCAGCACGGTTATGTGAACAATATCAGCGCCCTTTTCACTACCTGTGTTTAGGCATTGCGGATCACGGTAATACCAAGGTGTTATTTGACACAGCGGATAGATTAGGCTGCCAGTACCTAAGAGATAAACAACTGAGCGTTTCACAACTTCCGCATGCGATTAAACAGCTCCAAACATTTATTGATAGCGTGGATTATATTTATGTCACCGTGGACTTAGATGTATTCTCAGCCGCTATTGCCCCTGGTGTCAGTGCCCCAGCGCCTAAAGGCATCTCTACCGACGTTTTTGATGAACTTTTTACCGTCATTAAACGCAGCGACAAAATCGCACTCTTTGATATCGCGGAGTGCAACCCTGAATTTGATATTGACAACCATACCGCCAAACTAGCGGCTTATTTGATTTACCAATATTTATTCTAATAACACAACACAACTATTCGACTGATAAATAAACTGTTCGCTTCAATCTTTTGAGATAGCGTCTATTCGAACACCACAATAAAAATAGGTTCGAAAAGAAATATCAAATTAGCTGTAACTCTCTAAATTATATTGTTTTCATCATAAATATTTTAACTATTAGATTTCGAGTTACAGCTAGGCGGCTAACGAAGATAACTGCAGGAGCATACAAAAGTATGTGACTGCAGTAGCTAAGTGCGGCCAAAAACGCTGTAGCTTGAAAGATAACAGTTACAAAAAGGGAAACTTATGATCCTACACCTAGATGCACTATCCACCTTATTTCTCACTGTCATCTGCCTCCTTATGGGGATCCACTTAAAAAAACGTATTGAGTGGTTACAACGGTTTTGCATTCCCTCTCCCGTCATTGGTGGCTTTTTAGTCAGCTTAATCATTTGGGGACTAAAATCGTTTAGCCTTGCCGAAATAAACTTCGATACCAGCTTACAAACCTTCTTGATGGTCGCATTCTTCACCACCATTGGTATTGATGGCAGCTTCCGTGTTCTCAAAACCGGTGGGCGCTTATTATTTATGTACCTGTTTATTTGTTGGTTTGTTGTGATTTTCCAAGATACCTTTGGGGCTGGATTAGCCCATTTATTAGGTATAGAGCCTGTTATTGGCATTATGGCAGGGGGAGTGTCTCTCACTGGCGGTCATGGTGGGGCAGCGGCTTTTGGCGGTATGGCTGAAGAGCTGGGCGTACAATCTGCCACCGTTGCAGCGATTGCAGCAGCAACCTTTGGGTTAATTACCGGGAGCTTATTAGGTGGTCCAATTGCCACATATTTGATTAAAAAATTCAATGTCCGCATTCAAGCAGATGATAAAGTCGAAAAAATTCAAGTTCCCGAGACTATTGCAAGTAAAATTGAGTCTATCGACGCACATGCTTTCTTGAAAATGCTTGCCTTGATCTTAGGGATCATGGTCATTGGTCAATTTGCCTCTGCACAATTCACCAAAGCTACGGGGTTTTCATTACCCAGTTATGTTGGCGCGATGATCATTGCTATTATCATCCGTAATATTAACGATCAGATAGAATTATTCCGCATCAACCAAAAATCTATCGACCTTATTTCGGAGGTGTCCCTTGGCCTCTTCTTAACAATGGCGATGATGTCACTGAAGATTTGGGAGTTGAAAGCCGTTGCCTTACCACTCTTCACCATTTTATTGGCTCAAGTTATCATTTTAATTCTACTAGTCATATTTGTTATCTTTAGATTATTAGGGACAAACTATGATGCTGCCGTGATGTGTGCAGGCTTGATGGGACATGGACTCGGGGCAACGCCAAATGCGATGGCAAATATGTCCTCAGTTTGCGAGCGCTACAAACAAGTCTCTATGAAAGCATTTATGATTGTACCATTAAGCGGTGCAGTCCTCATCGATCTGGTCGGAATTCCATATCATACTTGGTTGATTAATATGCTTAGCTAATAAATAACACAAAGTGGGAAAAACCACGCTTTTACCCCACTTGGACAACTTCCCCAAGGAGAGTGTTCGCTCTCCTTGATTCTTTTGTCATTTCTCTACTTTTCCTCGAGTTATCGCTCCCTGTCTGTCTTGAAAACAGTTACACTTATGAAAAGCAGATTTTTTCAGGTGAACAATTTTGCTAACCTGTTTATAATCAGCGCCCCAAATAGAGGTATATCATGACTGCATCCACTTTTTCTGAACTTGATCTCGATGAAAGCCTAATTGACGCGCTGTCAGACAAAGGTTATCAACGCCCTACTGCTATTCAAGCTGCGGCTATTCCTGCAGCAATGGATGGTAGGGATGTTCTAGGTTCAGCCCCCACAGGAACTGGGAAAACTGCGGCATTCTTACTGCCAGCCATTCAACATTTACTTGATTTCCCAAGAAAAAAATCAGGCCCTCCCCGAGTTCTGATTGTCACGCCTACCCGTGAATTAGCCATGCAGGTTGCTGAACAAGCCAAAGAATTATGTGCACATAATCACCTAGACATTGCGACAATTACTGGCGGTGTTGCTTATATGAACCATGCTGAAATTTTCAGCGAAAACCAAGATATCGTTGTCGCCACAACAGGCCGCTTATTACAATATATTAAAGAAGAAAATTTTGACTGCCGTGCGGTTGAAATTTTGATCCTCGATGAAGCTGACCGTATGCTAGATATGGGGTTTGCAAACGACATTGAAACTATCGCAGGCGAAACGCGTTGGCGCAAACAAACCATGTTATTTTCTGCCACACTCGAAGGGGAAGCCATTCGAGACTTTGCGGAGCGCCTGTTAGAAGATCCGATTGAAATCGATGCAGATCCATCTCGTCGTGAACGGAAAAAAATCCAACAATTTCATTACCGCGCAGATAATGTCGAGCACAAAACAGCACTACTTTGTCATTTACTGAAGCAAGAAGAAGTCACCAAAGCGATCGTGTTTGTGCGCAAACGTGAGCGCTTACGTGAGCTTGTACAATGGCTACGTGAAGCGGGTATTGAACCTTGTTATCTTGAAGGTGAAATGCCTCAAGCAAAACGCAACGAAGCGGTGCGCCGCTTAGTTGATGGGCAAGTCAAAGTCCTTGTCGCAACTGATGTCGCTTCTCGCGGTTTAGATATTGACAATGTTAGCCATGTTTTTAACTATGATTTACCAAGAACCGCTGACGTTTACCTGCATCGCATTGGTCGTACTGGTCGTGCGGGTCGCAAAGGCACCGCTATTTCATTAGTTGAAGCCCATGACTTTCCATTACTTGGAAAAATTACACGCTATATTGAAGATCCTATCAAAATGCGTGTTATTGATGCGTTGCGCCCGACCACGAAAGCGCCATCTGAAGCGATGTTAAATAAGCCAAAACCATCGAAGAAAGTGCTTGCGAAACGCAAAGAGAAAAAGAAAGAGGAACAGGCTAAGAAAAAAGAAAAAGTACGTCATCGCGATAAGAAAAATATTGGGAAACGCCGTACTCCAGCTAATCCAGCCGCATCAGCGACTAGCGGTAAATCACACTAATCAGTCAAACGGGTTTCGGCCCGTTTTTTATTTTAACTCATCATACCCATGACCTTATCTCGCATTTTCTTTCCTTCTGGTGTTAATAAATCACGTTTGATTATATGGTGATTAATAATGTCTTTGCAGTCTAATCCTTGTTTGTTTTTTACTCGCCAATCAGCACCATTTGCCAATAATAACTCAGCAACATCTAATGCATGGCTATTTAATGCATCATGTAGCGGCGTATTACCTAAACCATCTGTAATATTGACCATAAAACCATTCTCTATCAATATTTGAGACTGCATCACTCGCCCACTTTGTGCCGCCAAATGTAAAATACCTTTTTGCTGTTTTAACTGTGTATTTTTAATCGCCTGCCCATAAGATGATTCAAGTAAAACCTGCATAAATTGCCCATTTGTTGCCCTAGCAGACTGCTGTGCTAAAAAATCAAGATCACCTGATTTATTATCCAGTTCTAAAAGATTAGAAAACTCCACTATATTGCCTTTCTTAATTGCACTCTCGCAGCATTCTTGCCAATTTGTTTTTTGTTGTTCATCTACTGTTGGAAATAATTTTAAAGGAATCTCTACCGCTTTATCATATTCTCCTGTGATCGCATTCCAATTATTCCATGGTTTCTGTTTACACATCACCTTAATAATTTTCACCATCGTGTGTGCAATAAAACTTCTTGTTAATAATCGGTGCGGTAACCAATTTTTCCAAGAACTCTGTTCGCTATAAGCCATTTTAATACGCGTTCCCAGCGCTGAAGGGATAGGTAAAGTGTTTTGTAATGAGTCAAGCCAATCATATTGTACGGTATAAAACCGAATCAGCCCCTCACCTGCAAGTTGTTCCGCAACATCATAATTAAGCCCAATTCTGTTTACAGTATTTTTTGCAAGCCCTGCGGGACTAAAGGCGATACCTGGGCTTTGACTCGCCAATGCGGCAATTGATGCAAGACCACCACCTAATGAATGCCCTGTACAAATCATCTTTCCATTTACTGAATTAAATAAAATATTGGCTAAGCCAACGGCTTGAAAATATTGAGGTTCATATTGGCCAAGACCTTGGCGAATATTCGCGTAAAAATCGACAATATCATTTGTCCCTGCAAAACAAAGTATATATAAATTTTCGTAGCGACATATATTGGCTTGAAACCCTGAAGATCCATCACTTAATAAATCTGCATCAATCCCTAACGCATTAAGCTGCGCTCTATTTAACTTTTCCACTCCTAATATTTGTTGCCAACCTTTATGGTAAGCACCTTGTGATAATAAAGCCAAAATATAGTCTTTTTTTTGTGCATTAAAACCCCAAAAATCGTCTTTTGACGTCTGTTTTGACCAGCGTTCTCCCCCACATAATGAAATATCTAACCGATGATTTTGTAAATAAATGCTTAAACCTTCTCTTGCTAAAGAAAGCTCATCCACTGAATTAAGTGCGGGTTGTATTGAAAAAGGCATAAATTCTCCCTAACAAATGCGTATGTTGGAAGAATATTGAAAGCGAAATAGCGTTGAAGAGAAATAATCAACTTTATTAGAGGCAAACAAAAAGCCATTGATATCAATGGCTTTAGAATTTGTTATGCTGTATTAGATGTCAGTATATTTAATCTTTATTACAGACTTTCAGTGAAAGTACGGGTAATGACATCACGTTGTTGCTCAGGCGTTAATGAGTTAAAACGTACGGCATAACCTGAAACACGGATCGTTAACTGCGGATATTTCTCTGGATTTTTCACTGCATCTTCTAGCGTTTCACGACTTAATACATTAACGTTTAAGTGCTGACCACCTTCTACACGGACAGTTGGTTGCATTTCCAGAGGAACTTCGCGGTACTCAAAAGCGCCTAATTCGTCTTTAGCAACTATTTGACCTTCATTGTAATCTGCTTTAGCACAAACACAGCGCGCTTCATTTTTCTCGTTATCCAGTAACCAGAAAGAGTTCAATAATGCTGCATTATCAGTTTTAGTAATTTGAATACCTGTAATCATGTCGACCTCCACGTTCGAACTAGATTGCGCTCGATTTGTTTTATCTATCAAAGCGTAATTAACCATTAATATCTTAAATATTTGCAATTGGATATTTGGTCTAACCAATGTCTATAGGTATTTTATACCAGCTCAAATGGTCACTTTCTTTGATATTTATCAATTATTCCGTATAGCAATTAATCAAACCCACTCAACTTTATGATTTAAATCAATATTCACTCTGAGAAAATTTTAATAATTTTTATATTTTTTCAAATTAATTTTAAAGAAATTATCAACATCAGGGCTTTATCTCTGACCAGCGAACCAGTAAGCTTAATATCAACTTTGGTTCAGTTATAAATTGCGCCCTAACCTTTATTGTTATGGATAATCTCATGTCAAAAACCATTACATGGCACGACGTCATTGGCCCTGAAAAAATAAAACCGTATTTTAAAGAAACACTCGCCTATGTCGCGCAACAACGCCAAGCAGGGAAAATCATCTACCCTCCACAAGATGATGTGTTTAATGCCTTCCGCTATACCGAACTTGCTGATATTAAAGTGGTTATTTTAGGTCAGGATCCGTATCATGGTCCAGGGCAAGCACACGGTCTTTCCTTTTCAGTGTTGCCGGGTATTAAGCCACCACCATCCCTTGTGAATATGTATAAAGAACTCGAAAAAGATATCGCAGGATTTACACGCCCATCACATGGTTATTTATTAAGTTGGGCACAACAAGGTGTATTGCTATTAAATACCGTACTCACTGTTGAACAAGGCAATGCCCATTCTCATGCGCATTTAGGGTGGGAAACATTCACAGATAAAGTGATTGAAGCAATTAATGAAAATACCGAGGGCGTAGTCTTTTTACTTTGGGGTTCTCATGCCCAGAAAAAGGGAAGGATTATCGATACTAAACGCCATCATGTTTTAAAAGCACCACACCCTTCACCACTCTCGGCTCATCGCGGCTTTTTAGGCTGCGGACATTTTTCTCAAACAAATAGAATCTTAACTCAACAAGGCAAAGCACCCATTGATTGGCAGCCCGTCATCAACCAGTGATGGCAAATTGACGACAAAAAATGGGATACTCATGTATCCCATTTCAGCGATTATTTAGACACAATCACCATTGCAGGTCTGAGTAAACGATTGTTTAACGTGTACCCTTTTTGCATCACGTTAATCACATGGTTAGCTTGGTGATCTGGGGATTCAACCATTGTCATCGCTTGGTGAATTTCCGGGTTAAACGGTACATTCACATCGCCCACAGGTTCGATACCAAACTTAGCGACTGCATCTAAGAATGTTTTCAGCGTCAGTTCTAACCCTTCTAACATCGCTTTTGATTGCTCATTATCGCGATCAGCGGCATCAATAGCACGTTCCAAATTATCAATCACAGGCAAGAGCTCGTTAGAGAATTTTTCGAGAGCAAATTTATGTGCCTTCTCAATATCTTGCTCTGTACGACGACGAATATTTTCGATTTCAGCATGAGCACGTAGCATTGCTTCACGTTCGGTTTTTTGTGAAGCGGCTAATTGCTCCTCAAGCTCAGCAATACGCGCTGCCAATGCTTGTTCATTTGCTTGCATTTCATCAGCTTGTTGAACGTCTACTTCTTGCTCTGTTTGAACTTTTTGTGGCTCATTTTGCTCAGAAGCTTGCTCATCATGCATGTTTTGGTCTTTACTACTCATGAATATCTCCGCGTATTTAGCATTAATCCCATATATGAGAGTATTATGGGGATCTAATACAGGGATTCAAGGGAAGTCATACAATGAGAGGCCAAAAAAGTATGCGAAAGGACAATAATACACCACATTCTCACTTTAAAACGATAGGCATTGTCGGGCATCCAAGGCATCCTGAAGCATTAGCGACTCATGAACTTATTTATCATTGGCTGATCTCAAAAAACTACCATGCCATTATTGACAAGCAAGTTGCTAAAGACTTGAAGCTAATCAATGCGACAACCGGAACATTGACCGAAATTGGTCAACAGGCCGATTTAGTCGTTGTGGTAGGTGGTGATGGCAACATGCTCGGTGCAGCGCGTATATTATCCCGTTATAACAATAAAGTTATTGGTGTAAACCGTGGAAATTTAGGCTTTTTAACTGATCTAGACCCCGATAATGCTTTACAACAACTTTCCCGCGTACTTGAAGGTGAATATCGGGAAGAAAAACGTTTTCTACTTGAAGCCCAAGTTATCAAACCCAATCAAAAAGCACGAAAAAGCAGCGCAATTAATGAAATCGTTCTGCACCCAGGAAAAGTTGCTCATATGATTGAGTTTGAGGTCTATATCGATGAAAAATTTGCATTTTCACAGCGGTCTGATGGGCTAATTATCGCCACTCCAACAGGCTCAACAGCCTATTCCTTATCGGCAGGCGGCCCCATTTTAACCCCTAATTTAGACGCTATTGTCTTAGTGCCAATGTTCCCTCATACGCTGTCTTCGCGACCTTTAGTCATTAGCAGTGATAGTAGTATTCGCTTGAAATTTTTGCGCACTAATATTGAGTATGAAGTAAGCTGTGATAGCCAAATTATGTTACCGATTCAAGATGGTGAAGAGGTTATCGTCAAGCGTAGTAGTAAAAACCTGAATTTAGTTCATCCTCAAGATTATAATTATTTCAATACATTAAGTTCAAAATTAGGGTGGGCTAAAAAAACTTTCTAATTTTTTGCTCTAGGCTCTTTACTGTATAAAAAAACAGGCTAAACTGTATGAAAACACAGGTGTGTATTTTTACAGGAGAGCGCAGATGCTTACCCAATTAACCATCAATAATTTTGCTATCGTCCGTGAGTTAGAAATTGATTTTCGTAGCGGCATGACAACCATCACTGGTGAAACAGGTGCAGGCAAATCGATTGCAATTGATGCGCTCGGCCTGTGTTTGGGTAACCGTGGCGAAGCCAATATGGTCCGTCCCGGTGCTCAGCGCGCTGATCTCTGTGCCCGATTCTCGTTATCTGATGCGCAAATGGCCGCAAACTGGTTAGTAGAGCACCAACTTGATAACCAAAACGAATGTTTATTACGCCGTACTATTGCCTCTGATGGGCGTTCAAGGGGCTTTATTAATGGCGTTTCAGTTCCCCTCTCCCAACTTCGAGAGTTAGGTACCTTATTAATTCAAATTCATGGTCAACATGCACATCAATTATTACTTGATGCAACTCATCAAAAATCACTGCTTGATGCCTATGCAAACCAGCAAGAACTCCTTGCTCAAATGAAACAAACATGGCAAGCATGGCATAATTCATGCCAGCAACTTGCTGTATTTCAAAAGCAAATGCAAGAGCGTGAATCACGTCAGCAATTGTTAGAATATCACTTGAAAGAGCTTAATGAATTTCTTCCTATACAAGGTGAGTTCGAGGAAATTGATCAAGAATACAAACAACTAGCAAACCATGGTCAATTTTTAACTATTGGGCAAAATGCAGCGCAAATTTTGTCCGAAAATGATGAGGCCAATGTTATCAGTCTGCTGAACATGGCAAAAAATGAACTAACTGACTTAGTTGCACTAAACCCTAAATTTTCAGGCCTACTTGATATGCTCGAAGAAGCATCAATCCAAGTGAGCGAAGTGAGTGATGAAATCAAGCATTATTGTGACCAATATGAACTCGACCCTAATCGCTTGTTTGAACTTGAACAGCGTATTTCCAAACAAATTAGTCTAGCACGCAAACATCATATTTCTCCTGAAGCTTTGCCTGAATTATTTCAACAACTTTTATCTGAGCAAGAGCAAATTGCTAATCAAAATGAAGACTGTGAGGCATTAAACGCACAAGTTCTCGCTGACCACCAAAAAGCTTTGGCTTGCGCTGAACGCTTACACCATGTCCGTTTACATTATGCTCAAGAACTCAGCTCTCTGATTACCAACAGCATGCATCAACTATCTATGCCACACGGCTTATTCACAATTGATGTCAAATTTGTACCTGAACAACTTCAAATTGATGGTGCTTGTAAAATTGAATTTAATGTCACAACTAACCCAGGACAGCCACATCAATCACTTGCAAAAGTGGCTTCGGGTGGTGAGCTTTCTCGTATCGCCCTCGCTATCCAAGTTATCACCGCGAAAAAAATGGATACACCTGCGTTAATTTTTGATGAAGTTGATGTTGGTATTAGTGGCCCTACCGCTGCCATTGTAGGCAAATTATTACGGGAGCTTGGTGAATCAACCCAAGTGATGTGCGTCACTCACCTTCCCCAAGTCGCGGGTTGTGGTCACCATCATTTTTACGTTAGCAAAGAAACAAATGGTGTTGAAACCGAAACGCATATGCAATTACTAGATAAAAAATCACGTTTACAAGAGCTTGCAAGGCTTTTAGCGGGTTCTGAAGTTACAAAGAACACGTTGGCAAATGCAAAAGAATTGCTTGCAGCATAATTTTTGACAACTTTTTTGCACACATGTGGTCTTAGAGTCGATAAGGAAGGTTTTAAAATGTATCAATGTCGATTATCATTGATGTTCTGACTCCAAAAGGAATGAGATATCCATGCGTTATAAATTGTTAACTGCTGCTGCACTATCACTCGCATTAATGTCTACGGGCTGTTCAATGATGGAACGTCTTGTCTATCACCCGGACATTAACCAAGGTAATTACCTCACAGCGAAAGATGTTGCTAAGATCCAAAAAGGAATGACTCAGCAACAGGTCGCTTATACTTTGGGCACACCAATGTTATCCGACCCGTTTGGTACTCAGACCTGGTATTACGTATTCCGCCAAGAGCTGGGGCATGATCCCGTTAAGCAAGAAACACTAACACTCATTTTTGATCGCAACGGTATTCTGACTGACATCAAAAATGAGAAAAACCTTGCGGCTCAAGAATCGATGGAAGCGGCTGAGACTAAAACAGCTGAATAATAATGCATATGCATTAATATAAGAACTGAAAATATAGCTACCTGTAACCAATTATTCACAGGTAGCTATTCGTGTTTTTGTTAATAGGTGATGATACTTTCAGTTAATTTACTGGGTAACAACAAAAACTGAGTGACTTGAAGTACTCTCAATTGATCGTTTTAACAATTCAAAAAAGCCTTAATGACTTTTTGCTTCTTTCGATTTTTCAGCACGCTTACGGCGCAACTCTTTAGGGTCAGCAAGTAAAGGTCGATAAATTTCTATTCGTTCACCATCTTGCACGATGTCAGAAAGTTTCGCAGGACGACTATAAATTCCTACTTTATTTTTCTTTAAATCAATATCATCTCGCAGTGACAAAATACCAGATGCCCGTATGGCATCTTCTATTGTTGTACCTTCAGAAACTTTTACAGATAACAAAAATTGCTTTTCTGGTAGCGCATACACCACTTCGATGTTGATATCAGACACTGTAGATATCCTTAGCTCTCAACGTAAAAGCTTGCACCATATTATTGGCTAGCTCTTTAAAAATTTTACCAAATGCCAGCTCAATCAGTTTATTAGTAAATTCAAAATCGAGGTGAAACTCAATTTTACAGGCGTCTGTACTCAATGGAATAAATTTCCACCCGCCTGAAAGCTTACTAAACGGCCCTTCCACTAATTGCATATGAATACACTTATTGTCTTCAAGCACATTTTTTGTAATGAACGTCTTGCTAATTCCCGCTTTTGATACCTCAACAGAAGCCGTCATTTCGTCAGCACTATGGCTGATAATTCGACTTCCCACACACCCAGGCAAAAAACTTGGGTATGAAATCACATCATTAACGAGTTTATACATTTGTTCCGCGCTAAAAGGGACTAACGCAGAGCGACTAATCTGTGGCATATCAATTCCTATCCCTAAAAACTGGGCATATAATAGCACCATTGATTGGTTAAACAAAAAACAAAACCCATATAGGGCAATAAATGCACAATCAGAAAAATATCAACGCAGAAAGATTTCATTCAACTCAGCTTACAGTATAATGATTGCACTATGACAAAGAAAAAACCATATAAACCCGGTTCAGCAACTATTGCTATGAACAAGCGTGCTCGCCACGAATATTCTATCGAAGAGGAGTTCGAGGCGGGTTTGTCCCTACAAGGTTGGGAAGTTAAATCACTGCGTGCAGGTAAAGCCAATATCGGTGACAGCTACGTATTACTCAGAGACGGCGAAGCTTATTTATTTGGTGCTAACTTTACACCACTTAATGTCGCTTCTACCCATGTAGTCTGTGATCCAACACGTAGTCGTAAGTTATTGTTAAACCAACGTGAATTAGATACCCTTTATGGTAAAGTTAACCGTGAAGGTTACACTGTCATCGCACTTTCCCTTTATTGGAAAAATGCATGGTGCAAAGTAAAAATCGGTGTTGCTAAGGGTAAAAAAGCCCATGACAAGCGTTCTGATATCAAAGAACGCGAATGGCAACTTGATAAAGCACGTATAATGAAACATTCTAATCGCTAAGTCCTAGCTTTATAGGATAATTTTCTGTTATACTGCACTCAACAACTTGGGGCTGATTCTGGATTCGACGGGATTTGCGAAACCCAAGGTGCATGCCGAGGGGCGGTTGGCCTCGTAAAAAGCCGCAAAAAAATAGTCGCAAACGACGAAAACTACGCTTTAGCAGCTTAATAACCTGCTTAGAGCCCTCTCTCCCTAGCCTCCGCTCTTAGGACGGGGATCAAGAGAGGTCAAACCCAAAAGAGATCGCGTGAATGCCTTGCCTGGGGTTGCAGCGTTAAATTTAATCAGGATAGTTTGTTGATGGCGTGTCTATCCGCAGTTGGCAAATGAAATTAAAGACTAGACTAAGCATGTAGTACCGAGGATGTAGAAATTTCGGACGCGGGTTCAACTCCCGCCAGCTCCACCAAATTTGGTGGGTCAGTGATAGGACAACAGGTTTAAAAACAGGAAGTTAGCAAAATCAGTTGGACTAGACACTGGCAACATTAAGACTAGAAAGTGCACGTGAAATGCACGCGCATTTGAAAGTTACTAAAAGCCCACTTCGGTGGGCTTTTTTATTTGCCTACTGAGCACATTCACCAATCTTAAGCACTCACACCACAACTTATGTACACCCAATATTTCAAAGATTACTCAACTCTTTCCCTATGTTGAATTTTTTATAAATAGTTGGCTCGATGTCCCCTCGCTTAATACTTAGCGAGAGATTATCAACAAAATAACCGATATCATCACAGTATTGATTGTCAGGTAGATCCGTAAATTTATAATCCCACCATTTAATCTTCAATAACTCAGCGATAACATCATCTGTAAATCGATATTTGATTACCTTTGCAGGGATTCCAGCAACGATAGCATACGGAGGAACATCCTTAGTTACTACTGAGTTTGCCGCTATAACCGCACCATCACCAATTTTAATATTGCCTTTTATCACCACATCGTCCGCGATCCAAACATCATTTCCAATTACTGGGGAACCAAGATTCGTATCATAAGGATTAGCTTTCCACTCTCCACCCATCTTACCCGCTATAACTTCATAATCTTTTTTATATGTTAAGGTGCTTATCGTAAAACGATGGTATGGGTGATGACCTCCCATCACTTTCACTCGACTCGCTATGCTACAATAGCGACCTATGACAGTACCATTTGGAAAGCGGCAGGTTGGTTCAGAAAAGGCACCAACAGAACAAAAGCTACGAAATGGCATCATTGAATATTCTTCAACAAAAATATCACCAATAATCCTAATCTTTTACCCACGGTTGAAAAGAAAAAAATTTCGTCTGGAATAAACACCATCCACTTTTTTAGATTGACCACCTTGTTTCAAAAAAATTTTATTTTCTATCAGATAGTCTTCATGTGCTTTTTTCCATCTAAAAACATACTCTATTGAAGTGTCCATGTTTTCCATTGTGTAATTACTTCTTATTTGATTAAGTATAACCAACTATATCATAACTAGTCTCTCACATTAAATCACACTTGAGCAAAAATAGTAACCAAGTGAAATAGTTAAAATTCGATATGCTATACGGATAAGATCAGCAGAAAAACCACGTATAAATTAGTGCTATTTACTTAGTTAAGAGCTATACTTAAGAAATAATTAAGCTATAAATAAAAGTATGGAAAATAGTAATGTCATCACATATATTTTTAATCTGCTCTCCACTTCAGCTTAGAATTGCGACAACAATAAAAAAACAATTGACAGATGGTACTTGTCACGCAATTTACCTAAAAACAAATAAAAATATTATGAGGGGAGTTAAAAAAGAATTAGAACATAATTTTGATTCTCACTTAATCGCTAGAATGGACTACGATATAGTGAATTTGATAGTAATTAATAACTATATGAAAAAATCAGTTAGTGACCCTGTTACGGTGTACCTAGCCAATGCAGGTGAATTGCCTCTTCATTATATAGTGAGTCTCTTAGGGGCTAACATCTCAATAGAAACGTTTGATGATGGGATTTTGAATCTCAACTCATTGGAAAGCATACAAGAAATTGATAATCGTATGAAGGAGAGGAGCAAGCTAAGATATAAACTGTCACGACTTTTCTTCAAAAAAATCTATAATACGCAAAAAATTGTTGATAGCACAATATTACATTACACTATTTTAAATGAAAATAAGAAATATAATGTAAAATCAAATGTAGTCAAGCTTGAACTATTTCGTAAAGAAAGTGAACATATTGAGACTACAAAAAAAACCAAAAACAATAAAATAGTCAATATTTTTGTAGGCTCAAGATTTAAAGATATCCTGCGCACTAAAAATGCTGAAAATTTAGAATCTTTATTAACGAAAATAAATAATATAAATAGTAAATATGATAATATTATTTACCTAAGGCATCCTAGAGAGTTGTCAAGAAACGCTTTTCACATGGAAGAACGCTGTATTGATACCATTTCAGAAGATTACATTTATAAATTAGCAAACGAAAATAACATGTTAAATATTATTGGGTTTGGTAGTACATGCCAACTTAACGTAATGGATATACCTAATGTAAAAATAACTTTGCTACAAACAAAATTAATTAGAGATGACATAATAAACTCATTTAGTTTATTTAAAAAATCTAAAGTAACCATATACGATATTGACTAATATTGAGTGGTAATGGCGAATGTATTCGCCATTACTTATTAGTTTTAACTAATTCGATACCAGCCCATCAACATGATATAAGCATTTGTTACTGCTAAAGCGGCTCCTGAACCTAAGTTTTCTGTATTCCCTGAATATGAGTGAGTATGCGCCCCATTATTTGAAGTTTCTCCCGTCCATGAACTAGCCGCATTAAATACATACTTACGAGAACTCACGTTAGTTGAACCTGTATACCCACCATTGGACGCACCATCGCCTAGTGAGAAGGCCCCTGATGCATAAGCATATTGAGCAGAATCACGGCGCATATAACCATGCTCGCCTGTAATATTCATCGTGCCACGAGCATGTGTATGCCCTCCACTTGACGCTGTCGAACCTGAAAACTTTAATGAAACCGCAGGAAGGTGTCCTTTACCAATGGTCACCGAATCCGAACCGCCAGTTGTTAACACATTCGCACCACTCGCTGCAGCTAATCGAATGGTTTTATTTTCACCGATGTATTGCCATTTAGTACCAGGAAATAAGGTATTGGGGTTCTTGTTTTGCGCGAACCACACAACAATACCAATAGGGTAAATGGTATTAAGATTGACCGCATTTTGTAATGCATCGGTGACGGCTTTTTGGCTCATCACGCTCGTTGTTGATCCGCCCGTTGATTGGGTGACACTGTTCGTATTGAGCTTAGTATTAAGCCCGTTATTAAGCGCTGTGTTTGTTGCATAATCCCCCGACGGCTGATAACTGCCTTTTGGCTGATATCGTGTATCCCCTTCGGCCTTGGTGTAACTTTCACCTTTAAGTGCATAATTACCCGTCGGAGCATAATTACCTTTGGGTTGGTAATTGGTATCAGACTCCGCTTTCGAATAGCTATAGCCTGCCGCTTGATAGCTGCCTTTAGGTTGATACTTACCATCGGTTTCAGCCTTGGTATAACTATCCCCTTTTAAGGCATAGTCCCCTGATGGCTGATAACTTCCCTTAGCTTGGTACCGTGTATCCCCTTCGGCTTTCGTGTAGCTTTCACCTTTGAACGCGTAATTACCTGCTGGGGCATAGTTGCCTTTGGGTTGATAATTGGTATCAGATTCAGCTTTAGAATAGCTGTAACCAGCAGGCTGATAGTTGCCTAATGGCTGAAAGCGTTTGTCGGATTCTGTTTTGTTATAAACATTGATATCACCTGCACTTAAATCGGCTTTCAGTTCCTGCCATGCTGTGCCTGCGACAGGTTCAACATTGTTATTTTCAATCTTCGACTGCCACGTTTTGTTTTTATGATAAACAATGGCGCGAATAGGATATGGCTTGCCTTCTGCTGCCCACTTAGGAAAACCAAAGCTCTGCAACTCGCCAATGGCTTGCGTGATATCGTGAAATATCCCGTTCATCTTTTCACGTTCAATATCTTTCGCGGCCGGATCAGTTTGTTGGTCACGCTCATAATCGTAACTATAGCCTTGCGTGTAAGAAACTGCGCCATCGGCTTGCACATCATCGGGAATAGAAGTCCTGTCCCCTTGTGTTGCAAAGGGGATTTTAAAGATTTTTGTCATGAGTTTTAGGCTCCGAAATTACTGCTAAGGAAGTTTTTACGATGTTGACCGTGACCGAAGGCTTTCTTTGTCACGATACGGTATTTGACACCCACACCCGATGGGCGAGGCATAAGATCAAAGTTTTCAAGAAGAACCCGTAAACGTTCGTCCGGGTTGAAATTAAACACGTAATACAGATAGGTCATATCGAGCGGATCAAGCACGAATACTTTGCTGTCGGCTTGCCAAAAGAAGCGTTTAAGAAATTCGTTAATATTGGTGACCGTTGGGCTTTGCGTGAGGTTAAAATAACGCATACGCACGATGAGGCGCTTTTGGTCGACAGTCAGCGATAAGGTGTAATCGGCATTGCGCCGAAAGTTACCTTTGAAATTGGCATTCTTTTTACCAAAACCAAAGCCGATTTTTGTTTTATCGCTCGGGGGTACATCAATCCCCAACGGCACATCGAGTATGCGCGCCCAAATATTCAGCCCAAACTCATTTGCCGTATCGATATTAAACACATCACGGTACCAATCACGCCAAAACTGGACTGTGGATTGCTCAAAATACTCCGCTTTGTATTTGGCTAATGCCTTAAGGTTTGTCGCATCTTCATATTGCCAAAGGATCGCCTTTAATAAATCAGAGTGAAAATCAAATGATTGAATTTTGCTCATACCAGCACCACCTGTACCGCACTGCGTTTGAGCCTTGCCACCTCATTCATTTTGATTTCATAGTTATTTGATGACCAGGCTTTGCCATCGGTTGAAAGCTCGACACGTGTAATAAATAAACGAGGCTCAACAGCATTGATACCGGCTGATATTTCGAAAGGTGATACATCACGCCCCACCACTAAACCGCCCTCACCATCGATATCCCCATTAGCCCATGACTCAACCGCGGCGGGAATAATGGTTTGTGCATCGACGGTGGCTTTTTTCACCGCTACTCGGCAGAACAACACAATTTCTTTCGCCCTATCGAATTTAACGGGATAAATTTGGCCGCTGATAGTTTCCAATACCTCAACCTCTTCACTACCGTTAAAGTCGGCGCCAAGGGTTTTAGTACGTAGTAACGAACGTGCTATAGCCTCTTTATCGCCCCCTTCAACACACACATAAATGCTATGGGGAACTAACGTGATCCCATCAAACATCATCGGTTGGTCTGTGTAATTTTCTCGATACGACAACGAACGTACCCCTTCCAATTCATACAATGCAGAGGTAATCGCCTCCCCCACACTGACGGTGTTTTTGGCTAACGTCTGCTTACGTCGTCGCCTTGATTGTAAGTCTGATTCAGCATCTCGCCCCAACACCGCATTGCTGGGGTTATGAACGGTTTCCCAACCTAATACCGAACTGGCCACTTTATTGAGTTGACCCACACCGCACTCAATCGCTCCCGTTTCAATGGCACGCATATCCCCTGTTACTGAGCCACCTTTACCGATAATTAAGGTTTTGGTGGTTTCGAATAAGTCACCATTCAGCGTGGCCGCTTGTGACCCCTTAGGGATGATAGTCTCGGCAATACCCGTGAATTTCACCTGTGATAAAAAGGAGTGAGTCGCATCAAAACGCTGCCCGCCCATTAAGGCCCATATTGCATCAAGGAAAATGCCACCGGCTAAATCGGGGTTAATTTGATTGGCCAACTCTGCATTATTGCGCACAACGGCGTCCCGATTTTCGATCTCCATGGTGATCAATGCGCCTTGTGGGGTTTCGGGGTTAACATCCAGTTGCTGGCCAAAGACACTTTTAAATTCGTTTTCAACGTCATCACGTAAGGTACTGGTATCCGGCACAATTACACCCTGTGACGTAATATATTGATAATCAGCCATTAAGCGTTATCTCCCCATAAATGGTTTGGATCACCGCGGTATAGTTCAGCGAGTTATCCGCGATAAATGCCGAAAATGACACCACTGATATCACATCATCCAGCTCACGCAGCCGGTCACGAAACGCCGCTTCAAATAACGGAATGTCCGCCTGTCGCCCAAAGGTGGTTTTCCAGTAAGGAATCCCCATATCGAGCTTATGCAGCATTTCACCACGGAGTGCTTTGACGTAATGCTCACAACGGTTTTTAGATGCCCGTTCACCACTCACAATCGACAAGTTTCCGTTATTGCCAAGATGGATGTCGTTATTGCTGTTGACATTAAATGTTTTCATACGGGGACTCCTGAATTGCTATTACCACTTTGAATGCCACTGTGTTTATGTGTTGAGCCGATATCTTTACCGTTGTGTTTCATCGTACCGCCGTTTGAGTCGCTGTTACCGTTTACAGCCTGATTACCATTCACCGTGACATTGCCGTTAAAGGTGGTTTCGGGCACATTGACTTCAAGAACGGGCGAATCTAAAACCGCTTTACCCTCATGCAGTGACAGACACACGGAGCCATCCATTGACTGAATGACTAGCGCGTCCGCATTTTTGCCATCAATTAACCAACCTTTAAGCGTATCGGGAAAGAACATGGCATCGCTAAAGGTATGCAAACGTGCTGTATTGGGTTCATCCTCCAAACCACCCCGTTGAAAGATTAAACTGATGTCGCGGTCATTGGCTTTTAACCAACCGAAATCACCCGCCTTGATCGGCATACGGATAAAAAAGCCACCGCCACCAAAACGAAAAACGGGGATATTCGGAACCGCTGCTCGTCCTACTTTTTGCCCTAGTGTCGACACCATCATGACGAGTGGCTTAATAACCGCGCGGTTAGTTTGGTCGTCATAGCTCACTACTGTCGCGGGGAGCATGTCGTCAATATTCATCAATAGGCTACGAAACGCAGCCATAAACTGCCCTGCCAAGCTGCCTTCGCTAGCAATATCATTATTGGGTTGGTTCATGGTTTACACTCGTTTGCAGGTCGCTTGGTAAAAGAAAGGATCGTCGTGAGAGGCAATATCGAACTTAAGTTGCTCAATAATATAATCACCATTTAAGGCAGGATTAAACTGACTTTCAAGGCGTAACATGCCGCCCAATGACGACTCACTATCAATTAAATAAGTGACATCGACGCCCTTCTCAGTGGCTTTAGGAATACCGACCATACCCGATTTTTGGTTAAGAATACGCAAGCGGCCACTTAACGCTTTGTCCTGGTCTTTCACATACAGCATGTCATCGTCAATAAACGCTTTCACATTGCCCGCATCTTGCAGCCGTTCCACTTGTTTTAGTGCCGACCCACAAAAATACCAATTGGCAATATTTTTATCGGTGGCTTGAAAGTCCAATTTAACCCCGCAATCCTGTGCTATGTTCTTAGCCAGCTCGCTCATTTTACTTATGGCACTACCCGATGAAGAAACAATATCTCGCGCGTTTGTATTGTTGGTTTTTGCTTTTAAGGTCAGCGTTACATCCGGCGGTGAGGCGATTTCTGCGCTAACAATATCCCCGACATAAATGCGAAAAATACCGGTGCTAACACGACCGGCTTCGACAATTAAACGATGCGGTTTCTTCGCTTGGGTATAAGGGCTGGTTTCGGTCAGCAACATATTGCGTGTTGTCGCATTGAGCCCATCGATATTGACCGTGCATTCATTTTGCAGGGGATTGGCATATTTAGTGCCGTTGGCACGAATACGCAGTCCTTCATACCATTGCAGCCGACCATTAACTTCAATCCCTAATCGTATGCGGCGTAAATCAATCATCTTCACCCCACCACACCAAATACTGCGATTGACCAAATTGCACCCACCACGGATATTCATCATTTTCAGTGATAAAGGCAAAATTACCGTTACCCGATAAATAGCGGTAAGGGATCAACGGTTGATTGGGCATTATGCGGAGCCCTTGGAGCAAAGTGACATCATTGCGTTTGACGTCACAACACATTGTTGTTCGCGCCACTTTAACCGTCAGCTCCCACTCATCACCGCCAAGGCTCACGCGCAAACGTTGATTAGGTACGGCATTTAAAGGGATCTCTTGCATGGATTACCACCCTAACGTAAATTCACCGTCAGCAATTTTGGTTGCTGCCGATTTTTTCTTTTTCTCTGGCACCGTGGATGTTTGCACTTTTCCACGATTCACCGTGCTCGATTGCTCTTTTTTTGCCACCTTACGGGGCGGCAGGTCGCCATATTCTGGCTCAACCGTTCGCCACTCACTAAAGCGCAGCGAGAGTTTAATCGCATCGGCCATCTCTGGAATTTCATCGTGATAGAGATTCACCAGCAACATCGGTTGGTAGGTTTTCACCCGCGTTTGGATACCCACTAACTGATGTTTATCGTAGGCTTGCTGTAGGGTTTCAAAGGCACTTTTCATTTCGCCGGCTAAAATTAAATCCATGCCAATTTCAACGGGCTGAACCACCACATGATCACTGCGTGTTTCCCCCGACTCAACGGTAAACTGTGTCGCTTTGTGTTCGTCACGGACGTTAATTTGAATTGGATTGGCCATTTCAAATAACGTCGAAAAGTTATCGACATTGAAGATTTTCACCTCGGTGATCATTTGCTTACCCCCGAACTGGTTTGATGGGCTAAATCTTGTAGCTGGGATTGCAGCGCATCTTTCGTACCACTCGCCATGCCTTGCGCATCCGTCGCTTGGGTTTCCACTTTGATTTCACCAATCGACAAGTTAGTTTCATTGGTAGTATTGGATTGATTGCTAATAGCTTGGCTCGTCATCGAGTTGATTGGATTGTTCGACATGCCGTTAATTTGTTGGCTCAGTCCTTTTACTAACAACGCAGTATCTTCTTCAGATAACTTGGGCTGTTCGGGAATTTGGTGCTCTATCATGCCGTCGGTCGTGACTTTGCGTTCAACCGTTTGAGTCACTTGTGCATCCTCAAAACCAAACCACCCTTTGACAGTGCTCCAGCCATTTTTAATCGCGTCTAAGCCGTCATTAATCCAACCTAAATACTGTTTGATTTGCGCCCAAAGCCATTTAAAAATACCCACAACAGCATCAGAAACGGTATCAAAGACGCCTTCAAACTGTTTGCCCCACCCCGTTAGGTCATCAATAAACTCATTGAGCCATTTCCAAAATTGCTTACCTCCATCAACAATAAAGTTAAAAGCGGACACTGCCACATCGGCGACGACCTGAGACAAGGCAATGACAAAATCAAAGAAGGCTTTAAACGCATCCCACAACGCAATAATGACAGCTTTAAGTTCGGGGTATTCATCCAAAATACGCCCTATCATCGAATCATTGCCGTCAATAAAGTTCATGATATCGTCATAAACTAAGGCAAACGCCGCAGCCAGTAAGGCAATAACCGCGATGATCGCCAAGATAGGCCATGTTGCTGCTAAGGTCGCGGCTGCCGCCGATAACATAGCAGGCACATAAAACACCGCAATAGCCGAACCTATTGCAATAAAGAACCCTACAATGAGCGATTTGTTTTCTTTGCAAAAGCTCACAAAGCGGTTAATCCACTCTAACCCTTTGGTTAAAATCGGGATCACCATTTCTAAGAAGCTGTTTTTCAGTAAGCCTGATGATTGCTTAAAGCCTTGCATGGCTTTGTTGAATTTGATGGATTGTTCAATACTCTCTTTGTTGATGCCTGAGTATTCTTTTTGAATGCCCATCATGCGCTCGAGTTCTTTGCGCCCTTTCATCATCAGTTCGACGGTTTTATCATCTGTCACGCCCAACCCCGCAAGCGTGGCCTTGGCTTTGTCGAACTTCATCCCCTGTACTTTATCTGCGGTCTGAAGCACTTTCTCCATGGTATTTTTCGCAAAGCCAAATGATTTAGCCATGGCGGATAAATCCGCTTGCGCCGCATCACGCGTACCGCCCAGTTCAGCCATTGAACTCGCGAAAGCGTCCACATCGGCAGTCGCCACGTTGATTTTTTTACCCAGTTTATCGAGGGTTTCAATATCAGCCGAACGTGAAATTGACTCCCCCACCAAGGCAGTCGCCCCCATCAATAAGCCAACCGCCCCCAGTGCCTTTTTGGCAAACGACATGACCGTATTACCAGCTTGCTGGTATTTGATTTCGGTATTCTCAAGGGCTTTTTGCACGGATTGCTGTGCTTTAATTTCACTGGTCGCCGCTTCAATTCCCTTCACTTTCATCGTGTCCACAAGACGAATTAACTCGCTGTAATTACCTTGCAGTGCTTGAATAATGGCGTTGGACAGTTGCTTCGCGGTGATACCTTGGTGTTCGGCTAACGTGAGGTCGGTGACACCTTGATTAAGTTGAATAACATTTTGCTGTAGTGCCTGGTAATTTGCATCGAGTTCGCCCAAAACGCCCTGAGTGGATTGCCACCCCGTTTCGGATAACTGCCGTTGTTTATCAAGATGACTAATCGAGTCGGTGACAGCCCCTAACTGCGTTCTCATCTCATCCGTTTCGGCAGTCACATCACTTGCGTTAGTGACAAAATCAATCGAATGTTCAACCGATAAGCCTTGCATCGATTGGCGTAAGTCTGCCATCACACGTTCAATTTCTGCGGCACCATCGGCAGTGGTAGTCGGGATTTTTTGCAGCTCGTTAATATACTCACTGACCGAGCCTTTTACCTGTTCTAATGCGGTTTTTTGGTCACCCACCGATAACGAGCCGAGGTCATTTTTTAATTGGGTGATATCAGATTGCAGTGATTGCCCCCAATCCCCTAGCGCATCCCCCGCAAAGACCCAAGCAGCGTCTGCATTTTGCCGTTGCTCATCCAATGCGCTTAATGATGAGCTCACCGCATCTAGCCTATCCACGATGTGGCTTGTCTCAGCACTAACCTCGCTGGCATTGGTGGTGAACAAAATGGCATGTTCGGTCGACAGCCCCTGCAACGATTGCCAAAGCTCCGTCATGACATTCCCGATGGCCAGTGAACTTTGCTGAGCCGCTTGTTGGGTTTGTTTTATGCCGTCAATAATGTCATCGGTCGAACGTTGCACCTTTTTAAATGCCCCATCCGCTTGCCTTGTATCAAACTCAAAGACCTGCACAAAGGTATCCATTAATGACATTAGCGATCCTTTGAAGCCGCAAGGGCTTCGTTATAACGGTTAGTGATGGCAATTTCCCACAAGTCCATTGCCTCTTCTAAATCTATTGAGGTTTTGAGTTCGGTGAAGGTGGCGAGGCGTTCGCTGACGATGACGGCAAAGAAGCCATCAGCGTTTTTATAATCGACGGGAGTGAACCGCTTACCTTGCTGAGCAGGAAGTGGAGGAAACCTTGGCTCCCGTCGTTGCCGAAAAAACTGGTGTTGTATTTCAGCATTTCCAACTCTAAGCGGATCAATGATTCGCCATCGGGCACATGGTTATCAATCAAGGTTTGTGTTTTAAGGGGGATTTCTTCACCATCGATAGTGACGCACACATACGCCATCATTTTCAGCATAGCGTCTTTGCTAACCTCATAGTCACCAATTTTGGGCGCGTTGGATAACGGGTATTTGGCTAAGATTTCACGCCCGACTGTGGCGGGTAGGCGACTAATAATGAATAGTTTTTCAACGCCATCAACGTCTTTGATAGCGACTTCTTTAGGTTTAATCAACATGGTAAACACCAATAAAAAAGGCGGGAACCCCCGCCATCAAAAGAAATGAATTAACGGACGCGTGTACTATCAAAATCTTGAAACACAAAGGTATAGGCTTTGGATTTCAAACGCCCTGCCGAGGCGGCAGAATTGCCTCGACTGCCATTGGTAATTTTGCCGTTACGCGCCGTGACCGTTGAACCATCACCGTAAGAGGCGACAAAGGTAATGATATCCCCTGCGTGTCGACGCCCTTTTTTCGCGGTATTCGCTTCGAGCAAAATAGACAAATTTTGGTCTTCTTCGCTACCGGCTAATACGTTGATCGTGACGGTTTGTGGTGTTGGTGTAGACCAACTCACCAAGTTACCGTTAATATCCATGCCCGTTTGTGCAATATCGACAGCCGGTAAATCCAGTGGATCAGCATCGTCAGCAAAGGCGGTAATTAAAATCCCAGTGGGAAAGGTTTTGCTGGCTTGAATGGTAAAACTCAAGCCGGTTGCAGATACATCATGCATGTTCTACTCCTAGACTAAATTATGTGAGCCTTCGACTTTGCGAACCCAATCGCCTTTGCCGTAAATCAGCACGTATTTCATAACATACTCAGGCAAGTCGCTTTCACCCGTGTTTTCAACAATCTGCGCGTTATACCAATAGCCTTTATCCTGTACGTCATACCAAGCAAGGTCATCGCCAGACGCATCCGCAATAGCAAGCTTTTGCACGTCACTCAGCGTTTTACCGGCTAAAATCGTGCCGTTATTAATCGCTTTGGTGACCGCACCGGCAATGACCATCAACGCACGCGCTTCACCGTCTTTATTCGCGGGAACACCACGTGTGGCCAACAACACGTTAAACCATTGCTGAGCAATATAGGCTTTTAGCCATTGTTCATTAGCGTGCACGCTCATATCCAGTGGATTAGACGCACCACCGCACAAGAAGCCCCGTTGATAGAAACGGATTTGCGAGCCGGCTATCGCGGTTTCACCGTAATAGTTCACGCGAAGCTTATCGAATCGGTCAGCGGCTTTATCCGTGGTCACTTGCGCAGGGAACGTCACACCTAACTGACGAAACATGTAGTTTGTCGTGGCGTTGGTTCGGTCATAATCAGTCGCCGCCATAACGGCCATGGGTAAGGTTTGAATAAAATAGTTGGTATCCGTTTTGAGGTTTAACCCCACAGAAGCGGTTCCCATCAATGCTGCGCTAAAATCTTCAACCTGCTTTTCGCTCACGCTAATATGCAATTGGTATTTGACGTTCTCACCGGAAACATACTGCGCCAATGGCACCGCTTGCTCTAACGTCAGTTCATCCAAAAATGTCGCACTACCAAATGAATCGGAAACCTGCTCTGCTACCATAAACGCTTCCAGCGGCGTTTGTGCGGGGTTACCTTCCGATGCTGTACCGGAAGACAGCCCCATGGCATTCGCCAGCACCGAATATTCAACACTAATGGATGCGCGTTCTTGCACGCCGCCACTCAGCTCAAAGGCGCTATCGAGTGAATTAAACGTCAAATAGCTACTGGAAAATTGCGGTTCTCTTTCTGCATTGAGTTTTGCTTGAATGGTGGACGCAATATCCGCATAGGACTTCGCTTCGGACAAATCAATGTCTTTGTAGCTTTTAGTGACGGTACCAATCGTGACTGATAGCGTCCCATCCGCAATGATTTTTAAATCTGCTAATGCGGCGGCTTTTGTCCCAAATAGCGTAGGCGCTCGCCCGACGGGCTCAAAAGACGCAATTTGTAATTCCTTCGGCTTACTCACCGGTGCAGGGCTAACATAGCTAAAATATTGTCGTGCAAAGTGGGCCTCGGGAGAATCAACACCCAGCAAATCATCTATTTGACCACTGGCAAACTCTAAAACTTTACCTGCGGGAATTTTGGGGTTAGTGGAAAATAAGCGACCGGTTAATTTACGCATCGGAACAGCAGACGCGCCAATAACCGCCGATGCGATATCAACGTATCGAGTTTGTTTAATTGGCATAATAAAACCTTATATGCGGTGGATATCAGGATAGAGCGCGCTTATGGCCGCTGTATCAGGGAAGAGAGAGCGTTTAAACGTCACATTAAAATCAAACGAGGGGTTTTGTTCGTAGTCACCATAGTCGTTCACAAAGTAAGGCTGGCGAACAGATGTTGCCCGTTGTACACCAATACCTTGCTTTCTCAGCGTGGTCACAAAAGGCAATGAATTGACAACCATTCGAGCAATGGCGGTAATATCATTGGCGGTATATGGGCCTAATTGGGTAATGAATGCCTGAACTTGGTACGTTTTTTCCGATAATTGGTTTTCTTGGTGATTGGCATTGTTACCTTGGATATTGTAATTGCGACCTTGCCACCCATGCCCACTTTCATTGATGGAAAAGAACATCACCATATTGTCTTCACGCCCTTGCTTAGTGGATTGAAAACCGGCTTTCACGGGGATATCAATACCGACTTCGGTCAGCTGCCGTAATAGCTGTTTGCGGATCGCAATATCAACGTCATTATCCGTCATAGGCACCTACCTCGATACAAATCACCGATTTCCAGCCGTCCTGCTCGTACCAATCCGCATCCCCCATCACATCGTATTTCTTGCCATTAACAACAAGATAATCCGGTGAAGTACCACGCTGAATGCCTTTGATATCATGGGAGGTATAAAAACGGCGATAAACTTGGTTTGAATCAAAGCCCATTGATTGAGCATCTTGAGTATCGACGGCTTGCCAACTCCCCCGAATATCCACTGGCTCATGATATTGGTTTTGGTCATGCCCTCGCTCATCGGGCTCACGGTTTTTAAAGCGAAACCACTGGGTCGTTTGCTGAGGAATATAGCGAGAAGCGATACGGTGTAAATTTCCGAACATTACTTATCCTCCACGGTAAAACTGACGGCCTGTAACATCTGCCCTGTGTCGACTAAGGGCTTATCGGTGTATTTCCCTTTGCTGTGACGTCTTGCTCTAGCTTTTACCGTTGAATCATCCAAGGCAGGTGTGGTTACTGCTTTAATGGCCAGTTTCACATCCCCAGCCGCTTTTGCGCCGACTTGGGTTAGCCCATCGGTAACGGAAATATTGCCCGCGGCCGCCGCTTTGGCCACACGGAAAATTAACTGACCATACTCTGCTTTTTTGTCACTCATCGTCGGGCGAAAAAACGAACGGGGAGGAATGCCACCAGCGGGGTAACCCAACTCTTGAATGGCAGCAATATAGGCAATGGGCGTGCCATCGGGGTACTTCGAGTATTCAAAGAAACCCACTTTCAACTGTTTCTTGGCTAACTCATCATAGACTTTTTTCAACTGAGCTAATTTTGTCATTAACGTAACCGCCCCCCTCGTGTGAACCGGCCACCCACACCGCGAAAGGCTGAACGTTCACCTGCGCCACCAATATATTGCGGTACGCTACAGCGCTTAATGAGTGCTAAGAACTGTTGGCCATAGGTGGTCATTTTGAACCAGTGTGACCAATCAGAACCCGCAGGGGGCGCAGAGAATGACACGCTGACTTTATCGATAGTCACACTAGTCACAACACCGGTTGGGGATTCATCATCTGCAATCCACTTTCGCAGTGATAGCATATGAGCAACAACCAACATCCACAGTTCGTTAGTGCAAACGCCGCGACAAGGCGAAAAATAGTTCAGGGCAGATTGAGCAATAATATAAATGTCATCATCACTCACACCATTAAACGACGGATAGAGCACACGAAATGACGTTAGGGGAAATGTGCTCGCCTCCATCATTATTTACCCTTTTTGTTGGTTTTCGGGACTGCTTGTTTTTCTGCTTCCAAAGATTCCACGGTATCCGGCGCTGACTTATCGCTGGCTTCCATATTGGTGGCCACTTTTTCAGGGTCTTCTTTGCGGTTTTCAACGCTAATAAACCCGTTTTCTTTGTGTAACTGAAAAACGTGGTTATCTTTAAGCTGGGCGTATTGTTCGTCACTGATTTCCGTGACACGCCCACGCGGGGTATACATATGCTTGGTCATGATATTGGCTTGACCCGCAATAAACACTTTGCCATCGGTGACCGAGTAGTTTTGGTCATTCGATAGCGTGCAATAGACGTAGAGAGACATGGTTTTCTCCAATAAAAAAGCCCTCATTTGAGGGCGTAAAAAAGGAAGTGGTTAGGTTAGATGCCCGTTAGACGGGTGATCGCCCAAGGACGTGTGACAAAGACACCTGCTGTCGCGTTGGTCGCATCCTCTAAATACCCTTTAATTTGGGCTTGAGAGCCCAGTAATTGGTACTTAACGGGCACCACTTGTAGAATGGTCGCGCTGGTTGCAGTTGAGCCATCATCAATGGTATCCGCAAACATATACGCTACATCCGCACCACCATTCGCCCCGACAAATTCAGGTGAGAACACAAAGCGCAGGTTTGGATAGTTCTCTTTCACCCATTGATACACCGTTTCACCACGCGCCACAGGGTTAGCGACATTTAGCGTTGAACGGTAGCCCAACGGCAACGTCAATGTGATCGCGATATCGTCTTTGATAATCCCGCCTGAACTCATTTCAATGCGCGAGAACATATCGGTAATATCTTGGGTGATATCGGCAAACGTGCCGCCCTTCCATTTTTTCGATGCGGTTTCATAAGCCGGTAGATTCGGTTCATTCATCAAGCCAAATACACGTGTTTCAGGGCTATTAAACCCATAGTAACCAATCCGCTCACGCCCTTGTTCTAAAGATTCCGTCGCTGAATTACGTTTTTCCGCAGCGGCTTCAAACCCAGCTGCAGATTGGCGTGCTTCCTCTAACTTACCGACTTGAAAACCTTGTTCAAAACGCACGATACCGCGGCGTTCTTGGTCTTGAATGTAAGACGCTAACGGCACGTTGGTATGGTCGCCGTAAAGTTCAGCCTTACCGGTTGGTGTTGCAACGTTCAGAATGATTTCCTCATCGTGCCATTCACCCGCATTCAATACACCAGTGATTTCATCCAATACGCGAACGCGAGTTGCAGTACGAATCAGACCAGGGAGAACATGTTGCAACATTTCACGTTGAATTAACCCACCCTGCATGGCTGCACCTGTGATCGCGGAGTCCATCGACGCCAAGCCACCAAAACCAATTTGCTCAAGTTCCTGATACGTCCACTGTTGGTTAGGTTGGATATTAAGTTGGCCATGCTTGCGAATATCGCGGCCAGACATATAAAACTTTTGCTTGCTAACTGGCATTATTCACCTTCCTTTACTGCCGCTGGGTATGGGATTTCTGTTAAGCGAATAACGCTCAAATGCGGTGCGTCAGTTGATGACAGATGACGACTGACAAAGCCAATCACGCGCTCACCTGTACCTACCGTACCTTTAGCCGATAACGAACCGTCCGTTTCGCTGAACACGACGGGATCATTGATTTTGCCTTCGTCATCACTTAACTCGACATACACCTCCCCCATTGACAAAAACTCACCTTGAGTGCCGTTTTTCGCATACGGTACTTCAACACGATAGGATTTCGGGTTAATCATGATCCCCGCGAACGCCCCTTTACCGCCTACTTGCACAGACTCCACCGAATCATCTTTGTAGGTGTAGGCTCGACCGAAAATATTTTGTTTTTCATCCGTTGAGCTGAGAATGGCAGCAACGGCACGGATAGGCCCTGCATGACTGATTTCACCCACTACGCCAGACGTTAAGCCATGCGCCACTGATTTAGGAATTGCCATTATTTCGCACTCCACTTGTCTAAAATTGATTGGTTATTTACCGCGGAATCCATCGTCACTGTGGCTTTCTGTGAATCTGGCACACGCCCTTGCATCCACGCATCTAGCGCAATGGCTTCATTGCCCTTACCACACTGGATACCCAGCTTATCAACGCCATACTCCGCCACTTGCTGCTTGGTCATGGTTGCATGGTCAAACACGCCAATGAATGGGGTCAACTTATGGGCTAATGAATCGCGTTCGCCGATTTGCTTTAACAGCACGCCAGTATCCATCGTGGGTTTTGATGCTTCTAAACGCTTAATCTTGCGCTTTAAAGATGCAATCTCATCCATTGTGCCGATGCCGTTTTTTAAGCGTTTGAGTCGGCGATTTAAGCTATCCGTGGTCGCTTGGTCGAGATGCTCCTTGGCTTCTTCGATAGCTTCAACGGCAGTCTCAATCGCAACTTCGGCAGCTTCTACGGCTTCAGGTGTACCGTTTGTGGCTTCTTCCGCTGCAACTTCGGCAGCTGTCACGGCTTCTTCCGCTTTTTGCTCTTCTTCGGGATTAGTATCAGTGGATTTCTTTTCTTCTTCCAGATTCTCATCGGCTGAAGACTGAGTTTGTGCAATCACCTCTGCAATAATGCTTTTCAGCGCAGTGACTTGCTCCGCTGTAAACGCACCTTCATCAGCGGTTTGCTTCTCTTTGTTTTCTTCTTCGTTCATGCGAATAAGTTCCTTTGTGTCGATAGTGATAACGAGGTGATCTTGCACAGCGACGTCAGGGCCGGTTCGCCCTTCATCGACTAATGCGAGGTGATTGCCACGTAGGTGACGCTGAATAACGTCATAGTGTTGGCCTTCATAAATGCCAGAGGTGAATTCATATTTACTGCGATAACCGGGTGAAAGGTCGATTTTGCCGCTGTCGATATTGCTAAGCGCCACATCTGAAAAGATTTTGATATTGGCTCTAAGATACGGCGGGTCAAAATACACGTTCTCACCAATCACCCCTTGGATGCCTTTTTTCTCCGCTGGGGTCGCATGCTTGCCTAACATTTCATGTTCAATGATGAACGGGGTGAGTTTGAAAGAGTTAATCGTGGCTTCGCTAGCAAGTTCCTCCGGTGGGCGTAACACGCGATAGATTTTGTCTGGCTCCGGCGCACCAATTTCCGCCCCTAAATAATCAAAAACCCCAACTTTAGAGATGGGGTTGTCTTTTACTTCGAGCCAGCCGTTGTTGTCATAGGTTCGTTTTGTCATGTCTCCTCACCGCTTTCTATTCCACTGAAATCGATAACGGGCGTCCAAAAGCATTTACAGTTAGGTAATTGCCCCGGCAATCCACGCTCACCTGTTTTTGGGTCAATAATCGGCGGGTTATCTAAATCAAATACTTCACCATCCAGCTGTAGATGCCATTCTCTAGGTTCAGCGCTTCCACCAGAGTGATGCCAAATAGCCTTACGAATTCCCGCTGATTTCATGCGCTCACAGTTTGCCGCAGTCGTGATTTTTCGCGTTTGGTCAACGGCGATAAAATTCGCTCGGCTTTCTGTGACGCTGCCAGTGTGCCTGATTTCATCTAATAAGGTTTTCGCACCCTCGCCCCCTTGGGAAATAGAGCGCAGGGCAGCACTTTCGATACGCTGGTGAAATTGGCTAGGAATGGATTTAATCAGGGAAACATTTTCAGCCGTGGCGGCTATCATTCGGTCTTTTAACGCTTCAGGCATCGCTGGTGTTTTAATTGTGATGCCGCCTGAAAGCTGCTTGAGGGAATCGTCTAAATTACGTTGTGCGCCAATATCCACTTGGGAAACAAACTTATCTGCCATGGCACTAGACTGCGTCGTAAAGATTTTATCCCACTTGCGTTTTAACCGGTTGAGCCAAATACGCGTTTGACTCGCGATACTGGCATCCATCGTGGCGCCGTCAAAATCCTCCTTCAATTCACTAAATACGTTTTCATAGTCTTTAATCATTGAGCTGATTAACCGTGACATGTCACGTTGATAACGGCTAGATGGCGCTGCTGAATACTGCAGGGGTTTGCCCTTCAATACCGCTTGGCGGGAGGTTGCCCATTTCGCCTTTTTCGTTCGGACTCGTATTCGTCTCGACATAATCGCCCTCGTTTACATCAATGCCGTAATAGCTCGACTCTTTATCAGCCGCCAGTTTTTTACGGATATCTAACCCATCAATGGCACCTGTCGCCGCTAGAGCTGCATCCGTCTGAGCTGATTTCAACTCAATATCGGCGCTCTCGGCAGCTGTTGGGCTATCGAGTGGCGCCCACGTGACCGATATTTCAGTCAGTGGTAGCTCTTCGCTGCGCATCAACATGTCGTAATGACGCTGCAAAAGTTCTTCTAAGTCGTTTGATTGGACGCTTTCTAGCTCTTCACGGTAGTTCGATTCTTCATACTCACCCGTCGCATTAAAGCCCTTTGGCGTGGTACCGAGTAACTTAGTGGCGGGTACATTTGCTGCCGCAGCCACCAGCTGGTATTGCGTCATAATGGTGGCGTCTAAATCCGCTAACGAGGTGTCGAACTGCTGTGCAACGTCCTCTTTCCCCATCACCTGCACGCCATAGTTATCGCGCATCTCCATAAAATAAAGCATGTTTTCCTGAATGGTGTTCTTATCCGCTCCTTCAGGATCAGCCATACCAATTGTTAATAACCGTTTGGTCATCGCCAGTTGTGGCGCTTCATTGGCGGTACGTTCGGAAGCATAAACACGCTCATAGATGCGCTCTGGTACCGAAACACCAAAGTAGTTATAAAGCGGCTTAAGTACATTAGGCACGGGGAATGGCACAAATTTAATAAAGTGCGACTTATGGTATTTTCGACCGCCAATGATGTAATACGTTGGGTCGTAAAAATCCATGCTGGCAGGGTCTTGAATATTGGAGTCGGTTAAATCAGGCGTTACCCATTGTGGGTCAATTTGCTTGATCCCCTTGTACATCCCTTTGGACACACCATCGAGATTAAACGGATTTTCATACCACTCTTTCGGGTTTGAGGTTTCCACCACAAACAACGCTAATCGACCACCATACACTCGCCCAAAGTGAATAAGTTCTTTCAAATGATGCTGTATGCGGTACTTTTTATCGCGCTTGCGTAGCTTCTTGCTGATAGCACTGTCATCGTCATTATCGCAATCAATATCATACCCTTGGCGAATAGCATCACGAGCAGGCATATTACAGGCCTTATCCACCAGCCAATGTTTCGCAATGATGGCGCACATGTTGTTACCAATAAACATTTGTGAGGCATACCAAGCCGCTTGCGATTCAGGCACACCATAAACTTGTTCGCCTTTGAATGAAGGAACGGAAGTATCAATACTGTCCATCCCCACACCGTTAATCATCGGCTGCGGTAGAACTAACCCGTTAAATCCCTTCTCTTTTGCTAATGCAGGATACAAATCTGTGGTAAACGCTGACCGCTTCGGCGGTGCAATCTGTTCTGCAATTTTTCGCCTTTTAAACGGCCACATAGAATTACCTCTTGGTTGTAAAGAAACCGCCTTTTTTCTTCTGGTATAAATCACGCAGTGCCTGCGTCATCGCATCCACTGTGTCGTCATGGCCAGCGAATGGGAACGTGGTAATTTCCTCCACGGTTTCCACTATCCACGGCGCAATGTCTTTGTGTGGTAGCCACACATTGCCCGCCTCCCATTCCGCGGTGCAGGCATGAGCACGTGCGATTTTGCTACCATCGGGCTCGACGGGGATTAAGCCTGATACTGTAGATTTTAGGGAGTCGATAACTGCCGGGCCATTGGCTTTGTCTTCCACCAGCTTACGGCGCCCTTCAGGGAATTTTTCCGCAAGTAGCTTCACGGCATCCTTCGTTTGAGTAAAGCTCATGCGCTTTCGGATTTGATAGAGTAAATAGGCATTGGCATCTTTCTTACCCCAAACCTGCCCCACTACATAGTCGGTACCGTCGCTGTCTTTAAAGGTCATATCCCAACTATGAATAACCTTGTCGAATTTATCAGGTAGGTCTTTAGGTAAGTAATAGCGGACAAACTCTTCGTGGAAGATTTGACCATCCCCCGGCTTCGGTGACTGTTGATACATGGCAGACCAGAAGTAATCACCCAGTATTGCTTTGGTTTCCAACAGCTTATCGATAGGGTGAAGTTCAGGTACCAGCGCTTCCCCTTGCTCATTAATGGCAGGGAATGCGAGCACCTTGGTTTCAGGGGCTTTTTCTTTTAATTGGCCAGATAAATCGTCGGTCGCCCACCGCGTGGCCATGATGATTTCACCACTATTTTTTGATAAGCGGGTCTTAAAGGTCGAAACGTACCAGTTCCAAATCGATTTTTTAACCGTCGGGCTAAGCGCTTCTTTCGCGTTCTTTATCGGGTCATCAATAATACCTAGATCGACTTTTTTACCCGTTAATGGGCCACCCACACCCGCACACACATAGCTGCCTTTGTGATTGGCAATGCCGAACTCATCAGAGTTACGTTTAACAGCGATGCCATTCTCGGGCTTGTTACCTAACCAGCTCTTTGGAAATAACACACGATATTCAGCCGACATCATAATTCGCTGAACATCGGTGTTCATATCACCGGCTAAGTCTGAGGAATACGACAACGCCCCAACTCGCATGTTCGGGTATTTACCAAAGAAGTAGGCTGGAAGATAACGCGAAACAATATCAGACTTACCATGCTGAGGCGGTGCGCCTAATATTAACTTAGGACGCTTACCTGCCATCATATCAACCAAGAATTGGTCGAGCGCATCACACACCGTTTGAGAAAAATGGCTTGTGATGTATTCAGGGTTTATGTACTGAATGAATTCATGCAAGCTACGGCGCGCTATCTCCCTTTCGAGCTCTTCATCAAATAAGTTGAAATCGATGTTCATAGTCACACCTAAAATGGAATAAATAGCCCTTTCACCTCAAAATGACAGTGAAATAGAAAGTGCGTTTTTGATAACAAATTAGCAACAAATAAAAAGTCCAAATTCAAAGAGAAGATTTAGGCTTTTGTCGGTTTAGGGTGACATTTTAATTGAGTTAAAAAGTCGCAGGGCATGTAAGGGTCATTATGTTAAATAATGTCAATTTTTCGATTTTTTTCTCAATTGCATGAGCTGTTCAAAACTAAGGTGGCTTAGGTCAATTCCTGTCGACTGAATAGGCCCACCATCAGCACCGGTTATCTCAGTCTTGTTCTTAACCATCCCTAAATGCTGTGCAACCATTTTAAGTGCGTCATCTTGATTACGAGTGATCACCTCGACACCAAACTTACCCTCTTTCACACCAGCGAATAAGCGACGAGCAGCGCCAGTTAAATCACGCGTATCATGAAAATGTGCACGGCCAATACCTGCGCCATTACATCGAGGGCAATCAGGGTTAGGGTCTAATGTGTCATCGTAACCGTAGCCTCCCACATCTTGCGGAGGTTGTTTATTTGCCACCGTGGCTTTTTTCACAGCATCTTCATATTCGACCGCATCACGCCACTGATAATTGAAACCAAAACCCCAACAATGACGACAACACAATCGGCGATATTCAGTTAGTTCATTAACGTCTGCGGTCGCAATATCCCACCACATTTTCAATACGGCATCTTGGGTGATTTGAGTTCTGCGTTCCCTATCCGCTAATGCGTCTGTAATTGCGCGATTGACCTTAGCATTTCTGTACATCCGACTGGCACCAACATAAGCAGTATTACCTTCGCCATTTCCACCGGCTCTCTTATAAGCTGCCGTCCTATTTAAATCGACAAGATACTCATTGACGAATCTGAACTGCATATCGTTAAGCCCGTAGTTGCGCAGGTTAAACGCACTTTCATCATTGTGCGCATTATCTTGTTCACTACTCTGCGCAGTTGGTGTTGCGCTATTACATATAGGCTCTTTTGCGCATTCTTTATCGTGCGCAGTGCGCAATTTCTTTTGCGCAGTTTTTTGCGCAGCTGGCCTTTTAATATATCGTCGCGCAGTTGCGTAATTTAGTCCCTGGTCTTCACACCACTCTTTAGGGGATATTCCTGATTTAGCATGTTCGGTGAGGAACAGTTGCTGTAGCGTCCCCCAATCCGGTTTAGCCATCGTCTTTATCTCCTTAGCCGATTAGAAAGTCTACTTGTAGGAATAAACTTTCTGATTAGCTATTTCCCTCAAATAAAAAACCCGCTCTAGGCGGGTTATTGCGAATTCTTTTTTATTTTGTTTCTGGAGTAGCATCTCTCATTGATTTAGGAATTTCTTTTTCACCATATTCTTCAGCTATGGCAATTATTTCCTTATATGGGCGAGCATACGGACCAACTACAACAGTAATATTTTTCCTTTCTGCCTCTTCAGGCGTTAACTTCATAGCTTCGACTGTCATTATCAAAGCTACTTTCAAAGCCGCACCTGTCCATGGTAAATATTTAATTTCGTCCCCTTCACTACCTGCCATAGCAGCCTCCCTAAACACTACCCACTTACTAAATTCTACCCTACAAAAAAGACTGATGCCTTGCCTAACCAGTTTGGTATGGCTATTGATGTTAATAACAAGAGAAAACCAACTACTAAGTATTGGAAAACATAAAGCATACGGATAAATAGCTCTTTTAATATCATAGAGTGTACCCTTTATTACTAATGTGATTAATTACCAAAAAAGTATTAACACCTAAAATATAGCAGCTCATTTTCATTTGTCAGGTATCTCTAACCATACCAATCCCATACAGATATCATGGATTAATATTGCAGCTCTATACAGATAAAAATGGTAATCAAATTGTTCTGCTATAATTAAAAGTGATCTTTTGTAACTTATAACTTCACACTAAAAGGAAGAAAATATGTTGAAAAAAATCAGTTTCCTCATCTGCTCATTAGCGGTTGCTTTCACATTAACTGCCTGCAACACCACTAAAGGTGTTGGTGAAGACATAGAGGCCGGAGGAGAGGCAATACAAAGAGCAGCCCAGTAAAAATCCTACTCTCTTACTAACATACTAGAGGATAAGTTTATTTTGTCCTTCTAGTATTTTCTTAAGCTTTTAACGAGGCTCATATTCGTATTTTCTTTTCCGTATTTGCTTACACTTAATTCATATGAAAACTTTTTAAACCATCTATGCTGATAGTGTGTTCAAACTATTGCTTCATTTTATTTTGCCCCTGAACAGGGGCTTTTCTTTGTTGTTACTTTGTATTTTCCAGATTCCCCTTATAAAAAAACTCGTATGAGGCTGGCTATTATTTATTATTATTTTCTATCATTTACTATACCTACTCTCATTTTTAATATTGATGATAGTGTCTTCATTGAATAAAGTTGTGACTCAAATAATCCTTTTTCGCTGTCTGGTAGCTTATTAAACGCTCTACTACGTATAAATTTGACTAAATATCTAATTCTTACATCTAAGAGTGCTGAATCATTTAGTAATTGTTGACTTCTGTTTTTCATACTACTTTCGTATAACCAATTACACTAATTATAAGTACTTAAAGAGTAGATATGAATCCAGATATTTCAAATTATTAACTACTGGTCATACCAGATTAAAGACTGATGAGAGACTTATTCAATATCTGGCTACTAAAAAGCCCCCAAATGGAGGCTCATTGTTCACTTAATCGACTATCAATTTAAAATACTTAGAAATAATTTTGCATACTTTGAAATACCGACTATGTTTAAAGAGATATTCAATTGTATAACGCAACATCTTTTAGCCTACCGCTGTGTAGGCTTTTTTTATTTGATCACCTGTCGTTGCTGTTCAATTTCCCGTATTGCTTTCTTGGCTATCTCTAAATAGGCATCTTTAATCAACTCAGAGTAAGTCACTGTAAACACTCCGTTCTAATATAATCTTGCAGCCCTAATACCATTCGTGTTAATTCTGCAATTCGCTCTCTGAGTAACCAATAATTTCGGATAGCGGAGTCAGTAGGTCGGGGGGTGATTGCATCATCCATGCCGGAGGCGGTAGTGCCTTCGGCTTTTTTACAACTGGCTTTGATGTACACCCGCTCAGGATTGCGCTCAGCAGCAATACGCAACTTATCAATTTGAATTTTTGCATTAGCTAATTCCTGAGTATGTTTTGTATCGAGTTCATAAAGAGATTGGACACGTTCTTGGTAATCTTCATTAATTTTGACTTGCTCTGTCAGTTCAACGAGCAACTCGGCATTTTTTGCGTTTAGCTCACCTATCCTTTCGTGTTGTTTCCACATTCCCCATATGGCCACCCACGCAGCGATAAATAACAATGCTCTGACTTTATTCATGGCGGTTACCATAGAGAAGATTAAAAATTAACTTGCCGGCCTTTGTAGTGATCGATAGCTTTCTGGCAGCGCTTTTCTAAACTGACCTTATCAATGTCGCATGTGTTATCTGTCAAACGGTAAGCGCCAAAAGCAATAATTGATATCGCGAGTAGCATAAAGCAAATTACAACTACTACAGGTTTCCATGACATATGGCCGCCTCCGCTTCTCTGCGATTAACAAGTCCACGCCATACCTTGCCACCAGCGTAAACCCATTTTTTAAATTCTTCACAAGCACCATATTGATCACCTGCATTTAGCTTTTTAAGCATTGTCGACTTAGCGAACGCGCCGGTACCAACGTTAAAAGCAAATGAATAAAGAGCGGCTTTTGTATGTTCATCAACAGGAACTTTAACTAGGCGATCTACCTGAAGTTTGGTTCTCATAAAATCCAGTTCTAACAGCTCGTTGCATTCTTCTTTTGAATAAACTTTATTCGGAACAATGTCTTTTCCTGTATGCCCATAGCAAACGGTTAATACCCCGCCCACATCTTCATAAGGCTCATATCTAACACCTTCAAAATGTGCAATCACTGTTAAAGCGATAGCCGAAGCCCCTGCGCTAACAAGCACAGTTAGTTTTTGTTTGAGTGACATTAGATATCCTTAGGTGCTTTCGCCATAAGTTCGGCGGCTTTTCGTGCAGTAGCTGAGGGGTTTAGATGATCGGTTTTATTAACAAGTTCTTCAAATAAACGTGTTCGCTTTCGTTGCTCTCGTCGATTCATAAAAAAGGTAGCGAGACCTAAAAGGATGCTAAACGCCATCCCGATAATAAAGCCCCACTCATAAAGCGATAAGCTAGCAAAAAATGCTGTAAGCCCAGCACTACCGTAGGCTGCGTTGCTATATTTATCCATACGCATGATTTCACCCCCTACGGAGTGCCTAATATTAATTTCAAAAATAAAATATAATCATTGACTTTTCAATCCAGCAACCTAACAATGTCAATACACGGTTGATGTATGAATTTATAAATATCCTAAAAGGAGAAAGCGGCATGTCACCACAAGACCTTTTCTTTATTAATGGCTCCATTCGAAACTTTAAAATTGCATTATTTCAATTAGTAAGCGACTTTGGACCAAACTATGAAGCCAATTTCATCATTACCTATGATGAAATAAAGAATGCTACTGGTAGGTCCAGACTAGCCACAGTGGTTCTAGAAGAGTATGTTGGATATCTAAGTAACCATGGATTTTCAGTAAATAGTGATGGTTCTTCAACGCTATACCTTTCAACCTCAGCAGGTAGGGTTGTACTATCAGGGAATGAATCCGTCGAACTAGCAACTTCTATTCGTACATTTAGAACTAGAGCTGCTATGAATGGTCATGTAGATGACATGTAACCCATAAAGGTAACGGCAATTTTCACTTGGTTTAGAAAACAAAAAACCCAGCGCATTGGCTGGGTTAGTTAGTCACAGTTACTAAAACGGCAACTTACCTTGAAATAGTGGCTCATTGGATCAAAGAAGTCAACACGTTCTTACTATTACTTTTCTTTTTCCACTCATTATCGCGTATTATAAATGCATTATAGAGATGTGGATAAATTAAATACTCGGCAGAACGAATGATTTCTTTTACCTCACGGCGACATGTGGCCATCGAGGGCTTTCGATATTCAAGCGTGCGATTTCTGCGAACCATCTGGCGTGGCTGTGCAATGCCATAATAATAACGAGCAATGGCACGGTCAGAGCTCACAAAGGCATAACGTAATAACAATAACGTGAATGCAATTCGGTCTATATGATAAATTTTATCGACCACCTTGGTGATTAACATTCCATCGTCGTCATTACACATTTCCCTTTCTGGATAATCACGTTTTTCTACCGTTGCCATAAATTCAGCGATGATACTGCTTTGGCGTTTATCTAATCTACCACTGTAAACCCAAGCACCGAATTTGGATAGCCAGCCTTGTAACCAAGCTTCTTGCTCTTCATCGAGCACAAGTCCATCAGAAATACTTTTTATACTCGACATGCGCGCAGCTCCATGACTTCTCTTTTGGTTTGCTCAAGTAGTTCGGTTTCGGTACCGTGAATTTTTTGCCATGTTTTAGGCGCTGCATGAAAACCAGTATCATAAGCAGGTCTGTGATGAGGCGGACATAATGGCAAGACATCTCTATGACTAGCTCTCTGTGCCATTCCCTGCCCCGTTCTTACATGATGGATTTCCGCGGGGCTTGCTCCATACCCCATATTACGGCAGCAAATGCAGCCAAGTTCTGCTACATCCGATAGCCACTGTTTATCTTCTTTAGCCTTTGATTTTTTGGTCATTGGTCTTGCCTCTAGGTAAAATCTAATAACTGAGCCGCCGCATTTTCAGCAGCTTCTTGAGTGGGGAATTTACGAAATAAAATGAAGTTCCAAAGCACATCGAGGGTTGATTTGTAGAGTTCGCCAAAGGCTAGGTCATCCATTTTGGCAAAGCTGATTGATTTGGCTACACGGCGTAGACTACCGTCTGGCATTTCAAAGGTTTCATAATGGCCAGATTGCTCTACCACCCAATAGCGGAAAGCATCAAAGGATTTGGTTGCTGAGATATTGTGAGCACGTTTCTGTGCTATCTCATCGAGATAAACATCAGCAGCGGATTGGAGAGCATCGTCGTTATCGGTGTAGTAAGCGAGGAATTTAACGTAACCGCGAACCAGCTCTTTTTCTTCAGGTGAAATGGTACCGCCAATTGGTTCCCAGTATTCATATCCGAGGTTAAGTAATGCGAAGTACTTGCGATGAAATCGTGGATTGCGAGCTTTCTTGAAATCAGCCGAAAGCACATCACCACACTTGATTTTGGAATGTAAAAAATCCCTTGCCGCTGGATTAGCCGGTACAAGAGTGTCGTTAGACATTTTGATAAAGCTATGCTGTGCCATACGTTTCTCTCAGTAGACACAGCAAGAGTTAAGATTGGGTGTTCAAGCCAGTTCTTATTGTATAAGAATATTGATATAATTACTATATTAGGCTAACTAACAACATATAAAACTTGAGAACATCATGGCTAGAAAACCAATAGACCAAAATACATTTAAATATAAAAAAAACGATTTAGAATCAGCGTTTGCTTTAGCTATTAAAAATATAATTAATTTTGGTGATACTGATATTTTTCCTTATCCATATGAAACAAGAATGTTTGATGATTTGTTTGAACAGATTTTAGTAGCCTTAAAGGAAACACATAAGAATTTTTCTGAACATATCAATGAATGCCCACCTATAAATATAAGCACATGCTCTACAGTTGGGTACAATGGGTACAGGTGGGCAACTCAGATTGATCCATATTGGAATGCATATTTTTTAGGAATAATTTTATCCATAGCATCTGAGATTGAAGAAAATAGGGTCGACGAAAATTGTGTTTATTCATATAGATTCGCCCCTGACTTTACTTCAGGCTCTTTATTTTGTAAAAAAATCACGTGGCGAAAATTTCAAGAAGATAGCTTAGAGCTTGCTAAATCAGACGACAATATTAATTATATAGTAACTTGTGATATAGCAGATTTCTATACTAGAATTTATCACCATAGACTAGAAAACGCGCTTGATAGAATAGACCCACATAAAAATATATCTTCAAAAATCAAAAAAATGATGCAAATATTCTCTGGTACAAATTCTTATGGATTACCTGTCGGAGGTCCAGCCTCAAGAATATTAGCAGAGCTAGCATTAGATAGTTTAGATCATTTACTATTAATTAACAGTATTAAATTCAAAAGATATGTTGATGACTTTATTATATTTTGTAACACTAAGGAAGATGCTCATTCGATATTAACTTTACTTAGTAAAAAATTAATGGAAAATGAGGGGTTAACTTTACAAAAGCATAAAACAAACATTTTATCTAAAGATGAATTTATATCTCTAACTCAATCTAAACTACTTGGTAGTTCTGACGATATCGGTTCTCCAGTTAAAGCTAAATTCATGAGTTTACCTATTAGATATGACCCATACTCGCAAAACGCTAATGAGCAGTATGAGGAAATTAAAGAATCATTAAAAGAATTTGATTTACTTGGAATGCTAAGTGACGAACTTCAAAAATCAAAGATAAACCAACCATTTACAAAGCAGCTTGTTAAATCTTTAAGTATGACATCAGATAAAGTTTTATCTGATGCATTTAAGGTAATGTTCAATAGCATAAATGAATTATATCCTATATTTAATACTATTATTCAAGTAGCCATATCTAGTTGGCAACGCTTCGATTTGGAAACTAAAAATATTATCAATGCAAAAATAATAGAGCTAATAAATAGTGATTCATTTATATTAAAGATTGAGTTAAATCTCTCCTTTATAATAAAATTACTTTCAAAAGAAAATACTGTAGAAAATCAAATAATATTAATAGATTTATACAAATCAAACAGTGATAGTATATTAATCAATCTATTAATAACTCAAGCAATGGCCAAGTGGAATATTTTTTACTGGTTATCAGAATTAAGAAGAAATTTTCCAACCATGTCTTCGTGGCAAAGAAGATTATTTATTGTTTCTTCATATTTACTTGGCGATGAGGGAAAACACTGGCAAGAACATAATAAAGAAAAATTTAGTTTTATAGATAAGCTATATAAGTCTTGGGGAGCTAAACGTAAATCAGATAAAAATCTAGGGGATGCATTATGATTTCGGAGGTTACATTCTCTAAAAAATTCACTTCATTCTGGAATGAAGTTTTACCTAACGCCAAAAACTACGTTAGACTAATCAATGGAGGATTATTAAAAGCAGAGTATAGTCCTTTTCCTCTAACACCAAGAAAGCAAAATATAGCATTAATTAATACTTTATCATTTTATATGCTAAGAGAGTTAATTAACCAAAAAACAAAATTCGATTTATTATCAACCCCTTCATTTCTAAAAGGAAATGAATTTAAATTGATAATGGAAAATTCATTAGAGTATTTATCAAATTTCAGCTATGGAAAAGATTTCTTATTACCGTTAAACAATGATGAATTAACACAAGTAAATAGATTGTTTAAACTAATGTATAACCATTTCATAAAAGAAACAAAATCAATATGCATAGATCCATGCTTTGATGGGTGTGGCTTTATCAACCCATCTTATGGTGATTTAATTCATAACGATACACTGACTGAAATAAAATCTGGAGAAAGAAAATTTAGCTTAACTGATATACGGCAGATAGTAATATACTTAACATTAAATCATTATTCAAATATTCCTTATAAAATTGAAAGAATAGAACTATTCAATCCCAGAATGGGAATTTCTTTTTCAGAAGACGTTGAGAGCTTCTGTTTGAATATAAGTGCACTAAGTTGTACAGAATTATATTCAGAAATTCAAAAATATGTAACTGATAATAATTTCATTGAAGAATATGCTTTTTAAGTTATATCAATGAATGTGTAGATTTAATACATTGTGGATAAAATTAACCACAATGTATTAAATTAAAAAGCCTGCGTCCCTTTCTTTGAATATCCTCTTCCTTTTTCCTGCTCCTTAAACAACAATCTTTCAGCCTCATTTTGGCTAATGTTTTTGATATACGAGTCCACCAACTGCCCATAAGCCGTTCCAGTATTACCATCACGATTTAAACGAAGAATAATTTCCATCAGCGATTTATCTGCATTGTTGTTATAAACCGCATCACGGTATAGGCCGATCCAAACATCACAATCTTGCTCAATTTGTCCTGTATCTCGGCTATCTGCAGGTGTCGGTCGTTTATCTGCTCGTTCTTCCAGTTTTCGGTTAAGCTGAGTGAGTAACAGGACCACACAATCCATTTCCTTGGCTAAGTTTTTTAAACCTGTTGTAATGTCACCGTAGGCAATATCGCGGCGTTCTGCTGGGGCAGCTTTGATGAGTGTTAAGTAATCAACTGCGATTAAGCCTACCTGCCCCTTAATGCGTTTAATTTTACGGCACTCTGCAATGATATGATGTAAATCAACCCCCGGAGAGCTGTCGATATACATGTTAGACTCGGCGATTTCTTCAGCTCTTGCCAATGCTCTCGCCATTTCCATTTCATCATGAGCGCCAGTATAGAAAATATCTGAAGAAACACCGCCCTCTTGCGCGATCATGCGCTCAATGATCCCTCGGTCAGTCATTTCAAGGCTGAATAACAACGTAGGTAATCTGTGATTTAAAGCAAAATGAGTCGCTACACGGTTGTAGAACGCGGTTTTGCCCATTTTAGGTCTAGCGCCCACGACAATTAGAGATCCTCTTAGCGCTTGCTTAGGAGCCATTAAATCATCAAGTGATTCGATACCTAAAGTAAAACCAGCAGCATTCGTCGGATCATCAAAACGCCTTTCAACTTCCTCGACCCAGTCGCCTACTACATCACGAGCTGGTCTAAGCCCCTTACTCTTACCTGTTTTAGCATGCTCAATGATACTTGATACCACCTGCTGGACGTTGGCCAGTTTATTATTTACTTCAAGGCCATCATTGGCCATCAACATTTCAACGCAGGTGTTGAGGTTGTTAATCGCATAACGCTGTATCGCCTTGTCACGAATGATCCGTGCATAATTTACTATGTTTGCTGCTGTTGGTAACATACAAAGCTCAGCGACATAGGCGAATCCACCAACATTGTCTAAATCGCCATTAGCTGTTAGCGCATCGCTTACGGTAATTACATCAGTAGGCTGATTGGTTTTAATCAGTCGAACTATCTCTGCAAAAATCCGATTATGTGACCACTGATAGAATGATTCAGGTTTAATTAGCGAAATAACATGCTGACGCTTATCTTCGTCTGTGCTAATCATCAAACCACCTAAAACCGCTTGTTCAGCTTCAAGGTTACAGGGAGGAGCAAAATAATTATTTGTCATTGGCTCGCTCCTCCTTGACCGCCACGTAGCAGCGTTCAGTGATCAGGTAATCCAAGTTTTTGCGTCGCCATAAACCTCCTCGGCCGTTATCACGATCTTCAGTCATCCAGCGACAATGATTCGAAATGTACGACAAGTAATTTTCCCAACGTTCCTGGTTAAATTTAAATTTTAGCCAAAAGTTTCTCAGCATCCGTTTTCGTGCATCAGTCATCACTTTAACCGATGGCATATCAGGCAGAATGCAGTGATAAGCCTCAAGGATAGAGCCATAATCTAATTTTATTTTTGATGATGGATTGGGTTCGTCAGCACGACCTGACGTACCATTAGTATTCTCTGTAGTACTCTCTGTTGTAATCTCTGTAGGATCGAACTGCGGATTTGTTTCACCGCCACCGTCGAATTTGTCTTGTGGCGGCTGTTCATTTTGTTGTTTCGCCAAATCCCCATAGTGACTTTCCCCGATTGCGCTTTGCGCATTTGGGAGATTATCAATAGGTTGTGTCATAATTTGGTCAAGTTGCTCGCAATCTATACGGTAATATATTTTGTGTTCTAGACGCCTATCCGTTTCAATTAAAATCCCACGTTTCACAAGATGTTTTCTTGCCGTGAGTTGCTCACGATAGCTTAACCCCGTTTCGGCCGTAATATCCTCAGAAGACTTATAGACCCCTAATTCGGAATCAGTTTTATCCTGCCAATAAAATATCTGGCTGAAAAATATCACCGCATTGACGCTACCAAAGCGTTTAACTAGACCAGGGTAGTAAGCCACTGGCCGCCCAAAATCGAGCAACAAATCTGATGGTCTCATTTCACACCCCCAGCGCTTTCGCGATATCACGGCAAGCGTTCTGGTACTGCTCGGGCGTCAGTTCCTTTAAAAGCAGCTTTTGTTTTTGTTGTTTGTACTGCATGACAATATTGAGTGCTACTGCCCTTCTTCCCTCGAAAATATCTTCAATTTGTTTTCTGTCTGCTGGCTTTCCATTCAATAAAAAACCATTACAGTAGGTAATCAATTCCGTCGTTCTTAGCATTGGTCTAGCCTCTTGAATTAGTGCACGCTGGTCGGGCGTGATATTGCATTGAGTGCGTTAACGGCATTATTTATTCGGTGTGACATGTCACGCCCCTCTAATAAAATTTCGGTCATAGCTTCTGCAAATCGCTGTATGGCCACTGATGCTAAATAGTTTTTAGTATCGCCACGTACTCGAGCTAACCTCGAAGCCGGCAACGCCATTTCTATCGCTGGCATCAGCTCTGCTAATTTCTTCATTGATGCGTTCGAATCACCTCGTAACCAGCGAAATATCTGCTGTCGGTTGTTATTAATCGCTTTCCAATCCGCTTGCCCTCGTTCATCTTCAATCATATGTAAGCGGCTCTGTGATTTGTCTCGCGTGATCTGCAAATACGCACGGCTTATCTCAATCGCTACGTGCTCTTGACCGTGTTCTGTAGCCCAGCTCTCAATTTCGGAGCGGACAATATCGATATCAAAACTCATCTCTGCGTCTCCTGTCGCAAAATTGATTATGAATAATCAGTTTTTTAATCTGATAGCTGTAATACTGATGGCTCATTGGGTAAGCCGTCGTAAGGGTTTGGGTAAATATCTGGTGCAACTTCATGGGGAGTTATATCCCATCCAAGGCATTCACATAAACTCAAAACCTTTTGTGCTGGGACTCCATTTTTAAACCATAAATTAACCGTTTGTGGTTTTGTTCCTAATCGTCTCGCTATCTCTGACTGATTAGCTAGGTTATTAATTTTACTTTTTACAAGTGGTGTCATTTCCGTCTCCTTAAATGATTACAAGTTAATCTTACAATCAAACATACGTGAATTTCAAGTTTTTCTTGAAGTGATAACTACAAGGAACTCTTGTAAGATGATTTATATGAAAAAGAATCCGAATGAAATTTCAGCCTCTAGAATCAACCAAGCCTTAACTGAGCGGGGTTGGTCACAATCTGAGCTTGCTCGGCGTATTGGTGTTAGCCCTCAATCTGTACAATTTTGGGTAAGTGGAAAAACAGCACCTCGAGGTAATAATTTAGCATCACTGTCTTCAATTACGGGCTATCCAGAACATTGGTTTTTTATGGATGATGCTGCAGCTGAATCAACAGAAAAACCAGTTTTTACTAGGATTTCGGCCGACTCTTATCTTGTTGAACATCTTGATATTGAGGCAAGTGCAGGACCAGGTATTATCACTAAAGGTGAATTTACTGAAACCATCCGTTCTATCGAATACTCTACAGATGAAGCCCTAAAGTTATTTGGTAATCGACCTAGTTCTAATATAAAAATGATCACCGTTGCTGGTGATAGCATGCATGATACTATCAGCCCTGGTGACCAAGTATTCATTGATATCCATATAAACTATTTTGATGGTGATGGCGTTTATGTATTTGTGTTTGGCCAGACACTGCATATCAAGCGATTACAAATGATTAAAAATGAATTAACTGTCATATCAGATAACACAAAATACCGTGATTGGCATATTGCCAAGGAAGATGAAGAACAGTTTCATATCGCAGGCAAAGTCCTTCTTAGTCAAACAAAAACCTACAAGCGTTACGCATAAATAAAAGCCAAAAATTCAATATCGATTACAAGAAGTTAACTCTTCTTGTAATTTTTTACGCTCATAGTTACAAGTTTATTTTGTAAATAACACTTGATTAATTCAATCTAAACTTGTAGATTGGGTTTCAAGACAAACAACACAGCAAGTGTTTAGTCAGGTGTTCAAACCAAATTTAGTTTTGCTGTTATGTCGTAGGGGAACCGTCACACTCATAGCGACTGACCATGATTACCACGATATAACGGCAATTTTTTAGCAGTACCAGGGAAAATTTTTGACGTGTGCTCGAAGCAAAACCTGACAGCCCGGAAAGACGGGCAACAAATTAGAAACGTAAAGATAGACACTACGGTGATATTTTTACTCAGAATTACCGACCAAAGCTACGAAGCAAGACCAGACCTGACGGCTCGGAAAGACGAGCACCTAATTGAAGGCGTAAAAAAACCCACCGAAGTGGGTTCCTTTACCCCAGTAACCGACCAAAGTTACTGAGATTTTGAACACAGTGACTAGTGTGTGTTCGAGGCAAGACCAACGCCAACCGGCGCTGACCAAGACCAAATTATAGAAGATTGCGCATAAAAGCACAATAGCCTTAATTATCGAGACAAGACCAACCAAGGAGCTGCTATGAAAGCACAACCTAAAACCCTAAGTGTTACGCTTTATATCCACGCACAAAAGCAATTTGACGGTTCATACAAATACCGCCCTTATCCATTCAAATATGATATTGAATCTGGTTTAGGCTTTGTTATTGCTGAACATACTACCGAAATTCCTTTTACAGAACCAACCAATGCAGAACTTGTTCAGTCAGAAATAGACGCGCTTAAAGCAGAGCAGAACAAAATTCTTGCTGATGCGCAGGTGAAATCAAGCTTACTGGAAGACCAGATCCAAATGTTGCTGTGTTTAGAAGGCAAACCCATTTCTAAAACTGACGAACAAATCCCTTATTAAGAGGCAAGACCAATGACAACTTTTATCTGTGTATTTGAGCCTACGACCGAGGCTCGAACCAATGGTGCTGTACCTTTAACCATCGCTTTCAATGCAGCGAATGCCAAAATTGCGGCAGCAACAGCAATGATTAAGCTATCGGAAGCTTACCCTGATTCCATGGATAACTTTAATATCGATGAGCCGATTATTTGTGAAGATGCTGTAGGTTCCCCTCGCCCTGCACTCGATAAGTTTGATGAGAAATTTGCTGTTGAAAATGAATTTGACGGTGAAAAATGGCAACCCATTAAATATAAAGAATTTAAAAAGCTGGCCACTAAACCTCGCGTAGCCGCTTTACTACTATTTGGTAAAACTCAAATAACGGATCAAGAATTCACTTATACATTGAACCATCTTAGTGAAAGTAAAGCTGCCCCTAAAATTCGCAATATCGCCACTGGCCTTGCTGAAATTACCAAAGTGTCATTAATGGATGCCGATGAAACAATGGAAATTGCGCAGGCAGTTTATGAGTATGCTGATGATAATGTCACCGTCGAAGAAGCTAAGGCGCTTGGTGAAAGTTGGTTAACCGAGGAACCTGAACTTCCTCCCGTTGAGGATGAGCCTGTCCTTAAACGTGATTATGCCGCACTTGATCTCGAAATTGCCCTCGCACTCTTGGATATTAAACCAAGCGATGCAAAAAGTGCAGATATTCGCAAAGCAAAAGAACTCATCAACGCTGAAGATAAAGCATGGAAACGTTTATCAATGGATTTACGTACCTTCCCTAGTGTTCTAGATATCCCTCGCGAGAACATCTTTGCACTAGTGGCTGAGGCACGCAAAAAGCCCGAACTATTTGATGATGCTAATGCCCGTAAAGCGTTTATTGATTCAAAACTTGGTACCAATAGCCCTAAGGTAACTTCACTCGGTAGTGGTCGTTTTGCAGTTGATAATTTAGATGCCAAACCGGCTAAAACAGAAAAACCAAAACGCGCCAGTAAGAAAAAAGACACACCGGCTAAAGTAGAAAAAGAACCTGAGCCGGCTGTGATTGAAGTACCTGTTATTACTGAGCCTGTTACCAATGAACAAGATGACTTTGAACAACGTGCAGCGGTACTTGATGAGGTGCTTAATAGCGGTAATACAAACCACCTTAATATTTGGAAGCAAGTACAACGTACTGATTCACGCTTTACCAAACCACTTGATGGCATGGGCTTTGTTGGTACCAGTATCAACAGCACCTACATGTTTATGCGTGCGACTGAAATATTTGGCCCCATAGGTGAAGGCTGGGGTTATGAAATCATTGAAGAAAAAATGATTGATGGGAAGCCGCTTGTCGAGCCCGTACTCGATGCCCACCATAAACAAGTCGCAATGAGGTTCCTGCGTGATGGGGATGGAACATTACTCTTTGAACAAAATCACTCAATCAAGATCCGCTTTTGGTACATCATCGAAGGCGAAACTCGTGGTGAGTTTGAGAGCTACGGTGCCACACCTTATCGCTATCAGACCAAGCAAGGAATAAGGACGGACAGTGAAGTGATAAAAAAATCACTCACCGACTCAATCAAAAAAGCACTTTCCATGCTGGGCTTTAGTTCTGACGTATTTATGGGAATGCATGATAACCCTGAATATGTGGCGAGTAATAAGCTTGAGTATGAAATCAAAGCCGCCAGCGATAACGCTGAAGATGCGACCCGCATTCGCAAAGAGTTAGACGAGAAGTTCACGCGACACACTGAAACTATGCGCAGTGCAGTGACGCTAAACGAATTACGCGGAATCACATCTACTCTCACCCGCGAAATTTCAACGCATGCCAAGTTGGCCAAACAACGTGGCGACAGTGAATATGAAAAATATTTAAACGGCCGTTTGCGCCGGCTAAATGAAATTGAAAAAGAGTGTTTAGACCAACTGAAACAAAAAGAAGAGGCAATCTAATGACCAAGACAACTGCTATTGCAATGGCTGCTGACTACAGCAAATTACAACAACTCGTCGAAACAGGTGAATTCACCGCAGAAGATGTCGCCGATACCTTAGAGGGCATCGAGTGTGAATTAGGCGACAAACTGGATGCAATTATGCTTCATGCCCGTAATTTAGAGGGGCAAGCCAAAACACTGGATGAAGAATCAAAACGTTTGGCTGATCGTAAAAAATCATTCGAAAACCAAGTTAAGAACTTGAAAAAATATGCATTGGATTGCTTGTTAACATCAGGCAAAGACAAGTTAAAAACCACTAAAAACACCTTTACAGCTCGTGCCGGTGTTGTGCGCGTCATCATCGATAACGAGGCAGCTTTGCCCGATGAATTGGTCGATGTTCAGACCATTACAGCCCCTGATAAAAAACGCATTAAAGAAGCAATTGAAAATGGTATTGAAATACCTGGTGCTCACTTAGAAGTTGGTGACCGTTCATTAATGGTTCGTTGATCAATATAGCGCCCAGCAATGGGCGCATTATCAGGAGATATTTTTATGGCCATGAAATTAGAAGTCATCATTATTCACGATGAAACTAACAATAAATGCAGTGTTGAGTGGACCACTGCATCGACTCAACAAGTCACTCGCCAAGAAGAACAAACGCTATCACTGGTAAAAAAAGCGCTGTTACTTCAACTGGGTTACCCAACGGCACCGGCTGTTATCCATTAATGTGACATGTCACTAACGAGGCAAGACCAATGCTAAGACACGAGCACCAAAAAGACCAAGAAGTCAAAATAACCCTACCCGATGGCTCGCACGGGTTTGTTTCAACGGATAGGCGTTGCAAAGTTTCTTATGATTTTCCAGCACATATTAAACTTGAAATACTGCCTACTCAGGCAGAACTACAAAGGAGTAAACAATGATTTATGGTTTATTCTTGCTAATTTGCAGCGGTGCTGATTGTTTATATAAATCTAACGGCTATACCTATCCCGATGAACAGAATTGTTTAATGGACAAAGAGGCCCTAACTCAGCGGGGTGTTTTATCTGAATGCTATCCTATAGAAGCGATTATTCGAGCCAATAATTGATTAAGCATAATCAGTTTTATTCTGCATTTTTTCTTACTGTGGTGGTTTATTCAAAACCAATGGATAACCACCATGAAACAACCACAATTAGCCCCTTGGGCACCCGAGGAGCAATTATTAACCGAGTTTGATATTAAGTTAGGCAAGCTAGCTGCCAGTGTAAAAAACAGACCATGTACTGAAGCTGATATCAAGCATGCCTGCAACATTGCTGACCAACTTATTTTATTAATGATGAGGCAAGACCAAGATGAGACAAAATATCACAGAAGGCTATGATTTATTTCCCCGCGACATTAAGCAAGCGGATATAGGAGGAAGTTATGTTATATGAATGTTTGCCTATTTCCGCGTACTGCAATATGTACGGAGAAACACCAGAGTCCATTAATAAGCGCATACAACGGCAATATTGGATAGTCGGTGTACATGTTTTAAAAGTTGAAGGTTCAAAAGAACGTTGGATTGATATTGCTGAGGTGAATAAGTGGGCGCGAAAAAACAAACAGGCTACGCACTACCAAGAGGGGTAACGGTTCGTAACAACAAAACCAGCCAAACTATTGTTATCACGTTTACTTATAGAGGGGCGCTCTGTAGAGAGCCCCTCTCTAGACTAACCGTCGATAATAAAAATATTAAATACGCTGAAAGGCTACTCGCTGAAATTCAAAATAACATTGAAAAAGGTACTTTTAATTACTCTAAATATTTTCCTAACTCTAAAAAATTAATACTTTTTGGCGTTAATAATCGCGAAAAAAGAGTGATTGATTATTTGGAGGAATATTTAGTTATTTGCGAAACTCGAAATTTATCTCCCTCTACGATTGGCGGTTATAAAAAATGCAAAAGCGCCCTGTCTGATTTGCACCAATTACATGTTTCATCACTAACACCCGCAATCCTAAAAAACTGGATACAAAAGCAAACGACAGTATTAAAAACCATCCGTAACCAGCTTTCGTTTTTGCGTAGCTCGCTAGATGAAGCCATTACCGATGGGATAGTATCAATCAACCCAGTAAGCCTTGTATCCGCTTCAAGATATCAATCAAATAACAGTAACAATGAAAGCAGTTATATTGTTGACCCATTGTCACCTAAAGAAGTCTCTGCCCTACTCGCTGCGGCAAGATATGAGCAATGGAGAAACTTATTTCAGTTTGCCATTAATACAGGGTTAAGAAGCTCTGAATTATGTGCATTGAGATGGAGTGATATAGATTTCATAGAAAATACTGCACACGTGCAATCCGCCAGCGTCGTCGGCGTTATTAAGAAAACAAAAACTAAAGCTGGTACCAGAAAAGTTGAATTGAATAATGAAGCTATGAATGCCCTGAATGAGCAGAAACAATTCACGTTCTTGAAAGATGGTGTGATTTTTGAAGACCCAAAAACAAATAGAGCCTGGGCAGGTGCTGATGCAATCAGAAAGAAAGCATGGGTGCCAACGCTGAAAAAAGCGGGTATTCGATATCGTAATCCTTATCAAACAAGACATACCTTTGCTACGAGGCATATCAGCCAAGGGGCTAATCTGTTTTGGCTAGCAGGACAAATGGGACATAAAGGACCTGAGATGCTGTTTAGGCACTATGGGGGATATCTTAAGGAGTATGATGGGAGTGTAGTAAATAAAATTTCAGATTTATTTTCAAACTGATATCTGAAAAATATATATCATAGCCTATATAACATTAATTATAAGATAAAATAAAATAAAATAAAATAAAATAAAATAAAATAAAATAAAATAAAATAAAATAAAATAAAATAAAATAAAATAAAATAAATTTTATTTAGATATGTAAAATATATAAGGCGCATATATTCTTATGCGCCAAAATATTTAAATATAATTAAGCTGAATCTGTATCTAATAAACTTGGCTCAATGCCAACTAAACTTAACTCTAATGACCTGGCCTCTGGATTATAATATCGACCAACGGTTAAATTAGTGTCTTCATATTCAGGATTTATCTCTGATGTTGCAAAGATTAATTGAAAATCATGCTGATAATTTGCTGTTTCCTCAACAATTATTTTTTGCAAATTATGGCTTCGACCTTTCTCCATACCACCATCATCTATTCCATCAAGCATCATAAATCTAGGGAGGCGCATATACTCTTTATTCATGGATGCACTAAGTAAAGCTAAGTGAAAAACGTGACGTAAGATAACAGCAGAGCTCTCAGAGAAATTTTTAGAACCATTAACAGAGACTGAATTATCTTCAAAACTAAACTTAACTTGTTTAGCATCAATAAACTCAGCCTGTAAAGGCAAATCTAACCTCAGAAGCCTAATAGTATTAGACTCAATTAATTTTGCCACATCTAATTTTAAACTATCTTCTTTTAGTTCCAAGGATTCAATATAGCTTATTAACCTTTCTTTTTCAGATTCGAGATCACTTCTACTTTTCTCTAATTCTAAAATAACTGTATTTAGTTTCTGATGCTCATAAGCCTGATCTATAGCTGCCTCCACTGCTCCTAACTCTCTTGATATTTTTTCAACTTCAATCTCGTATGCTGTTTGCCAATTTTGTGATATAGATGAATACTCATCTTCGAGTCTTTTTACATCTTTCCTTAATCGTGGTGATTCTTTTTTGTGCTTTTTGAGCTCATCATTTTTATGATCCAAAATATATTTAGACTCATTTAATTGCACTTGGATTTCGTTACGCATTCTTAATAACTGCGGTGCATTTTCACCTTCAATTAATTCGGCTTTACATAAATTACAACAATTTGTATTTTCGACAGATTTAATTTCACTCAAGCAACCAGGACAAAACTGAAATTGTATGTCATTAAAATATTCCCTAGTTTTAGCTGACTCATTAAGATTCTGTAATCTAGCTTCAAGCTCAGTAATAAACATTTCAATATCAGCTATTACGAAAGAAAGTTTATCTATTTCATCTCGATTTTTCAGTTCTAAAGATTTAGCTTTGTTCAGAGACTGTCTAATAGCTCTAGTCTTCGCCTTATCGTCTGGTAAATCCGTATTAGTTTCGGTGCGTTCTAATCTTATGTCGTCAAGGCTTTTCAGTAATTCACTTTTTTTTGTATTGAGCGCTTCAATACGTTCATTAATAAAGTGAATATTTTCAGATTGACCTGAGCGACCAAGTATTTTAAAAATACTTTTTAATTCACTGATACTTTTGCTAAGGTCTATCTCAACTTGTCGAAGCCTAACCTGTGAAGAATATAGACTATCATCATAAATTCCGCATAAGTAATCTCCAACGGTCTTTCTTGTCAATGCTTTATCAAAGCTATCCTCACGAAAAATCGGGCTATGCAATGATGGCTGATCAGCATAAAGTACTCTTAAGATTTGATGCATAGTTAAAATTGATGCTCCATCACCTTGTGCTAATGGCATATCTAACGCATCAAATATAACTTGCGAAAAACTTAAAACTTTCTCCGAGCGCTTAAAAGGATGACGCATCCATTCATTTGGAGCTGATTTAAGCGCTGCTTCAATAGTTCCAGAATAAAAACTAATAGGTTTCTGAATTTCAGGCGGGCTTAACTCTCTTTTTAAGCATACAGGCAAGCCATTAAGATAAACTTCAGTGAGGGTTTCAGTACAGATTTTAGCTTCAGGCTTCCAAGGGAGATTTTCAGCCCCCAAAGAGTAAGCTAATAAATCCATTATTGTTGTTTTTCCTGAGCTATTGCGACCTCTTATTACGTTAACACCTTTGTGAAACTTACAACCAAATGCTTGGTGACCATGTTGAAAAACACGAATTTCACTCACCCAAAATGTTGGACTAAGAAAAGTCATATCTATACTCCATTAATTGAGTCCGGTCCTTTAACCCATCTTTACCTGTCAAATCAAACTGAGAAAGTTCATTAATTATAAAATCGCTTATATCAGCCTTATCATTGAGAAAACTTTGCATGGTGATTAATAAATCATTAGGAATCTCTGTAGTAGTTCTTGTTATAACTCCATATTCTAACTTAGATAAATCTATCAGACCTGTTGCAGCAAGACATTTCAAAGCTGACATTTGTATTTGATGCATATCTCTAAAGGTAGAAAGTGAGTTAATAGGATCCCTATACTCATTTTTATATTTTCTGGCCAAAGATTTCGCTCCACTTTGTGTGGGTGGCATTCTTATATTGGCTATCATAGCTGGAAAAATCATATAAAAATCAAGTATTCTTACTTTATCAACTTCTGCAGTATTTAGATGATCAATCAATGCAATCATTCGGAAAAGACAATGGTATGCGTCAAACGCAGGATGATAAATTAACATTTATCCCACCTTATATGACAATTCCCCCCCAGAAAAAATAATAAACCCAACAAATCTGTTGGTGTTAATTCTAGAGGATTTTCCCCTAGAGTTTCATATAGGGTTTCAATTATTTCTGTAATTTTTGAATCGACAGTAATACGATCACTGTCATTATGAATTAATGGGTTAACTTTCATTAGAAAATCAAAATATATTCTATCAAGAAGAATTACGAATATTCTCTGAGCTGATTTGGATGTTTGCTTTTTCATAATAGCCATAGTTGCTTGCTGCTTAAACATCTTTGCGGCAAACAACAAATCTTCTCTATTACTATCAGTAAGCTTAGCGTCTAACCCCCTTACATCCGTTTCATTTTGAGCAGTGAAATAATGATTAAGCTTTTCATTGAATTGAGCGCTACGCTCACCAAAATCATCATTTCTCAAGCGCTCGTAGAGCTCAAGTAACTCTCTATTAACCTTAGAGTTACCATAGATATGGTTATGCTGGTCACCTGCAACAATGCTACCATTATCAACACGATTCCCAGTTTGTTGTGTATGTATCTGTGCTCGAGGAGTTGTAAACACCGACTAACCTCTCAACGACTGGAGTTATTTTGGTCACGTCCAACAATATTACCATTAGTAACATTATTTTTAGTTTGGCTAACATTATAGTTAGCATCATTGCTTTTAAGCTCTATAGATGTTTTTCTAGAGATAAAAGCGATTCGCAATGTCCAACCAGCACCTAAACCAACGATAAAACTTACTATGTGAGTAACCCAGTCCATTTACAAGTCCTTATAATAGAAGCGAAGTTACTTAACATCATAGTTATTATAAATAATATGTACAACTGCTATGCTTTTGAATATAGACATGCGTAACATCTATATCATACCATTGCATCATAGCTGTATAAAAATACAGTGTATTGTTTTTCTTAGCAAGCTTTTAATTTCAATAAGGCATCACAAAAATAACAAACTCCCCCCTAAAACTCTTAGATAAAAACATCAAAAGTTAGATAACCTGCTGAAATAAAAACTCTATACCAGAACTACACTATGACCTCCATGTGCACACCTAGTGCACATGATTGATGATTACTAAAAATACTCTTTTATAATCAATCAATTAAAAAATTACGGACTCGGGTTCAACTCCCGCCAGCTCCACCAAATTATCTTCTAAGGACGTCCAAAGAAGACTGAAAAGCCCGCTAACTCAATGAGTTGCGGGCTTTTTTATGTCCTGCACAGTCTGATGTCACCTAATTAAATCCAATCATCTTAGGCACCTTGATAGGCACCTCGTTAACCTTTATAGTTTTTGAGGTGCCTAAAAACAATGGCAGCAAGTTGTGGTCATTTCGCTACATTCGCCCTCTCACTAAAAAACGAGCTAAAAAGAGCCTTGGGTCTTACCCTGCCGTCAGTCTTGCTGATGCACGTAGTTACCGCCTTGAAGCAAAAACACTACTCGCTAAGCAGATAGACCCACAAGATCACCATAAAGAGCAAGTCCGTAACACCTTAGAAGCTAAGGCAAATACCTTTCAACTAGTTGCTGAACGTTGGTGGGAAGTGAAGAAGTCCACCGTAACCGAAGATTATGGTAATGATATCTGGCGTTCACTTGAAAGAGATGTCTTCCCCGCTATTGGTGATATTAGTGTTACCGATATCAAAGCGCATATATTGGTTCAAGCAATACAACCAGTTCAAGCTAGAGGTGCGCTAGAAACTGTTCGCCGCCTATGTCAGCGTATCAACGAAGTGATGATCTACGCTCAAAATACTGGCTTAATTGATGCCGTACCAAGTATCAACATTGGTAAAGCTTTTGAAAAACCCAAGAAAAAGAATATGCCAAGTATTCCCCCTGATCAGCTGCCAAAGCTCATGCAGACAATGCGTACAGCTAGTATTAGCCTATCGACTCGATGCTTGTTTATGTGGCAGCTGCTTACCATATCCCGCCCTGCCGAAGCCGCTGAAGCCCGTTGGAATGAAATCAACGTTGAAACCAAAGAATGGAAGATACCGGCCGCTAGAATGAAGATGAACCGTGAGCACACTGTTCCATTATCTGACGCAGCTTTAGCTATTTTAGAGCTAATGAAACCATTAAGTAGTCATCGTGAGTTTATCTTTCCTAGTCGTATCAAGCCTACTCAACCCATGCATAGCCAAACCGTCAATGCTGCATTAAAACGCGCTGGGTTCGGAGGTGTATTAGTCTCACACGGTCTACGTTCAATTGCTAGTACCGCCCTCAATGAACAAGGTTTCCCACCTGATGTGATTGAAGCCGCTCTAGCCCACGTCGATAAAAACGAAGTGAGACGTGCCTATAACCGTAGTGACTACCTAGAGCAAAGACGCCCTATGATGCAATGGTGGGCTGATTTTATCGAGGAAGCAGATAGGGGGAGTATTATTGAAGGAGGGATAAGGGGGATATCTCTAGTTGGGTAGTTTATGTTGTACCAGCTCAAATTTGAGCTGGTACACTAACAGTACAGTGCTATACACCGTCTATATTGCCAATAAATTGTAGCTCCAACGGTTCCCGCTAGTAGATGTGACGGTAATTGATGATAATGAATTGGTGAATCATTGCAAAGTAGCCTATCTCTTTTTCAATTTATGCTTAACGCAAACGCCGCTAACTCAACGAGTTTAGCTATGTTTTGCATTTTTTCATACCGATTGTAACTTCACGCGCCCACGCTCAGTTCTTCAGCCACACGTTTCTGACCCTAATTCATTCCATACCGCCATCGTTTCAATTCAAATCTAGTCAAATGTATTATTAGCGGTCAAGTGTCATTTCGTCGCTTTTTAGCCTGTTTATTTTGGTTGTAAAGTAAGATATTCTAATCGTATTTCTATCTTATTCATTTTGAGAAGATGGCGTATAATCACTAAAAAACGATTTTATGACGGTGTAAGGAAACCCAAATGAAACATATTAACTTAATTTCACTCACCCAAGCAGCAAATACATTAAGTGAAGACTATTTCTCGCGTTATTATCAATATCATGGAATCGGCATTAAACCTGATGAAGTCGAAGTATTAAAAGACTTTGTTATTAAACTAGATAATAACTGCACTGATAAACGGATATTTAGTCATTTTTTTGTTGGTTATAGCATTCCTCAGATTAGTAAAGAATTTGACTTACTCCGAATTGGTGATAATTACATTATTAATATAGAATTAAAGCGTGAGTGTACCGAAGAAAAAATAAAAAAACAATTAATCCAAAATCGTTATTATTTAAAGTTCCTCAATGAGAAAGTCTTTAACTTCACTTATGTATCATCTACAGATTCGTTATTTTTATTAACGGATAACGATTTAATTTTAGTAGAACCTTTAGTTTTGCAGGATATATTAGCAAACCAAAATCCCCATAACCTTGAAAATATAAATTCATTATTTAACCCATCAAATTATCTGGTTTCTCCCTTTAACTCAACCGATAAGTTTTTAGCCGGTCAGTATTTTTTAACAGGGCAACAAAGTGATATCAAACGGGTTGTGATTGCCAGAACAAATACCCCTTCAGGAAATCATTTTACTGCAGTCATTGGGAGTGCTGGTACAGGAAAAACCCTATTAGTTTATGACATTGCTAATGATTTACAATCAGATAACAAACGAATACTAATTATTCATTGTGGGAACTTGAATCTAGGACAAGATATTCTAAATGAACAAGGCTGGAATATTCTACCGATAAGACAGATTGGGAATATCGATGTCAATGATTACGATATCATTGTCATTGATGAAGTTCAACGAATGCGTCCTCATCAATTTGATTCTTTTATTAAGAACATATTACAATCAAACTGTAAATGCATTTTTTCATTTGATAAATTACAAACATTAGATAATTCAGAGACACTCAATAACACTGCAGGTAAAATAGAGACTTTGCCGGCTATTAGTATTTTTCGGTTAACCAATAAAATCAGGACAAATAAAGAAGTCGCCTCATTTATTCGAGGTTTTTTTAATAACAATAAAAATGACTTCGTTTTAAATTGTGGTAATGTGAGCTTTGAATATTATAGCAATCTAGATTATCTTAAATTGGCAATAAAATATCTAAAGCTGGAAGGATGGGAAGTATTACAATTAACACCGAATAGATATGGTATAGCTACACATGAGAACTATTTAGACCACTACAATAAAAAATCTCATAGTGTTATAGGCCAAGAGTTTGATAAAGTTGGTGTCATCATTGATACATTTTTTTATTATGCACCAAATGGCGATTTATCCTATTCAGGCCGTTCTTATTACAGTGCAGTAAAAATGCTATTCCAAAACATGACCCGCACGCGTAATCAACTCAAAATTATTATTCTTAATAATCCCACTATCCTCGAACGCTGCTTAACACTATTAAATCCCCCCAAATTCCAGCAAACGGATTGATTTACCACATTTTCCTCAAGAATTCTGTCCCCCGTGAGTGACACTTCTCTACAGTGTCACTTTTTTGCAATCGCCCAAATTTCCACCCTACGATATGTTACCTATTTTTTCTTTCAGCTACCTGAGTGACCTCATCCACGGTCTTTTCTCGTCGCTATGGGCATTCTACACAGTTTATTTTTTGGGACGTTTGATAGATTTTAGCCAATTTCCGTTTCGCCACTAGATTTTTCATTTAGCTTAATTCACCACATATTGTATATTTTTATTTCCACAAACACCATATGCGTGATTATTAGCATCATCCCGATACGCAAGCCAGAAAAAGGAATTGCGCATTACCCTGACCTATCACCAGCAGAATTGAGAAACTAAAAACAGTAGTTGCTTTATCCGAAATTTTATGTTTATCCTAATAATAGAGAAATGACCACTGACTGTATGGCTTCTCTATTTTGTTTTGACTGTCATCCTTTAATCATTGGCTATCAAAACGCGTAAGTCAGGCCCGTTTTATCACATAGCCAAATTAAAGGTAAAAATATGAATACTTCTGAACGCACCCCGATTAATGGTGAAGTCTACCCATTTCATCTTTCACAAAAACCTATTTCACACGCATTTTGTGATTTTCTTTTGCCTCAAATATTTGATGGTGACAATTGTTCACATTCGCATAATCCTGCAATAAAAAATCAGGCGTTAAATGCCTTAGCGAAATCGTTAGGTCATCCTCAATTTAGCACCATGATGGCCACGGCGAAAAAGCATCAGCAACAAGTATTATCGAATATGGGGATTGCCGATCATCCTAACTTTTTGACGTTATTTCCACTACATTATGCGGAAACGATGGAACCGCACGTTTCAGCAATTCCATTTTCTAACCCGAATTTTAGCCAGTTTTTGAGGGAACTGACGACAAAACAACTTCGTTTTAGACTTCGTAAAAATGCCAATGGGACATTTTCAGCGACAATTGCGGCCGAAAATGGTGGTTGGTATCGAGGTTGGGATTTGCAGTTACCCAAGTTAGCCTTAACGTCAAAAGTTGCATTTTTCACTGTTATTTTACAGTGGTATCACACCTTGGTGAATATAGGGTATGATATCGATTTTAATAGTCATTTCGTTTTTGAAAATTCGCTTTTACTCAATGTATCTTGCTCCGCAGATTTAATTCAAGATTGTGACTGGTATCAACGATATTGGCACTCATCATACCCGCTGAATGCCGAAATAGAAGGTCAATTTTCGGACATTGACCAGCGACTTAATGAGCATATTCGACAAGAAAATATACCCTATGATTTTGAAAGGTATGGTGAGATTTCGCTACGAACACATATTTTTTCATTAAATCAGAATGGATTAGTTGTTCCTAATGCTTATTTTAATTCGGGAAAATTACGGAAACTTCAACCCAAAAACCAAAGGCCAATTGTTTTGATGGATCTTTGTACCATTCAGATCATTGAAAAATACAAAAAAATTGAAAGTGGTCAAAATAAGGTTTTGCAGGAGCGTGTAAGGCAGCTGAGAGGGCTGATTGCTAAAAGTTATCGTTTCTCATTTTTATTGGCCATGATGGAAAAAGCTACAGATAAGAAGCATGTATTAAGTCGAGATGATTTAATTGATGTATTTAAAGGTAACTACGAGTCAATTGTCGATTTTGTGGGTAAAGAAAATATTGTTGAACCTGCAGAAATTCTAGAGAAAATGCTCAGTGTTTACATGGATGAGCGTTATGCTCAATCTGAACGTGCTGAGCAACTATATGATAAAAGTTTAGAATTTCTTGAATATTTCGCCGAACTAAGAGCAAAACATTCTAAATATGCAGACATACGATTTAAATTAGCCGAAGAAGCCGCTAATGAAGGTAAACGATTAGGGCTTCCACCGGGTTATTCGCCTATTACTATTTGTATTGCCTCGCTTTATGAGTGTGAAGATGCAAATGGGGTGCTAAAAATAAAAGGCTATCAAAACGATTTTGAACCCGGGAATTGTTTATCTGATATAATGTCTTTTAATCGCTTAGCAAAGGCTAAGGCTACTGTTGAGACAGCCGGTATCGAAGTGATATTTAGAACCGAAGACCTTGCTCTTGAACGTCTTCATCAATATATATACGCGAAGCAACTAGTCGGACAAGATGGTACTCCAACGATAAAAACTACGTTTTCCCACCCGGAGAAGTTATTTCCGAAGCTGTATAAAAATGGAAAATGTATCAATGAAAGTGAACGCAATAAGCTGTTTGCGCTACTGAATTTTAAAATGGACTAAGCGAGGAACACTGGTGTAGTGTTCAATTATTGCAGATACTAAAAAGCTTTCATAAGCTTATTGGAGCTAAATTACAACACCATCAGATTTAAACAATATCCAAAAGGATCGGATAGATTATACGACTTGTAGTGGTCAACTAAAATTGGCCACGGTTTTAGAGTTTTTCCGGTATTGGTTTTCTGATTCGTTTGGTGGTAATCCACCGTTATATTCATGCGGCCTGACTTCGCTGTAATACCCGACGATATAATCCGTTATTGCATGGGCTGCTTCACTGAAGCTGATGTAGCCGGTCACCGGCACCCACTCATTTTTCAGACTTCTGAAGAAGCGTTCCATCGGGCTGTTATCCCAGCAGTTACCACGCCTACTCATACTTTGTTTTATCCGGTATCGCCACAGTAACTGTCGGAACTGCCTGCTTGTATAGTGGCTACCCTGATCACTGTGGAACATGAGCCCGGATGGCTTATTTCGTATTTCCCATGCCATTTCCAGCGCTTTGGTGGTCAGTTTGCTGTCCGGAGAAAATGACATTGCCCAGCCCACGGGTTTCCTTGCGAACAGGTCGAGTACAACGGCCAGGTATGCCCAGCGTTTACCGGTCCAGATATACGTTACGTCGCCGCACCATACCTGATTGGGCTCTGTCACTGCGAACTGTCGCTCAAGGTGGTTCGGGATAGCAATGTGTTCATGACCGCCACGTTTATACCGGTGAACAGGCTGCTGACAGCTCACCAGCCCCATCTCCTTCATTAGCCGTCCGGCAAGCCATCGTCCCATCCGGAAGCCCCTGTGTGTTGCCATTACAGCGATACTTCTTGCACCTGCTGAGCCATGACTGAGGCCGTGCAGCTCCTGAACCTGACTACGTAATACGGCTCTCCTGCCGTCCGGATTGTCAGGCCGGTTTTCCCGGTATCTATAGCTGCTGCGGTGAACTCCGAACACGCAGCAAAGAGTGGCCACAGGATAATGCGCTCTGAGTTTCCCGATCACCGAGACCTGTTCAGGGAGTCTGACATCAAGAGCGCGGTAGCCTTTTTTAATATTTCGTTTTCCATTTCAATACGTTGAATTTTTTTCTTCAGCTCACGTATCTCAATTTGTTCCGGCGTGATAGGGGATGCTTTCGGTGTTTTGCCTGCCCGTTCGTCCCGTAATTGCTTTACCCACCGCGTCAAGGTGGAAAGCCCGACATTCATGGCTTTCGCGGCATCTGCAACTGTATAGTTCTGATCCACAACCAGCTGGGCTGATTCACGTCTGAATTCTGCACTGAAATTTCGTTTTTTCATTAAGGCACCTGTGTTGTTCTGAGGTGAGCATATCACCTCTGTTCAGGTGGCCAAATTTATTAAACCACTACACCCAGCACTCAAAACTACCACTGAGGCAACACTCAGCTACCGGCAGGTGCTCATTACACTTTTTACAGCGCCTTTTATTTAGTTCTGTAATTAATGATATAACTGAACTGTCATCAATTCTAATCAACATTGAGAGATATTCAGCGATATCATAAGGCTCTCTTCCTGGTCTACGTAATGAGCAATTTCTTTGAAGCATTTCTAATTCTTGCTCATCAAGAAATAACTCTATTTTAGTAATGCCTGATTCCTTTTGCCGCTTACGTTGGTCCGCCTTTCGTTCTGCTACTGTTTTTGCCATTGGTCTTGCCTCTTTCCCATAAAACTACTTACAAACACTCTAGCCATCAAAATTAAATTCAAATAAAAGAGAACCATGCCTAGAATGGATAACAAAATTATCCCAACGTATTGCGTACCAAATCGGTGGGATCATATTCACCCTGTATATGGAAGAGCCAACAGTATATGGCTTAATTAAGTCTTTAAAGCCAACGAGTAAATCCTTTAGTAAAACAGATTGTTTTGCAGCGACGCCAAGCTGAAAAAACCATTCTTCCACTATTTTGATCATATCATTCTCGCTAATTGGCTCTAACGAAACATGCCAATACTCGATGGGATGTTTATCACTGTGGCGAACAATCACTGACTGAACGGAGCTAAGCAAAGTCGTTTTCTCTTCCACATAAGTACACTCATAATCAGGTGAGATATTTGGCGCCCAATTCAACGACTCAACAGCACACAAATAGCCATTAATTTTTTCCACATCCAGCAAAACAAGCTCTTTAGGCATCGGTTTCTGTTTCATTTTTATCACTTTTATTTGGTTTAGGTTCCACTATATACATTATATTCAGCCAATAACTAATCATCTATCCCGATATAAAATTTTAGCCCTAATTTCCTTTAATGCTTGCTGCCCTATCAGTCGATATTTACCCTCTTTATCAATTAACTCTGATGTAGAAATCCCTCTTTTAGTTTGGCCTATTAAAGGCTTGATTGGTGGGATTGGCTTACCTTCCTGTATCTGGTTGTAATAGGCTATCAACTGCTTTTTGATAGATTCCCTGATCTCTTTATCGGACAAATTATACTGCGTCATTCGTCGCCTTGCTTCTGGCACAATCCAATACATCACCGCTGATTTCCAAGGGAATGCCTCAACGGATGGATATCGCCACTCCATGTTGCTATAGCGCTTCATTTCAGCCATGACCTCACAAACTGAAGGTAGGCCCATAGCTTGCATCATCCCCTCGCGGCACCAACTGATGAATTTTCCACAAGAGGGAAAAAAATCAGACTCTTGCTGCCTAGCCACACTCATTCCAGCTTTCAATTGCTCAATGGATGTTATGCCATTTTCGATAAATGCCAGCACCCATTGTCGTTTAGTTGCTGAAATATCATCTTGATTTGAAAATACAGTATGCTTTGCTGCTGGGAAAATTTGCACTAAGTTATCAAACAGCATATCAACCAACTTTTCCGCATGCTCATTGATTCCAGCAGGTTTATTGATTGGCTGAATTAGGCTCGATAATTGTTTGCTATCTCTGGTTTCAATTGCTGATAGGAGACTTTTCATAGTGTGTTCTCCCACGCTTCAGGACTATTCCAATGAGCTTGTGCAGGCAAACAATCTTCACCCTGTGGAATTTCAGCAAATTTTAATACCAGTTTGTCCCACTGCTTACGAAGTGTGCTTGGGCTAAGAATATTTTTGCACCAAAATGGGTCCTTGTTCGCCTTATCGAACAACCTGCAAATTTGCCTATGCGTTCTGCCGTCAATCGTGTGCATCAATCGAACCTCATTGACCCATACTGTTCGATAAGATAACTGACAAGCTCCCGCTTTACCGCTGTTTTTATAGCTTTTTTTCGATAATATCCTTCAGTGCCCGACATTCAAGACTCAGGTCAGCAAACATCTGTTTTAAACGCCAGTTTTCTTCCTCAAGCTCTTTTAACCATTTAATATCAAACGTTTCCATTCCGCCGTATTTGGCTTTCCAATTAATGGGATGGACTACCTCCTCCCTCTGAGGTTAACTGAACAAAATATACTCAGCAGGAGCATTATCATGAATGTTATCTATCTCGGTATTGATCTGGCTAAAAATGTTTTTCAGCTTTGTGGATTAAATCAGGCGGGTAAACCGGTTTATAAAAAACGCACGGATCGTAAAATGTTACTACAGACCGTCGCGAATATTCCGGCCTGCCTGATTGGCGTGGAAGCCTCCACGGGCGCATTTTACTGGCGGCGTGAGTTCGAAAAACTGGGACATAAGGTAAAAGTGATCAGTCCCCAGTATGTAAAACCCTTTGTCCGCGGGCAAAAAAATGACGGTAATGATGCACAGGCTATCGCAATTGCTCTGATGCAGCCAACAATGCAGTTCGTACCACCCAAAAGCCCTGAACTTATTTTATTTTTCGTTTAGCTGTTAAGTGCCAAAAGTGAGTATTGTTGATTTAATGCTACATTTATTTTTAAATGTGCATATCAAGTTAGACGAATGATTTATATTTAGATAGCCATCTCCTTATTAATTCTTTATAAAGGAATATATATGTCCTACCCTCGTTCTTTAATAAATCCATTGTTGCTTCTATCTTTCTTACCTTTTTCTTTCGTTCAAGCTGCCGATAAGCCTGAATTGATAGAGAGTGGGATTAACCCATTGTCTGTAACCCGAATAAATGACCGTGTGAATTATATGTTGTCGGTTACCAATAATAACGGAAAAACAGTTCAGCACTGGCGTTCAATTGATTGTAAACAAGGTAAGGCTGAGCTTCTATATAAAGATTTGCTTAATGATGATGGAGTAACTAGAGCTCGTTATTATGGGAAAAGTTATGCCCGCTATGCGCCCGCACAAATTGATAAGCAAATAACAGAAGAGGAAATCCGTACTATCTGCCAGTTACCCATAAAAGAAATACGGTGGGAAAAATTATCAACAACTTCTCAAGATGTTATAACCAATCTTGTTGATATTAATAGTGTTCATGTCACTGGTGACATTTTATCGGTACGCATGGGATATGATATCTCAGAAATTACTTGGGAACCGCCTTACGATGCACCATTAGAATTAAAGGTTGAGCACTATTTATATAACTGTAAAACACATCAAGGTAATGCTGTTGCTGCAATGAACTTTGATAGCGAGGGTCGCGTGACAGACTCACTGATCACTGCGGATATTATTCGCCGCAAGAGTAGTTTCAAAATTGATGCTCAAATGACACAGCTCTTCGATCAACTTTGCGAGTTGCCAGAAGGAAAGTCGTTCACAGCGAAAGGGCTATTTGTGCCTGCTAAGAATAAGCCTGCATCAACACTGATGGGGCCTTCAATGCCCGACCTGAGTAATAATAATCCGCAGTGGCTGAATAAATTTCCGCTTTCTTCTGCGATTGATAACCAAGCACAGTTATTGATCAAACCTTTGATGCCTCCTCGTTTTAAACAGATTAACTATACGGAAGTCAGCGATTTCGGTAAGGTCAATATACAGCTTGATGCACAACCGGATGGCTATATACGCAAGCTAGAAGATTATGACATTTGGACAGTACAACGTTTAACGCTGGCAAATCAGTTACAATTGAAGTTCGCTATGTCTATTAGTAATGATACCTCACGGCTTAGCAAGTTACAGACAGATCTGCATTTTCCGTTAGCAATAGGTCAACGATATCAGGTGCAATGGGAAGGTATTGACACTAATAAGAAAGTAACAACGTCATCATTATTCTGTGATGTTACCGGAGAAGGAGATGCTCAAAGTATTGCCGCCAAATTTAGCGGGAAATATTTATCCGTTGAATGTCGTATGACGACTAAAGGGCAGCCAAATAGCAGTACTAAACTCGCTTGGTTGCAAGATTTCAACATTTTTGTCCCAGTCGCTATGCAAGTGGGCGATAAACCTGAAAGTCCAGTCAAACTGGAACATGTTAATATAATACATTAATGGATGAGCAGGCTCACCTATTTACCTGGTGAGCCTTTTGAGATTATATTTTGCCAGTCGGTTTATTTGTGGGCACATGCTTAAGGGATTTAACGCCCCTCGGTCAAAACAACACTTTGGGTTCTATGGGCTGTTTGGCGCTAAAAGCGAAATATTAAGACTTTATTATCTCACATTCTTAAGAAGTGATTTTAACAATTCGATAACTCTCTAGATGTCATCATGTGTATCACCATCCCAATCAGGAAGTGTGACTAACTCAGCTTTGAGCTCTTTTATCAAGATATGTGCATCAGCAATTTCATCTTTTCGACACATTGATGCGATACGAGAAGCAGTTATTGCATTTAGCATGGCTGAAGAACAACAGCGTTATGCGAGCATCACGCATACGAGTTCAAACTTTATTAATCAAGGCTACTGTGGTTATTCATTTACCCTCGATAATGGCGGTAACCATATAGTTCTAGGCCACGCTGAATTTGGTGCCCTTGAGCTAACGCTGCGAATGAAAGATGGGCAAGGAAAAGTATTAGGGGATACGGTACTGGAAGTGGAACCTTTTGGCGATTCTAGCGCAACTCGTGCCACCTTTGCAGGACTGGAAATACCGTGTGAAGATGTTGCTGAGTTTGAAGTGGTTAAAGCGGTGGAAGATCAGAACGGGCGTAAGGTTGAATTACCGCTATCGATCTTTCAGGCTAATAATCCAGAGTTGGCGAAGATGAGTGTGGCTAGGGAAAAATAATAGTTTTTTAGCTATATATCAAAGTAACGAGTGGCAGATTGAATGATCTGCCATTTTTTGATTAATCGGCTTTACAAGTAGAAAACATTTAAAGTTTTCATCAATATTAAGATAAAAACTCATTCTTAAAAAGATGTTTATGCTAAGAATAAATAAGACGCAGATGAAAATTTCGATTTCTGACTAATATTGATGACATTGAAAATATATTATATAAATGTTTTTCTACACAGAATAGAATCATATTGAAAATATTGCACTAGTTAATTTGATGAAAATTACTTGCTTAATTTTAGCATTATTAATAAAAAAGTCGTCCTTAACTTTAAGACTACAAGGTTCTCAAATGTGGCATACAATAATAGCAATCAGTTAAAATAAATGGTAAAACTATACCTACTATAAGAATGGGGCTGATTATTAACGTAGAGATGTTCCCCAATTCCTCGATGTTAAATTTTTACACTCTCAAAAATTCGGAAGTTAATTTTATGGATGAAGAAAAAATACAAAGTTTACTATCAAATGTAGATTCATTAATAAAGCATACCTACCATTTCAGATTAGATGTATCAAAACTGAAAGGAAGTAGCCGTCAAGGTATCTCGATAAACTTCACTGATCTTCAAGAACGCAGGTATGACTTTGTAAGAGAATTAAAGAATACAGTATGTAACTGGGTGTATGGAAAAGAAAAATATCAAAGTCTATTTCAACATGAATTAAAAAAAAGAGGATTTGACATACAGAATGTATCTTCACATATTGATTCTTTAGCTAAGGATAAATTTAGAAAGGGTATCCCTCAAGGGCAGTTTGGTGAATTACTTTTATTTAATTTCATTCAATATCTATTTAAAGCTCCAGCTTTACTTAGAAAAATGCCCCTTACAACAAGTAGAGGACATGAAAGATTTGGGGCTGATGCAATACATTACAAAAGAGATAATAAAAATAACATAATATATATTGGTGAATCCAAAGCATATAAATCAAAATACAAATTTAATGTGGCGCTAGAAGACTCTTTAAATAGTATAATAGGAACATATAATAATCTTCAAGAGGAGTTACTTCTGTATACCTATGATGATTTCATTGACCCTATACTACAAAATATAGCTGAAAAATTGAAAGAAGGTGAACTTGAAAATACAAAATACGAACTGGTATGTTTAATTTCATATAACGAAACTAATAAATATTTCGGTAAGTGCGAGGAGGAAATAAAAGAAGCAATAAAAAAAATTGTATTAGATAGACTCGAATCTACTGATGATAGCTTAACTAACAGTATTGATGACGTAATACTAGAAAGAATTCATTACATTATTTTTCCATTCTGGGAGTTTGATAAACTGCTCGAGGATTTTGACTCATGAACAAGCTCACAAGCTCACAGAAAGAAATCATAAATAAACTATTAAAGATTGAGCATAATAATTATGCCTCCATGCTTGAATTGGTAAATAAAAAACCTCAAACTATTGACCGAAAATTATTAATTCATTCAATTTCGTTAATTGATAAATTATCAAGGTTTGAGCAAGAATTTCCACGTAGAGTTTCAATACTAGCTATTGCTCTATGTTGGGAATATTCGGATCCAGATTACAAAGAGTCTTTAAGAGAAATATTCATTGTTGCGTTAACACGCATGGGAATCGCTCCTTCTACTATGCTAATAGATGAGTGTTATAAACTTGATGGACATTATAAACCTTTCTCAAGCTATCTTAATGAACTTTCAGTATTAGTAAATCAACTTAAATATGAGGTCAGCATCAACTCTCGAACTTTTCTGCTGACACAATTTCAAAAACAGGTATGGGACTCAATAGATCATAATAAAATCATATGTATTTCAGCACCAACATCTGCGGGTAAATCATTTGTTATATATTTAAAAATAATTAAAAAATTACTCGAAGGCAATACTAGAATTGTATATATTGTTCCAACAATTAGTCTAGTAAATCAAGTAACTAAAGACCTAATAAAGTTACTAAAAAATTTTTCAATCGTAGATGTTGATGTATTTACTGGAATACAAAAGGATATCTCTTCAAGATTTATTTACGTGCTAACTCAAGAAAGGGCAATTTCTGGATTTGGAGAAAACAGTCACTTTACAGAACTAAATTTATTGGTTGTTGACGAAGTTCAAAATATTGAGCGAGTTGCTAATGACAGTGACCAGAGATCAAAAATACTATATGACTTTTTAAAAGAAATAAAAAACCAAACAGTTACAGATAATATTATTCTAAGTGGGCCAAGGCTGAAAAATATTGGAAATCTAGGGTTTGATATATTTGATGAAATATCATACGAAGCTAAAACTAAGCTTCCCCCTGTTGTAAATATCACCTACTCAATTTCAGCATCAGGAAAAAGATACTATTTTAATCAGTATAGTGATATTTATGAAAATCCCACTACTATAGAAATATCAAATCCATCAGAAATTAAAGGTATCGGTGGTACTCAATACAACAATAATTTCCACAATTATCTATTATCAATCTTGAATAAAATTGATTCAAAAAAGAGTAATTTAATATTTTCACCTACCGCAAGGCAAGCTAGAAAGACAGCAATATTTCTTTCAGAAAATAAACCAAACATCGACAGTGATCAGATAGAGAGCTTATCAGAATATATTGAGTACTTTGTACACCCGCAATATGATCTTGCTCAAATAGTTAAATGTGGTGTTGCCTATCATACTGGAAAACTGCCTCTACACATACGGTCTGCTATAGAGGATGCTTTTTCATCAAACATCATAAACAATATTGTGTGCACAACAACTTTAATGCAAGGCGTAAATTTCCCAGCGTCAAATATTATAATTAGAAACCCATATCTATTCGTAAAACGACGAAGTTTAGCAGAGAATGTTAAGCTATCCAACTACGAGTTCTCAAACCTCAGAGGAAGAGCAGGTCGCCTTTTAAAAGAATTTATTGGTAGAACAATAGTACTTGATGAATCATCTTTTGAAGTTGAACCAACTCAAGATTCTCTATTCGAACATGTAGAAAAAGAAATTAATACTGGTTACGGTGATTATTATCAAAAATATAAAAATGATATAGAGGAAAAAATATCAAACGATATTATAGCTGATGATGGAAAAGAGAAGCACTTACTGACATATATTCGCCAAACAATCTTTCGTCATCGTGAAGCTAGCATCACAAGACTAACTGAAGTAGGTATTGATATAGATGAAAATCAGGTAAGACATACAATCCAATCATTAGATCAACTTGAAGTACCATCAAGTGTAATTTGGAACAATCGATATTGGGATCCATTCGATCTAGAGTTGATTTTTCAATACAAAAAAAATAGGGCGATAGAGCCTATTCCCAATAACATTTGGGATAAGGGCTTGCAAAACTCTTTGATAAGAGCAATGACCAGCTTTATGGAAAATTTCCCTTATTATTTTAGAAAATATATTGGTAATATAAATGAAGATGTGGAACGGATGAGCATACTTATTTGGAGTATATGTACATACGCAACAGATTGGGGTCGCGAAAAACTATTACGGGAGATCTTAGCTGAGAGGGATTTTTCTGATAATGCTAGTGACGGTATTGACAATGCAGTGCAGACGATCACATCAAAAGTATGCTTTGGCTTACCGATGCTACTCAAGCCATTAGCAGACATGTCACCTATTGAGAACTCAGTTTTAGGTATCATTGAAACAGGGGCATTCAATAAAATCACAAATTTCCTTATTTCAAAGGGAGTACCAAGAGATACTGCAATATTTTTAAAAAACACATACCTCCAAGAGTTCGATATCGATGAGCCTAATCTTCATGAAGTACAACTTCATTTAGGTAAGATAAAATCCAATTTATCTCCTTGGATAGAAAGTCAAATTGATAGCGTATGCATTTAACAAGTACACTCAAATAACACCTGCATTGCACAAGATGCAGGTGTTACTATCATTTGCTTTTGATTAAAGCTAACAGCCAAATTTTATTCTCTCCTTAACTTACCCAGCTATGCTAAGATACGAATCGGATTTTAGATCCACCATCAAAAAAAATAAAATAAACTTTAGGCCCAAATTAAAAGTTGAATTGGATTTTATTAATTTAAAATCAATGCACTACAAACTTAATTCAGACTCCGCCAGCCAAATTTGGTGGGTCAGTGATAGGGGAACTCCAGAAATGAAAAAAGCCGTATAGGCGGCTAATAGCTAATATAGAAAAGAATCTACTTATTTCTTTTTACAGTTTAATAATAACTGCAATGACGTTGTTTTATTGGTAATGGGATTTACAGAATACAGTTGCCCTCTTTTTTTCTTAGGAGAAAAAATTTCAATGCTCATCCCGTTATCATATAAGTAATCACCCGCATCAATATCAACATTAACATCAACAACGCTTTTTAGTTTTTTCTTACTACTTTGGCGAACCATAACATGGCCAACGTAAGAACCAATGTCCATCCCACTTACTGTCAGTGTTATTTTGGATCGTTAATTCAGCATATTCCGTCCCAAAAGGAAAAGTAAAATCACCTTTTCTATCATGTGACATTGCATTGAATAAAGATCCTATATTACAAGAATAATTCCCTTCAATGCTCTCTGCCCTGCTCTCTTTGCAAGCAAGCAAAAATATTATTGATACCGATACAATCCATCTTTTATTCATGAAATTTCCTTGCTTGATCAAATTTAATTTATATCTTGATAATATAGCAATTAAAGCCGTAGTTCTTTGATAGTAATTTTACTTACAGTTCGTAAATTGTTGCATAAATCTTTTATCTATTAGATAGATTTGTGAGATCATTGCAATACCATATTTTTTTGAGAAATCCTCTCGCGTGTAGCGGTCTTTATATTCTAATTGAATCTCCGACTTATATACACGTCCTGTTTCATCAATATAAGGATCTGAAAGTGTCATCTTGTGACTTATGTAATTACCATATTTCATACCATGAATTGTCATAACGCCATCTTTGATCGTTAATTTAGCGTGTGTCACTACTGATGGGAACACATTCTTATGTCCATTATAGATAGCTAACTGATTCATACTTTGGCTAATTTCACAAATATAATCGCCATTAAAATCACTTATATTATTATTTAGTTTTCCATTAAATTGGATTATTTTACTGTTTGAATAACCATTAAATTGAGTGGCGCTAACATGTGTGTTTCCAATGACTTTATTCTCTTTACCGTCACATCCAGATAAAATAGCAATCATTAGGCTTAATATACACTTTTTTATCATACTTATTGATTCCAATGTAAAATATCAAATTATCATAAGGTCTCCATAGGAAACGTAATTCTACCATTTGATTTAGGAGTTAAATACTGCGTTGTTTTTTTATCGCCACTCACAACAGTAATTTCCAACTTAGCATTTTGCTGTAGAGCCTCAGATAACGCATTGGTGATTATGTCAACCACCTGAGCCGCTTGATTATCCATATTGATAGATAACGTTTCCTGTGCTCGCTGTTCAGATTTTTTCTGTTCTTCACGCAATGCAATCATGCCGCGCTGTTCCATAACCTTAGTTTGATCTATAAGTCCTTTCCTGCGGTCATCCATAATAGAATCCATAATTGCTTCCATAACTTGCGTTCTCCCTCAAAAGATCGTGTGTTTCACAGTGACCGAGGGAGTCAATATACACGTGGGCAATATCAAGTGTTACTGAAAAGCTATGATATGCGCTCAAGCCAAGGCGATGTTGGGGCTTGCTGGGATAATGCAGTTGTTGAACGTTTTTTGGAAGTTTAAAGCATGATTGGTTATTAAAAAACCATGCAAATCGGACAGAAATGAAAGAGGACGAACTGGATTATCTTCGTTATTACAATTTAACGCGATTACACACGGCGAATAATCACCTTTCGCCTGTGGTATAATGAAAGCGCCTTCTGAAAAGTGTCCTAATTTTGTTGCGCAGAACCATTGTGACTAACGGGCTGTTTTAGACACTTTAACTTAGCCTTGACATTTTTTGACCTGTTTGGATGGTTGATTTAACCTTAAGCTAAATTAACGTAATAATCTTAAGGAAGATGATTATGGTTAAAAAATATGATCCGACATTAAGCGGATATCTAGGTGATTATCTTAAAGGTAATGTCGGGGTTAATCGGTTAAAACCACAACATGAATATTTTGATGTCATTGGCGTGACTGAAGCTTTAAATGCGAATATTCAATATGATGCATTGATTAGCCCTAATGAAGCAGTTGGAATTATTGACGATATTAAGCCCAGAGAGGTCGTCAATGCAGGTGATATAAACGCAAGACGAAAAGAAGATGAGCGAAGAAATAACCCCTTTAGACATATTTTCAATGTGACAGACCCTATTTCTCCTTATGCAGGAACTCTTCGTGATACACCTGATATCTATGTTTTAATTCGTGAATTCAGGCAATTAGGCATAACAGCGACTGAACATATTGCTGCGAATGGCAACCGAATGATACACATATCCGGCTATGCAGGCGTAAGGCGTATTGTGACCGGAACCCGGTATGGTGCAGCTAACCCTGTGATGTTGAATATGGGGATCGGGCAACAAGGGTTAGAGGCAGGTATTGCAAGAGGTATTCGTTTTTGTCTTGTTTTTTCTGCTGTTTACCGTGGACTTGAATGGCTTTTTAAGGATGATTATGCCTTTGCGGATTTTCTTGGCAATGTCACGGTAGATATGGCGAAAACGGCTTTAGTCGCTGCTGCCTCATGGGCTACTGGTACGTTTTTACTCGGTACTGCTTTGGTGGGGGGGAGCATTATAGCTGTTGCTGGAATTGTTTTTTTAGTTGGATTTGGTGTTGCAGTTGGGTTGGAGTATTTAGATAAGAAGTATCAAATCAGCGAAAAAGTGATTGAATTATTAAAAACCACATGGGAAAGAGAATACAAGCCGACTGCGGATATTAATAAAGCTTTTCATATGTGGCCTAAGGGGTAATTATGCCAAAATGGGCGATGTTGTTATTAGGCATTCTACTTTTTATTATCTGTTTTTTGATTAGCGTACTGATATACGATTATGTTTTATCATTATTTCAAATGAAGGATATTATTATTTTTTCAGGCCCTATTGCTATGTGTGCTATAGGCTTTCCAACTGTATTGTATGCTCTTGGTGGGAGCGTGTACTCCATTGTTTTCAATAGACTCCCTAAATATAATAAAATAATATTTAAATACCTTATGTACTTATTATTCATAGGGATTTTTAGTGGGGTGCCGATTGCATTTGCGGTTAATTATTACCTTAAAGATGAGGGGTATTTAACATGCGATAGAATATCGTGGATGTCTCCAACGACGTATGTCAAAAACATATCTCTATGTGATTAACAAAGGACTTTTTATGGCAGAGCCTATTTATTTAACTTTAACTGGTAAGAATCAAGGCTTGATTTCGGCAGGATGTTCTACCATTGATTCAATTGGTAATCGTCACCAGATTGGTCACGAAGATGAAATTCAAGTTATTAGTTTAAATAGTGGTTCATTTCGATCTCAAAATGCAGCGTATCAACCCGTTGTGTTTACTAAATTAATTGATAAATCATCGCCGCTGCTTTCTACTGCGTTAGATACTAATGAAGTATTAGAGGCTGTATTTGTTTTTCTTCATCCCCTATTCTTCCCCATGAGTTCCAATAGGGAAGCATTATAAATAAGACATCAACGATAACCTCTGGGTCGGATTGTTCTGCAATTAATGGTAATGCATTACGTGCAGCAATTCTAACTTCAGGCACCCAGTCATTCAGTTTTCGAAACACCAAAGCAAGTAGAAAACTGTTTGGTGCTCCCCCCGTCAGCACCTTTAGTGCTCGCTCTCGCTTGTAGCCATCTGCATTACATAAATCCAACCATCTAAAAGAACCAATTAGTTGGTTATTAGCCTTAGACATTTGGACGTTAGATGAGTATATCTCCCAGCGAATTAGACGTTCCCATTTATCAAGGTTTTTTAGCGATAAAGTTGAGGTTGCACTAATGAATGGTGAAATATCGGGTCTAATTCTGTGGTAAAAATGTTCAACATTTAATGATTTTTTTACAGATGCAATAACATCTTGTTTAAGGCTATCTTGCTGTAACATAGTCCCTCTCGTTATCAGAAATTGATAATATTCACTCCATACAAGGTAAATCAGCGTTAACGGTTAAAAGGAGAGAATTGGTAATCAACAATATCTGCACCAATAGGTCCTGTTTTTGTTGTAACCCACACTGTTCCCGTATTTTCCTTAGTTTTCGATTTCGGATCGCTAATGCACCGTAAAACCCATTTCTTTGTATAGATTTCTTTTATCTGTATACCATATTCACATCCAGGGCCTTTAAGCCGCGGAGGCCCTGGCGATACAATGTCATATTCTGTTTGGTATTGAATTGTTTGGTCTAATGATAAATAAGTAAGCACATTAAATGTTGGAATAATTAGCATAAGGCCAAGAAAGCCGCCCCAAAGAAAATCACCAATTACATATTTTGACGGGCGGAAAAAGGGGTACCAAATTCCCCCTATTACCCCTGTAAAAATGGCAAAAGCAATAATAATCGTCCATTTAGGAAACCAATCAAATAACACAATGTTGTCGCCTAAATAAAACGATAGATATAAATAAGCTAGCCAAGAGCCGTAAAGGATAACAAAAACATAAGTAGGTAATGATTTTTTCTTGCTACCTTTACTGTATGACTTGAATTGGTATTCCATATAAACCTTGTATCGCTAAAAAAACGCGCCTTCATCGAAGCACTGATTCATTATGTATTTTAAATCGAACTAATTATATCTATCACGATACTGCTGCTGAGTAGATTCAATATTTAAAAAAACATTTTAATTTCAATCTGTTAAATTACATATTGCTTATATATCTCAAAATTTTTTATAATTCGTTGGTAAACAACACGCTCTTTTTCGCCAAAATATGCGGGGTGGCAGGACTTGATAAAATAGATCCCTTCTGACCAAAACAGTTCGTCACTAATTTTCACCATCGAGCAAAAAATGTGATTTTTAACCACCCTAAATGTCCCGCCACATATAACAATATTGGGCTTCAGTAACTCTATTTGTTGTTTAATTTCAGTTTTGTGACTCTTAACAAATTCAGTAAGCTTTTTATCAGATGTTCTGTTTTTCCCCGACGACTTCATAATATTAATGTACGCTATTTTTTCAAACACCAACCTTTCAAGTCTTTTTTTTCTTGCATTTTCATAGGTTATGTTATCGCTATAATTTAATATACCTTGTGACCACAAACCAACACGACGAAGAACTGAAGAACGCCCATGGGACCATTTCGACTTTTTATTATCCAGTGAGTTTAAGATACTTTCTCTGATATCGATGTTTTCTTTTGTTCCATTTGTTTCTTTCAGCAAAAAAAGAAGTCTCAGTGATGATGAAAAATAGCTCTGTGTTAGTGGCCCATCAAGATTAAAATTACCGACGAAGTTACTTTTCCATTCAGTCCAAGGAAGTCATTATACAAGCAAGAGTCACCAGCAATGACTCTGCGCTATCAAGTAAAGCAAAGCTGATTGAGACAAAAAATGCTGGGATAATGCACCCATAGAGTGCTTTTTGAAGTTTAAAAAGCACATCAGGATATCCAAGTTTTATCGAAACACAACAAGAAATAACCCGATATATCATTGGCTATTACAATCAACTCAGACCTCATCAGTATAACGGTAATTTAACGCTCAATGAATCGGAACGATTATATTCAAAAAACGCTAAAACTGAGGCCAAATATTAATGACCACTTCACTTTGTCATGACTTGGTGTGATAAGCACAAGTTCCCTTCGTCCGCCAAGAAGTAATAATTCCTTTTGGATTAGAAATAAATGTTGTGTAGCAATATGATCGAGTTACTTTCCCTATCCAAGCGTCAACAATAGCCCTAGTCGTTGTTTTATACGTCAAGTATCTCCCGCCATCCTTACGCTCGTATATCTCTTCAGGCGTCCACCAATCCAACACAAGGTCATCTGCTTGCTCGTTTACCCAATTGTCTCTCTCAATTCAGAATAAAGCAATATCCGTAGATTTTTGTAATTCTTCAATTTCACTTTTTGTATCCGCGTAAGTGAATGTATTACCTAGTAGCAAAAATAGCATGCATATCAGCGTTCTCATTATAGATCCTTCTATCTTGGCATTTAACATAAGTCGAGTTTTTCCATCCACTTTGGAGTCTACCAAATTGCACTTAGCTATCAAGAATAACTTGGCACAAAAGCTTATAATAAGAAAATTGCTTATTAGCCTAATGCCAATGTATGTATCCCGCATAGTCGTGTCATTCATAATATGAGATAGCATTTAATTCACTGTGCCGCGGGCACATGCAATTTATTCTTCACGCTCTAAGGGGATAATGCTATCTTCTGGCATAGCACACTTAAGACCAAATGCGAAAGTTAAAAGTTTTAGAATTCAATCTAATTAGTATAATATCTCATCATTTTGGCATATATTGACTATCGTCTCATTCCGTTATTCCCTCAGACCTGACTATCTAATTATCGTAGACTTATTTAAGAAAATCGGGCATCACTAGGTAAATAAATTTATCGTAACGAAAAAATAAGTTAACCTCATAGTAAGCCGAAATATTTTTTTAATCTTAAGCTAAGTTGCTAAAGATACTGCCCTGTAATTGACTCATTTATCATCCACTTTTATAGTCAAATTGATGGTTATCTATAAAAAACTTATGGATTACTTACACGAATTGGGCTACAAATTCACAATCACCCTCGATTAATATAATCTCACTACCCATTGAAAAATAGGGAAATAGATAAAAAGGAATGTCTCAATGTTGTCTAAAGTCACTCGCTTATTCCCATTATGGGCTTTGCTCTTATCAATCGCGGCTTATTATACGCCAAACTCATTTACAGGGATCTCCCCGTTTATTAGCTACTTGCTAATGCTAATTATGTTTACTATGGGTGTAACACTAAGGATTAGTGATTTTAAACGTGTAGTGACAAGACCGGCCCCTGTGATTATTTGTACCTTTATTCATTACTTGATTATGCCTCTCGCTGCTTGGCTTTTAGCTAAAGCATTTAATATGCCTGCTGATCTTGCCGTTGGAATGATATTAGTGGGTAGCGTGGCAAGTGGCACCGCTTCAAATGTGATGATCTATTTAGCACGTGGGGATGTTGCATTATCTGTTACGATTTCCTCGGTATCTACCTTGGTTGGCGTGTTTGCAACACCTCTATTGACTCTGTTATATGCAGATACCTCAATTAGTGTAAACGTTATGGGGATGCTGCTTTCTATATTACAAATTGTGATTATTCCAATTATTGCAGGATTAATCATTCATCACCTTTTCAGTAAAATAGTGAAGAAAATTGAACCGTTTTTACCTTTTTTGTCAATGATCTGCATATTAGCCATTATCAGTGCAGTCGTTGCTGGTAGCCAAAGCCATATTGCCTCAGTTGGCTTTATGGTAGCCATTGCAGTGGTATTACATAATGGAATTGGTCTGATTGGTGGCTATTGGGGCGGACGCTTATTTGGTTTTGATGAGTCAACGTGTCGAACTTTAGCCATTGAAGTTGGTATGCAAAATTCAGGTTTAGCCGCCACTTTAGGCGCACAATATTTTGGTGCTATGGCTGCGCTTCCAGGCGCACTGTTTTCCGTTTGGCATAACCTATCAGGCTCTTTACTCGCTGGATACTGGCAAGGAAAGCCAACTAAATAGATACGGTTTAAGCGACTCAGTAAAAGAGCATCCCAAGCAGTACAGCCGTGAGCGTTGTAGTATAGGGCGCGATCGGTATTAATACTTATGGTGGCCTTAGGGCCACCTATACAATTAGTTAGCATTCTTACTAGTAACACCGCACAGCCTATCGTTATAACAGATTAGGGTCTGTTTATCTTTGCTGGTTAATTTTAATCGAATCCGGAGGGCAGCGTTTAAACACAAAATTTGATTCAAATCGTCATCAGTCAGCATGACGGATACATTTAGCCATTTTTTAGATGATTTTTTATCTTATTTAGCGGTAAAAATCAGCAAAAAAGATAAGCAGCCCCTAGAAAAAACATAGCGTATTAGAATATTGACTGGTCTAATCTGAAATAAGTTAATTATCCATTAGAGTAAAAAATTAACTCAAGGATGCTACTGATGAAAATTTATACTTACCCTAAATCTAGATCTATTCGTGTAACCTGGACTGCTGAAGCTCTTGGATTGGAATATCAATGTATCTTTTTCGATGTAATGAATAAAAATAAAGACAACCCAAGTATTACAATGAAAGTCCCAGCTATTGTTGATGAAGATTTAGTGCTTTTTGAATCCTCCGCTATTTGTACTTACTTGTCTGATAAATATGGTAGCAACCTACTGTCTCCAGTTGACGTCAATAAAAAAGCAATAATGAACCAATGGCTTGCTTTTATTATCAATGAACTTGAATCCCCACTCTGGAACATTTTTAAACACTCGAGATTTTTGCCCGAATCCAAAAAAGTTGTAGAAATCATTCCTATCGCTAAAGAAGATTACCTTTCTTCAATTAAAGTTCTTTCCTCAGCATTAAACAACAATTTATACATTGCTAATAATAAATTCTCTATAGCGGATATATTCCTTTTCCAAACAACCCAATGGGCACTCAGTTTAGGACTCGAAATTCCTCAAAATGTTATTAATCATCATGATAACCTAAAGTCGAGTCCGGCCTACCTAAAAGCAATTGCAAAGGAAAGCGAAGCGATGAAAGTAGCCACAGGTGGTTAATGAATGTGAGATATAATGCACAATAGACACACTGACCAAAGCTATATGATGACATTCCTCAAAATGCAGAACGAGGTAATAATCCCTTATTTAAGGCAAGTAATTCATCCTATTGAATTGAATTCTGTGTTTTGTATTTATGAAATGTTTGAACAATATGAGAATATTTATACCTATTTAGTTAACGGTGACACTGTAGTTATATTTGAAATATCTCTTCTTGATCAATCTATACTCCATGATCGGACTGTGCCTATCCGTGAATATGCACAAGAATTAAAAGGTAAACAATGGCATAGATATGTTAAGGAGCTACAAGGATTTGCCGAAAGAATAGACTCTCAGGTCAAATAACTGTTGAAATATAAACACTTCAATCAGGAAGGGATTCGAACCCTTGTTTGGTATAGTATCGGTTGCGTGCACCACTGCCCAATTAAGTTGAGCATGCAACCGGGGCGTGAAAGTAATTTTGCACCTCAGTTAATAAATAAAAAAACAAGCTATTATTAGCCAAATGGATAGTCACATTCTTTCTTTTTATACCGGGGGGATTGACCACGTGTGGAATTGTCGCCACATATTAAAAAATATAGGGCGCAGATACTTTTCCCTCACTGATTTCAACAGTGACGGATACGCTTAATGAACAAGTCTAAGAGTGGCAAAACCGATACTGGATAAACACTAAAACCGAGGCCTGTTTTCGTTGGCCATTTCATCCCTTATTGGTGGACATAATGCGCAATTTCTTTGCCGTATTTCTAATTCCTGCTTATCAAGAAATCACTCAATTTTGGTAACGCCTGATCCCTTTTGTCACCTACGCGACTTTTCGCTCCGCGGCTTTTGCCATTACTCTTGCCCCTTTACCTCAGTTTGCTTAATGCACTGAGCAATAACGCTCAATAGATAACTCGTCTACTCTAGCGCCACCGAGGTTTGCCCAAAATGCTATCGTTGAAAGAACATCTCTTTCGCTTGTTGCGACAAAAAGAGTTATGAAAGATTTTTGGTTCCATAAACCACTTGCTTTATAAACCGATTTTTTCATTTTCCCCCCAACTAATTACATCTAATAACCTTATGACAAAGCGGTCTGATGTCCGCGACAAAGTATATAGTTATATGATGGGAGCGATTTTATTTTTTCCAAGTGCCTAGGTTCATAACTGCATCAATTTGATGGTTACACTAGGTAGGCTATTGACTCAAGTATTTGCTAAGTTTTATCCGAGATTATGCTCACACCATGATAGCCGAGCAGATTGATATGTGATGCTTAAACACCACCCTATTACTTTGATTAGATAAAGTTGGTTATCAATGATCAGCAGTTCCGAGTGACGCCCAAAATCCCCCAGATAAGCCGGAGGATTTTGGGCTATATTAAACGAATATTTATTATCACCTAGTTACAAGGCATGTAATAAAATCCATATAGGAGCCACAGTTTTGTCAATTAGCCGGTGAATTAATACCTAGATAAGCAACAGTTGCGATAAGTAACAACCCTATTGTGCACTCAATTAGCATACTTGTTTTTATTAGTTTCAAACCCTGACTATAATTTCCCTGAGATAGCATAAGATCTAATTTAGGTGTTAGTAAAAATCGATTCGTCGCTGCAAATAGTAGCATCATACAAAAGAATGAAATTTTCACCAATAAAGAAATATTATAGGATGAAAAGACCCCCTCTAATGATATCGGTTTATCCTCAGCACCAAAAGAAATATAGTAAAAGTTTAATATTCCTGTAATTACAAGGATAATAACAACATATGTTCCAACTTTGGCAAAACCTGTGAGTGAGCTAACCAGTGTTTTTACATTACTTGGTTGTTGAACATTTTCAGATGGAAGCAATATAATATATGCAACCATTGCACCAATCCAAGTACTTGCGGCTAATAAATGTAATATATTATTCGTTAAGTGGATATAATGATGTATACCACTACTCATTGCGCCATGCCCAGTCCAAGATAATGAAGCAAATGCAATCGCCCTCGCAAATGTTAACCAGATATATAACCCTGTGGCACCTGCTCTCTTTCTATAATAAAAAGGAATATAAAAATTGACAAAAAGGCAGCCATTCTGATTATTAAGCTTATGCCTAATTCAGTTTCATTTAAAACCATAAGCATAATGTCAGTTTCAATATCAAGCCACCCTTCCGCTCCCATCATGTTGCCACAAAGCATAATAAAGTAGATGATTGAAAGTAATATAGCTACAACATTTAATGATATAAATATTAAATAGCTATTACTTTTTGTAATAAATGAATCAATTCTACCTTTAAGGCTATACCAGATAAAAAATGGAAGCCCAAATATAATAATAAGATCTAAATAAAGTAAAAATCTTAGTGTTATAAATGCGTAATCATCCACTAGTCTCATTCCTTACTTGACAGAGAACGTTATCTTCCCATTAACAGCATGAGTATCTGCTGAAACAGCTCTCCAGCTAACTTCATAATAACCTTTTTCTAAATTATTTTTGGGTGTAATGATTAATTTTTTGTTGTTGTCATCTATCTTGATAGTTGACACCGTATTCTTTAGTATTATCTGTATTAATCAATTTAACCCGAGTCATTTTATGAATTATTCCAGAAGAGAAAACAACTTCAATATTTTCATCATGTGCAATAGACGCATTATTTTCAGGTTTTGTACTAATCACTTCTGTATGAGCTAATGTTGTAACACTAAATAATATTAAAGATGATGCAAGCAATAATTTTAAGTTTTATTTTTCAAAATCTAGAAGCCATTAAAGTACCGCTATAGATTTATAAGGGAACGGTGTAGCAGATATCCCACCTTCCATAAATAAGTTCAATATTTCCTGCTCTACTGTCAGTTCTATTTTCATGGCAATGAACTCTATCTTAATTCTTCACTAAATCAAGAAGCTCAGTGATCACAGATGCAAATTAGCATATAATTAATGAAAAACTGGTGACTAGATGATGACATTTTAGTCATTAAACGAAGCTTTTTGACTAGGGGCTGTATCAGATAGATTAATGAGCAACACAAGACGGATACAGTATTGTCACTAAATCAAAATATTTTTAAGTACTTTTGAAAAATTCAATTAAACATTCGCACTATAAAACCATTTCGTTAAGTAACAAGCTCAGCATCCACCAGCCAATCATCCGCAAATTGTATGCGAATGATTAAGTTTACTAAAATCCTACTTCATCTTTAGTGATGATTTTTACTGTCTTACCAAAAAAGTCAAGATGTTACCCTATTCGTCTAAAGCTTAACGTCACATTCCGTCATTTCAAAAATGTGATGTAAATAACACCTACCTTAGGTAACTATTTTTGTGCTTGGCATTTCAAACATTCTATTTTACTCATTGTTAGAGTTAAATATTCACGATATCATTAGTAAAAAATTATTAAACAATGAGATTTTGTTAATGCATTTAGCTTTACACTATTTTAAAAAGACGACTACACATAAAACCATCATTCTATTTTTGTTTGTTTGTTTATCACACATTGCTCTTGGTTATGAATTCAAGCCTATTTATGCATTGGCGGTATTTTTACTATTATTAGCAATAGACAAATAGATATATCTATTTGTCTATTGTAATTCTTTTGGCGGTTATCTCTGCGATATACTACCCTACAGCCATGTTGTATGGTGAGCCAAGTTTCAATATCGCCACCGCGATGCTATATACCGACAGAAAAGAATCGTTCGAATTTCTTTCTAACATTCCGTACTACTATTATGCAGTCGCTATATTTATATTACTGCTTGGATATGTGACGACTCGGTTTAAATTCGACATTTCAAATAAGTCACGAGTCATTTTTGCATCAATATTTACTGTTATCTTCTTACAAGGCCCTATAAAAACTGCGATTAGCGAGCAGCAATTTTCACTATTAAATACAGGCATGCCTGAGGTTAAATTTCTCAAGCAATCAATAGTGGCTATCACATCGACCATTAAAGAAAACAATCGATTCAAAGAAATGGTATCCAAAAATGATGACTATCCAGCATTAACCAGTACAGGTGAATATGATACTTACGTCGTGGTCATCGGAGAAAGTGTTAGAAAAGACTTACTACATGCCTATGGATTTGAATTAGAAAACACCCCGTTTCTAGATAAAGTCAGCGGCAAAATTTTCACTAATTATATTTCTGCTGCGCCATCTACCGTGCCGTCCTTAACACATACCATCTGCGAACATGTGAAAATTCAAAACAATATAGTCACCCTCGCAAAAAAAGCGGGGTTTTATACCTATTGGATTTCAAATCAAGGTTCTGTTAGTGATGCTGACACGCCAATTGCGAGCATAGGTAAACGAGCTGATACCCCTATTTTTATTAAAAAAGCGTCCTTCTCATCTGATGAAGATGATAACGAACTTATGCCTTATATTAGTACGGCTATTAAGCAGCAAATAAAAGGCAAGAAACTTATCGTTATTCACTTAATAGGAAGTCATACCCCTGCTTGTGAAAGAACAAAAGATAAGTACGATGATTTTTATCTGAGTAAACGCGTTTCTTGTTATGTTCAGTCCGTGAAAAATACCGATCACTTATTACATCTTATTTACAATGAGTTAAAGTCGAGCAATGAAAGATGGTCTATGATGTATTTTGCTGATCATGGCGTCTCTTTCTCAAACAGAAATACACCATCGAAACTCGATTTAATCCACGGTGACGAATATAAAGAAAACTACTCTGTGCCTTTTTTTATTACATCTTACAATGATAAAAATAGCAGAGAATATATTACCTCACGAGTCAGTGGCATGAACTTTCTCTCACTCTATTCTGAATGGCTTGGCATCAATATGTATCAAAAGCCAAATTGTCAATTTATCTCAAATCAAGACTGCAAATTTAGTCATAGCGTTTTAAATTTTAAAAACACTCCGGTCAGTTTTGACCAATTACCTAATGATGTTATCCCTATTCATTAAACAGCTAATGGGGCATTTGCCCCATTAACCTAATATAGCTGTTTGTTGCTGTTAAAGCCGTTTCTCAACCGAGATTTTCTGTCTTCCCAGTATCACTTTTACAGTGGCACTGTTTTATTTTAGGGGAACTGGATGTTCCCCTATAGTGCTATCAATAATGATATTCCGTCATATCAATCCATTGCCCATCATTATCATGGCTACGTTTTGCGGCATCAATAAATGCCATACCTTGTAGTCCCGTTTCAATACCAGGTAATAACTGCGATGCAGCAGCGCCTTCGCGTAAACGCATCGCCGCCTCACGATAAATCTGTGCAAAACCTTCTAAATACCCTTCGGGGTGCCCTGCTGGAACCCTCGCCATAAGCCGATTTTCTTCCCTCTGATGCAAAGAACCTCGCGTCACACAATATGCAGGGGAATCAAAGGGTTTTAACCATAATTGATTAGGATTTTCTTGGGAAAATGCCAAGCTGCCGTGGCTACCATATATACGCAGTCTTAATCCATTTTCCTCACCACAAGCTACTTGGCTCGCCCATAAGCGCCCTTTTGCGCCATTGCGATAACGCATTTGTACACGCACATCATCATCTAACACTCTTCCACTGATCATGGTCGATAATTCAGCACTAATCGCCGATGGCAACATTCCGGTGACGAAAGATGCCAACTGCCACGCGTGCGTACCAATATCACCAATGCATCCTGCCCCCGCCTTTTGCGGATCGGTACGCCAACTTGCTTGTTTGTTTTCCGTTTCCTCTAATCGTGTTGCTAGCCACTGCTGCAAATACTCCACTTCGATATAGCGAATTTCCCCCAACTCGCCGGCTAATATTCGACTGCGAGCTTCGCGAACTAGCGGATAAGCACTGTAATTGTGCGTGAGGATCAACTGCCTACCCGTTTCACTTACAATCTTGGCAAGCTGTAAAGCCTCTCGGTAGGATGTACACAACGGCTTATCGCAGATCACATCGATACCTGATGTCAAAAATTCAGCTGCAATGGGCGCATGTAGATAATTAGGCGTGACAATCGCGACAACATCGATGCCATCATCACGTGCCATTTCACTTTGCGCCATTTGTTGATAACTGGCGTAACAACGCTCAGGAGCAAGGTGCAACCGTTTTCCAGTACGTTTACAATTTTGCTCGTTCGAAGAAAATGCGCCAGCAACTAATTCAAACTCATCGTCCATACGAGCGGCTAAACGATGCACAGCACCAATAAAAGCACCTTCTCCACCGCCAACCATACCCAACTTTAGCCTCATTGTTTCACCCTTTATTTATCACTTTCGATCCCAAGTAATGCTCTAATTTGTTGGCGGTTTGTCTCCACTGCCGCAAAGTCATCAAATGCATGTTCTGCAACAGGAATAATATGATTTGCAATAAAATTAGCCCCCTCCCTCGCCCCCGCTTCAGGGGATTTAAGGCAGCACTCCCATTCCATCGTGGCAACACCTGAAAAACCGTATTGAGTTAATTTGCTAAAAATAGACACAAAATCGATTTGCCCATCACCTAACGAGCGAAAACGCCCTGCTCGCTCAACCCACGGTTGATAACCGCCATAGACACCGCTGCGCCCATTTGGCGTATATTCGGCATCTTTGACATGAAACGCGCGAATGCGTGGATGATAGTGGTCAATAAACGCCAAGTAATCCATCTGTTGTAGTAATAAATGGCTTGGATCGTAAAGGATATGGCAACGTGGGTGGTTACCGACAAGTTTAAGAAAACGTTCAAATGTCACACCATCATGCAAATCTTCTCCGGGGTGCAGCTCATAACACACATCGACACCACACTCATCAAACAGGTTAAGAATAGGCAACCAACGTTGTGCAAGCTCTGTAAATGCCTCCTCAAATAATTGGGCATTATGTGGCGGCCAAGGGTAAAAATAGGGCCATGCTAGTGCCCCTGAAAAAGTGACATGCGTTGTTAAACCTAACTGTTGGGAAGCCTTGGCAGCTTTGATAAGTTGCTCTGTCGCCCATTGTTGGCGCTTTTGCGGGTTACCCCTAACACTAACAGGGGCAAAGCCGTCAAAAACAGTGTCATACGCTGGATGCACCGCAATCAATTGCCCTTGTATATGCGTCGATAATTCGCTGATCTGGATACCATATTGCTGCAACATCACCATCAATTCATCGCAATAGATTTGACTGGTTGCCGCCAAATCTAAATCAAAAATACGCGGGTCGATGGTTGGGATTTGAATATAGGCAAATCCCTGTTCTGATGCCCATTTAGCAAGGCCTTCTAATGAGTTAAAAGGGGCGTCCTCGCCAATAAATTGCGCCAGAAAAACGCCTGGACCTTGGATAGTTCTCATGACTCTCCCCCTAAAATCACAGTGCGTTGTGTACGTACCGCTTCATCTGCGGCAAGTGCAATGTGCAAGCTATTAAGTGCATCTTGTAGGTGCTGTTCTAACGGCAGCTGTTGCCTAATAGCTTGGATAAAATAGTGCTGTTCACTTAGGCACAAGGCCAAATGATCGGGTTCATCTTGGCACTCCACCCAATGGTCGGGACGGATAAAAGCATTGTTTTTATCCAGCTCTGCGTAGTGAATACGTAAAGAGTCAGTGCGTGTGTGTCCATCGACATTGTCACTGTTTCCTTCTTTGTGACGAGCCATAATTGATACCGCACCACGAGGGCCTATCACATCTTTGACAAAATAGGCCGTTTCGCTGATCATCGGCCCCCAACCTGCCTCATACCATCCTACTGAGCCATCATCAAAACGTACTTGCAATTGGCCGTAGTTATACATTTCCTCCGGTAATTCATCGCTCAATCTCGCGCCAATTGCGCTAACACTCACGGGCTGCGCTTGGGTCATCTGGCACATCACATCCAAATAATGAACACCACAATCAACAATCGGTGACAGCGACTGCATCAAATTGCGATGTACATTCCACATCTGCCCGTGACTTTGTTGGTTTAAATTCATTCGCATGACTAATGGCTTACCCAAGTCACGAGCCAAATGAATAAATTGTTGCCACGAAGGGTGATGACGTAAGATATAACCTACCACCACTTGGCGATGAGCTTGTTTCGCCGCAGCAATGACGCGCTTAGCGCCTTCAACCGTTGTTGCTAACGGCTTTTCAATAAATACATGGCAACCCGCCTCGAGGGCTAACAGAGCATAAGCTTCATGGGTATCAGGGTAAGTCGTTAAGCAAACGGCATCGGGTTTTGTTGCTTTTAATGCATGTTCGTAATTATCAAACGTAGCATATCCACCACCTAAATGTTGATTAAGCACTTCTTTTGAATCACCACGAGCCACGAGTCCACAGATTTCAACCCCTTCCATTTGCTGGTAAGCCTCTGCATGAGAGGCCCCCATGTTGCCACAGCCAACAACTAAGACACGTAAATTGGTCATCTTATTGTTTCTCCTCGGCTGATTTGTCTTTATAGTTGAATGTGAAGAAGAATAATGTGGCAATCAATAACGCACCAATCGCTGGATACCACCAGAAAGTTTGCCATTGTGGCAACGCGGCTGCACCTTCAGTGGTCACAATACTATTGAATAGCATGCCACTGATTTGCGAGCCAATTAACATCCCCACACCGTAAGTAAACAGAACCAACAAGCTTTGCGCCTGTCCTTTGACTTTTTCCCCTGCAACTTTGTCCGTATAGATAAAACCGATAACAAAGAAGAAGTCATAACACATTCCATGTAAGAAAATGCCGATATAAATCATCCAACGAAGTTCTTCAGCGATCCCCAAGGAGAACATCACATAACGCAGGCACCAAGACAGCATGCCGATAAGTAACATGACTTTGATACCAAGGCGTGCAAAAAAGAACGGTATCAATAACATGAAGAATAGTTCTGACATCTGCCCTAACGACATCACACCGCCTACGTTAGTAAACCCTGTCGCCGCAACAAATGGCGCAGCATAGGCATAGTAAGCCGCCAAGGGGATAGAAATCAGCATTGCGCATATGATGAAGACTAAGAAATGACGCTGCTTGAGCATTGCAAATGCATCTGCGCATAACAAATCACGCATCGCAACAGGTTTACCCCGTTCTGGTGCTGGTGTATGTGGTAATGTAAAGCTGTAAATCGCTAAAACCAGTGAAGCGATGGCCGCCAATGTGAAAATTTCTATGCTATCGGATAATCCCGTTGAGCCGACAATCAAGCCCGCGACAATCCAACCAAATGTACCGAATGCTCGCACAACAGGGAATGCTTTTTCACTATCAGGTAAACTGTAAAAAGCAACGTTGTTACTCAGCGCAATGGTTGGCATATAGCAAAGCATATAACCGAAAATGATCCATAACAGACCACTGTGATCACCCGTAAAATAGCTTGGGATCATCCATAACAAAATAGCGCCGATAAGGTGCAGCACGCCTAACACTTTTTGTGATGCAAAAAAACGATCAACCACCATACCTAATACAAAGGGCGATAAAATAGAGGCGATAGGCCCCGTTGAATAGGCATCACCAATAATGGCAGATAAACCATATTTCCCCATTACCACCCCAAGCGTGACATACCATGCCCCCCATACAAAGAATTGCAGAAACATCATTAACGCGAGTCGTGGTACGACCCACATATGGAGCGCTTTTGGGCTCCCTTGAGCAAGACTATTTGTACCCATAAGATCCTCACTAATTTCTATTTTTTATTAGCCACTTTCAGGTAAGAAGGACGGCATAACCACACCGCTTGGTTTCTGCGCAGAGCCTTTAACTTGCGCAAAATGTAATTCACAAATTCGGCCACCCCATCGCAATAACGTTTGACACAATGCACTTCGTTCTACGGGGACTAAAACTACGGGTGTCGCCCCACGATGGTGTTTGTCTAACATCCAGCTAAGTAAATCCAGTGCAACCTCATCACGATAACTGCAACCTGGCCCTAGCATCCGTGATGCGGGGTGTGCAATAGAGGCAAGATAGCCTTCGATGCGCTGGTTTCGCTCCCAGACAGCAATTCGCCATAGCCCTGTGGTGTCCTGCAAAAAATACGCAATGTCTCTTTTGCGACGAATGCCTAATAAGTCTGATTCCAACTGTAAAATAGCGGGTAAGTCTTCGATTCGTGCATCGCGCACGATCCCGTCAGTAAGGCGAGGATAATTCACACCTTGTTCTGCCACTGAAATCGCCATGTCTTGGTAAGCCGCATAGGGTGTAAAACCGCCACGACGATAAAGGGAAAAAGAGTCTAAATTCAGGGCACTGGAGATTAACCGGATAGGCAAATTTCCTGCTAATTCATCGGCTTTGGTGAGCAGTTTTCTGGCGATCCCCTTTCCAAACGCGTCGGGATGTACATTCATGATCCCCAGACCCAGGTGGGTTTCTCGGGGATGAAAAAAACACGAACCAACAATTTTCGATTGTGGATCACAGGCTATCCAGTTAGCGCCAGGATCAAGTTGTTGGTATACATCAACAAATAAATGGCAATCCTCGGGTGCTGACTGAAATATCGCCCCTAACCCGTGCTGCTGATACCAGACATTCGTTGAGTGATAAATCAAACGCGCGATCTCACTCCGATCTGTGTGCTTTGCAACCTGTAGCTGTATATCCATTCATTACCTCTCATGTTTTATTGTTTATAAAATGAGGCTTTTCACTAAATGGCAGATAAATTCACAGATGAAATCGATTTCATTTTTACTGAAATCGATTTCATCTATAAAATATAGTCAAATAGTTTATTTCGGCAACTGGCTGAGTGTTTCAAAAACCACCTAAAAGATGATTTTGTAATCGACATCACAACTTGCTTGTATCAATCGTACTTTTTATCACGATGTTGCATACTGTGTATGGCAATAGACAAAAGGAAAATGAACTATGTCGATAGAAAAAGTGGCGAAAATCGCAGGAGTTTCTGCCGCAACAGTTTCACGCGTATTGAATGACCAGCATATTGTCAAACCAGCCACCCGTGAAAAAGTTCTCGCCGCCATCGCACAATGTAATTACCAGCCTAATTTATTAGCACGCCAACTGCGTACCTCCCGTAGTCGCATGCTGTTAGTATTGGTATCAAATATTACTAACCCTTTTTGTTCCATGGTTGTACGCGGGATTGAAGAAGAAGCGGAACGTCATGGATATCATATTTTGCTATGTAACTCTGAATCCAATCCAACTCGTGAATCTGCTTATCTCAGTTTATTAAGAGGTAAAGTGGTTGATGGTGTTATCACTATGGATGCCGTGAGCTGTTTACCCGGACTTACGGATATGATTGGTGATTTTCCTTGGGTGCAATGTGGTGAGGGGGATACTGAATTTCGCGCCTCCTCCGTCACTATCGATAATTCACAAGCCGCTATGGCTGGCGTTTATCATTTAGCGGCTAAAAATCGCCAACGCATTGCATTAATTAACAGCGATATGCGTTATCTTTATTCACAACAACGAGAGCAAGGGTATCGCAAAGCACTTGCGGAGCTTAATTTAGATTATTGTAAAATCGAATATGTGGAAGAGTTAGATTACACAGCAGGGGCTCAAGCAATGGAAAGGTTGCTACAAAGTGAACAAAAACCTGACGCCGTATTCGCCATTTCTGACGTTATTGCCGGTGGCGCAATGAGTGTTTTACATCAGCAGGGGTTACATATTCCTCATGATATTGCCGTGTTAGGGTTTGATGGTGTGCCTTTTGGCAATGTGACCGTTCCGCCATTAAGTACCATTGTGCAGCCTATGCATCAATTTGGTATCCGCAGCGTTCAACTACTCCTCAATAAAATTAAACACCCACAACTTGAAGACTGTCACGAAATCCTTGAATGGCAATTAATTGAACGAGGCTCGACATAAGAGATAGATTTTTATTGGCTTACACTGGAGCTTATTTCTAGGGGCTGTTTACCTTTACTGCTGGTTTTTACCGCTAAAAAAGGTTAAGAACCAACCCCAAAATAGCTAAATGTATCCGTCGTGCTAACAGACGACTATTTGAATCAACTATTGTCCCTAAGAGCAGCCCATGAAAGATAGGCTATCTGTTTTAGAACACCTATCTCCACGTAAGTAAATAGAAAATGACGTTTTACAGTCTATCTTCAATAATCATTGCGGCAGCACGTTCAGCGATCATTATTGTTGGCGCGTTAGTATTACCACTTGGAATTTCCGGCATAACAGAACAATCCACCACACGTAAATTGCCAATACCATGTACTCGCAAGCGCAAATCGGTCACTGAATCTGAAGGGGAAACGCCCATACGGCAAGTGCCAACTGGGTGATAAACCGTTTTACAGAAATTACGGATAAACCCTTCGAGCTCAGTTTCATCATGGCATACCGACTTTGGCGGCATCAACACAGTTTGGCTAACGGATTGTAGCGATGGCGAATTTAAAACATCTAAACCAAACTTAACCGCCCGTTTACACCCTTCCATATCCTCAGGTGATGCAAGATAGTTTGCATGAATTTTGACTGGGGCTAGCGGATCTTTACTACGCAATAAAACTTCACCACGAGACTTTGGTTGAAGATAACCGACTTTCAAGGTGAAGCCATGGGCGGCAGGTAACGGCTCCCCAGGCACATCATCCCAACTGTCTAAAATCGGTAGAAAATGAATTTGTACGTCAGGGCGACCTTGGTTGCAACTATCTTTAAACGCCGCACCTTCAAGGACATTGGAGGCTAATAACCCGCTGCGAAAGACCATCCACTCTAAACCATGCTTAATCGCTTTTATCCCCTGATCGGCACCAAATAAGCTTATTGGCTGCTTAGTGGTCACATTGATAGACATATGCAAATGATCGTGAAAATTCTTGCCTACTGGTAAGTTCGCCACCGTATTAATTCCCAAGGAAGATAGATGCTCTTCAGGTCCAATACCTGACAACATCAATAATTTTGCAGAGCCCATCGCCCCAGAACAAATCAGGACTTCATTGGCCGCTAGCACCGCCATTTCACGACCATCTTTTCCTTGGTAAACCACTCCGATTGCACGTCCATCTTCAATAATAATACGATTGACTTGCGTGTTAAGTTTTAACGTGAGTTTTTCGCTTTTCTCTACCGATTTTAAATAGGTTTGTGATGTGCTCGCCCTTGCACCTTTGTGAGTGGTCGTTTGATAAAAGCTGGTCCCCTGTTGCGTTTCACCATTTAAATCATTTACATATGGTAATCCGTGTTCTTGTGCCGCACGAATAAAGGCCATCGATAGCGGATGGCGATAACGGTTTTCACTCACGGGAAGCGGGCCTTCTGTACCATGATATTTCCCCGTTAAACTTTCATTACGCTCTGCTTTTTTGAACCATGGTAATACATCGTTATATCCCCACCCTTCACAACCATATTTTTGTGCCCAATTATCATAGTCTTGCCGATGGCCACGAATATAAATCATCCCGTTGACTGAGCTACTTCCACCAAGCACTTTTCCTTGAGCAATTTGCATTTTGCGGTTATTAGCATGAGGCTCCGGCTCGGTTTCATAAGGCCAGCTTTTTTGCGCAATAATCTTCGCAACGCCCGCAGGCATGCGAATAAACATATGGTTGTCACTGCCACCCGCCTCAAGTAGCAAGACTCGCGCTTGGGTTTCTTGAATTAAACGGGCAGCTAATACGCACCCCGCCGAACCTGCGCCAACAATAATATAGTCATAATTTTCTCTACTCACGCTTTCGCCTCACCAAGTCAATGCAACAGTAAACACACATTCAGTTAACAATAACCCTTTATTTTATTAATGTATTAACAATGATTTATTAATGTGATTTCAATCAAAAATAATTTCTTGTCCGATTAATCAATCAAAATACAACTTATTGATATTAAGCAAATAAACAAACTCCCATCAAGCGTCAGAGTAGATTATTAATACTTAAACGATAAACAAAATATAGCGAATCCGCTTTAGGTAGCTAGAGAAATCGTGTTCGTTATGTCATCAAGTTAACTAATGGCCATTATGTGGCGTTTAATATAGGGGAGTTATTTCGCGTGGGTACGGTTTTTGAACATTTGCAGTAATTACACAGGAAATGCCTACCTGCTAACGAATGATCATTAAGCATTAGGATGGTTTTAAGTGGAACCTCTCCGCTGTTAGTTTTGCCAACGGCTGAAACTAACAAGCCTGCTTTCGTTGCCTCAGACTACTGACAAACATAATAAATTTGGCGGCTGGTTGGATAGGTTTTGGCAATTAACGAGGAAAATCCATTCATTGATTTTCACCAGATAACACAAAGTGGGAAAACCACGTGTTTATCCCACTTTGCGGTGAATTGTGTTAATACGCTACTGAATTACCAAAATAGGGCATATAACACGCACAAGATCACCATAATTGCGTAAGATGCAATATTGAATCCCGTTGACGTTTTAAACGTTTCAGACGTTAAGACAATCGCGCCAGCACTATCATCTTGTTTTGCCGTTGTCAGGCTAATTAAGCCAATGACGACAGCGGTAAAGAAGAAGGTGTACATCATTTGGTCGAGGAATGGCATTCCTAGTGGCATTAGTTTTAAGAATAATGCGAATGGAATGGAAAGCAACACACCGATGATCGCGCCTTTCGCGTTGGTTTTCTTCCAAAACAAACCCAGTAGAAATACTGCTAAAATACCCGGGCTAACTAAACCAGTATACTCTTGAATATATTGGAAAGCTTGGCCAATATTCCCCAATAACGGCGCAATAAAGCAGGCAATAATTAACGCAATAACCGCACTAATTCGACCAACATTAACTAATTTGTGATCGCTAGTTGCAGGGGCAATATATTCTTTATAAATATCCATGGTGAAAATGGTTGCCACAGAGTTCAACATGGAGGCTAAAGAAGAAACAATTGCCGCAGCTAAAGCAGCAAACACCACCCCTTTCGCACCGACCGGTAAGAACTGCGTCAACCATGGATACGCTTTGTCTGCTTGCGCTAAGGTTGGCATATGTTCAGAGGCCATGGTCCCCAAACCAGCGAGTAATGCAGGATCAGACACAATCACAAATGCAGCAATACCCGGCACGACAACAAGGATCGGGACAATCAGTTTCAAGAATGCCGCAAAAACTAATCCTTTTTGTGCTTCATTGATAGATTTAGCCGCTAATGCACGTTGAATGATGTACTGGTTAAAGCCCCAATAATATAAGTTTGCAACCCATAAGCCACCGATTAATACTGCAATCCCCGGTAAGTTACTAAATTGCGGGTTATCTTGACGCAAGATCATCTCAAAATGTGCAGGTGCTTCACTCGCCATTCTGCTTATACCCGCAAATAAACCTGCATCACCACCAATATAACTCACCGCCATAATTGTGGTTAAGAAGCCACCGAGGATCAGGAAGAAAACTTGAACAACATCTGTCCATGCGACCGCAGATAAACCGCCATAGAGGGAGTAAACCACAGCAAATAACGCTAAACCAAAAATAGCGTAATGCATTGGAATACCAAGAATAGTTTGTAATGCCAATGCACCTAAATACAGTACTGACGTTAAATTAACAAAGATAAAAAGAGCAAGCCAGAATACCGCTAAGATCGTTTTTAATGTTTTATTAAAGCGTTTTTCAACAAACTCAGGAATGGTGAATATGCCTTTGTCTATAAATATAGGCATAAAATACTTAGCCACGATAATCAGCGTCAATGCTGCCATCCACTCATATGACGCAATGGCTAACCCTATAGAAAAACCCGATCCTGACATACCAATAAACTGTTCTGCTGAGATATTTGCTGCGATTAAAGATGAGCCAATTGCCCACCAAGGCAGTGTTTTTCCTGCTAAAAAATAGTCTTTTGTTCCTTTTCTTTGCCCATTTTTATCTCGGGACACCCAAAGCCCGACGGTAATAATGATAAGCACATACAAGATAAATATCCCGTAGTCTAAAGTGCTTAACCCAACACCTTCTGTCTGCATAATAATGTTCCTTCGCCAAATGATAACGGAGTAAGTGTAAACGTTACCACAAAAGAACACCGTTACTTGAATCACATATTCTCACAATATTTTTACTTATGCCTATTTCGCACACTAAAACAGTGCTACACAGGTAAAAATAGCACTTACACAAAGAGAAAAGACCCGTTTATGACGAGAAAACCCCAATAATTTGATAAATGCGTGATAGACGTCAAAAACAAATGTAAACGTTATCATAAAATGCTAGATTGGATGTTTTAGATAAAATTCAATCATTATGAATGTAAAGGACGAACCGAATTTCGCTGAACTAATGTGGGGGAGTAGATTAAATTATCGCCTGCAATATTTTCTCCCCGCGCTAAAGAAAGTGCTAGTTGCGTGGCTTTTTCTGCCATCATTTGAATAGGATAGCGGATCGTGGTTAGACGAGGATGAATATAACGGGCAATTAATACGTCATCAAAACCAATAACGGATACTTGCTCAGGGGCTTTAATTTCATTTTCATCAAGTACGGCAATCGCACCAGCAGCCATAAAATCGTTGTACCCGACAACTGCGGTTATTTCTAACGATTTAGTGAGCAAATTTGTCATCGCTTGTTCACCACCTTCACCATAAGGCACACCGTACTCAATATAGCTATCCGACAGCACAATCCCATTGTTTTTCAATGCATCGCGATAACCTAATAACCGCTGTACCGCATCTTCAATTTGATGGTTTGATGAAATATAAGCAATTTTAGTGTGACCATGACGAATAAGATGTTCCGTCGCTAAATAAGCACCTTTGTAGTTATTTAAGGAAATACAACGATGACCAATTTGCTCAATATGGCGATTTATCAGCACCATACTTGGGACTTCTTTTGCGTATTCAATCAGTTCATCATCAGATAGGGCTTTAGAATGGATAATTAAAGCATCACAGCGATTATTGATCAGTAGCTCTATGGATTGGCGCTCTTCTTTCGCGTTGTGGTAACCATTACAAATTAAAATGTGTTTGCCATGTTTATGTGCCACGGCATCAACCGCTTTGACCATCACCCCAAAAAAGGGATCTGATACATCATTGACTAACACACCAATGGTATTTGAGCTTTGATTAACCAGCGCACGAGCCGCAGCATTGGGACGGTAGCCAAGTTTGTTCATGGCTTTTTTCACTGATTCAATAGAGGCTTGGCTCGCCTTTGGTGACTGATTAATCACCCGTGAAACAGTTGCGACGGAAACCCCCGCCTCTTTCGCTACATCTTTAATTGTCGCCATCGTGCACCTCTACAATTAGGATGGCTTATTAAACAATGTACTAGGCTTAAAAACAATGGTATAGCGCATAATAAAGATATTTCTATCAAAAGAAAACACCGCTAATGAGCGGTGTTGAATATAAAAACAATCAGTTTAGAAAATAAAGTGGTAACACGTGTTACTGCTATAAATCTGCCCAGGCTGTGAAATTGGGCTGTACTGAGCCCCCCACTCTGGATGATTTACCGCGTTAGGTGGAAATTGTGTTTCAAATGCTACCCCTGAATACGGTGTGTATTCTCCCTTTTTTCCGGCTACTGAAACTAAATAGTTCCCTGTATAGAGCTGCATTGATGGCATCGTCGTTGAAATATCCATTTGCAAATCCCTTTGCGGAGCGCATAGGGACGCAACAGGCTGTTGGCCATCAATCAATGACGCATCGAGAATAAAAGTGTGATCATAACCTCGGGCAGCCTTTTGATCTGCATCTTGCAAAAAGTCACGCCCTATCGTTTTTGCGCAGCGAAAATCAAAATTGGTGTTTGTCACGTCTTGCCACTCTCCTATCGGAATACCTTGTTTATCTGTAGGAATATAGTGGTTACTTTGTAGGCTTAGCTTATGATCTAAAACGTTTTTTCCCGCCCCTTCTCCTGCAAGATTAAAATAAGTATGGTTAGTTAAATTCACGGGACATATCTTTGTGCTCTGATACTGATAACGAATAACCACTCGGTTGTCTTGGGTTAATTCATAACTGACTTCAACGGTTAGCTCACCAGGAAAACCTTGATCACCATCCGGAGAGATCAGTGAAAAAGTCACTTGATGTGCGCTTTGCTGCACTATATTCCATATTCGATAACTGAAATTATCCTTTCCACCGTGTAAACAATGTGCGCCTTGGTTATTGGTGACTTTATAGACTTTCCCATTAATTGAAAATTGTGCATTTTCGATACGATTTGCCACTCGACCTACTGTTGCCCCTAAATACACCCTTTGTTCCTTTTGTTTGGCTATATTTGGGGAGCCCAAAACAACATCACGTTGCCCACTTGCCAGTGGCACAATGCAGCTTAACCAACTCGCCCCTAAGTTTGTTAGGGTAATCTGCATCCCACTGCGATTTGTTAACGTCACTACCACCGGGTCTCGTCGCGCAGAGCCTACCTTTTGCATAAACAATCCTTTGTCCGAACTTAAACCACGCCTGCGCCTTTGCTTGGTTGGCACACATAAATATCTGCATGCAACCCTGTCGCATGCGTATATTGTGCTTCAACTGCATTAATAACCGGCTGAACAAATTGCTGTGGCATCAAAGCAACTACACAGCCGCCAAATCCACCTCCCGTCATGCGTACACCGCCTTGAGTACCTAAAATCGATTTGACAATATCCACTAACGTATCAATTTCTTTAACTGTTATTTCGAAATCATCGCGCATTGAGATATGGGATTGTTCCATTAATTGTCCAAGCAATAATAAATTATTTTCTGTCAATGCCTTAGCCGCTGCTAATGTACGTTCATTTTCGCTGATCACATGTTTTGCACGCTTAGCAACGACAGTGGATAGTTGATGCTGTTTCTGTAAAAAAACATCATAAGACACATCACGTAGTGCTTTAACGCCAAGGATTTTTGCGGCTTCTTCACATTGTTGGCGGCGGGTGTTGTACTCACTTCCCACTAGCCCTCGTTGCTTATTTGAATTGATGATCATCACAACCAAGTCTTTAGGGATAGCAATAGGAAATAACGCTAAACTACGACAATCAATCAATAAGGCATGCCCTTCATCCCCACAGGCAGAAATAAGTTGATCCATAATGCCGCAATTACAACCAACAAATTGGTTTTCCGCTTGTTGCCCGTTAAGCGCTATCTCTTGCTGGCTAATATCTAATTGATACAGCGCTTTCACTGTTTGGCCGATCACCACTTCTAATGAGGCCGACGAACTCAACCCCGCCCCTTGTGGAACGTTTCCACTGACCGCAATATCACAACCGTTAAATGCAAAACCACGTTCTAATAAAAACTTAACGACACCACGAATATAGTTTGCCCACATTTTTTCAGGTAAAAATGTAATTTCTTCATCTAGGTTAAATTCATCACAATCATGGTGATAATCCACAGCAACAACGCGAATAATACGATCGGTGCGTTTTGCTGCCGCGGTCATGGTTTGGTAATTAATAGCACAAGGTAAAACAAAGCCATCATTATAATCGGTATGTTCACCAATTAAGTTTACGCGCCCAGGTGCTTGGATATAAATATCAGCAGGATAACCAAATGTTTTTTCAAATGAATTAGCAACCGCCTGTTTTAATGATCCCATTATTGCTTTCCTTAATCATAAAATTGATTTGCTTGGCAAATAAAAACCAAACAAATATTAATTAGGTATAATTCGGTAAGTTGTATTTAGGCTTAACCCTGTTTGTAGTGATTATCACTCACCTCTCTTAGGCGTTCAGCCGCCTGCTCAGGTGTTAAATCTCGTTGTGTTTCTGCCAGCATTTCATAGCCCACCATAAATTTTTTTACGGTCGCTGAACGCAGCAATGGTGGGTAAAACAGCGCATGGAGTTGCCAATGCTCGATATTTTTATGTTGTTTAAAATAAGGTGCAAAATGCCATCCCATTGAATAAGGAAAGGAACATTGAAATAAGTTGTCGTAGCGGCACGTGAGTTTTTTTAGAGCAACCCCCAAGTCCAAACGAATAGCGTCACTCATTTCCTCCATACGCTTAATATGCTGTTTTGGTAACAATAGGGTTTCAAATGGCCAAGCTGCCCAGTAAGGTACCAGCGCTACCCAGTGCTCTGTGTCAACAACCACGCGCGAACCATCCTGTTGTTCAGCATTGAGATAATCCATCAGTAGATTGCTGCCATGGCGCTGATAATATTGTGCTAAGAAATGATCTTTGCGTTCAATTTCATTAGGCAGAAAGTCGCTGGCCCAAATTTGACCATGAGGGTGTGGTTGTGAACACCCCATTATCTCACCTTTATTTTCAAATACTTGAACCCATATATAACGTTCGCTCAGCTCACAAATCTGTTGCTGCCAAGTGTCTATCACACGACCAATTTCAGAAAGCGAAAGTTCAGGTAAGGTTTTACTGTGATCCGGTGAAAAACAGAGCACACGGCTAACACCACTTACCGATTGAGCTTGAAATAATTCAGATTGATTTTCAGGTTGGGCACACGCTTGTGCCAATAAAGCACCATGGTCATTTTGGAAAACATACGTTCCTTGATAGTTAGGGTTTACTTCCCCTGAAACCCGTGTATTAGTTGGGCAAAGAAAACAATTAGCATCATAATGGGGTCGGTTTTCGACTGCCGGTTTTTCATCCCTACCACTCCAAGGGCGTTTAGCTCGATGCGGAGAAACCAACACCCACTGCCCAGTTAATGGGTTATAACGACGATGAGGGCAGTCTGAGGGGTTAAATTGCATCCTATTCATTCAATCGTTCTCCTCTACACCATAACCATTCGGGTTATTTAATTGCCAACGCCAACTGTCTATCGCCATATCATCAAGAATACGGGTGGTTTTCCAACCAAGTTCACGGTAGGCTTTTTCAGGGGTTGACCAATATTCCGCAATATCCCCTGCCCGTCGCGGTTCAAACACATAAGGGATGGGTTTTCCAACCGCTTTTTCAAATGCCTGTAATACTTGCAACACACTGACACCACAACCCGAACCTAAATTATAGATATGCAATCCCGCTTTATGACTAACGCCTTGTAGTGCCGCAACATGTCCATCGGCTAAATCCATCACATGAATATAGTCACGAACCCCAGTACCATCTACCGTAGGGTAATCGTTTCCATAAATAGCCAGTTTCTCTCTTTTTCCGACAGCAACTTGTGTAATATAAGGGGTTAAATTATTTGGAATACCTTGAGGATCTTCCCCAATTTCCCCTGAAGGATGCGCGCCCACTGGGTTAAAATAGCGCAAAATCGATATTGACCATGCATTATCCGCTTGATAGAGGTCGCTAAGGCAACGCTCAACCATATATTTACTGGTACCGTAAGGGCTCTGGGTATTTCCTGTAGGAAAATCTTCAGTGATAGGCAATGTCTCAGGCTGGCCATATACCGTTGCAGAGGAACTAAAGATTAAACGCTTCAAGTTTGCTTTTTGCATACAGCGCACTAAAACCAAGGTTCCATTAAGATTAACATCATAATATTCAATGGGTTTTTCTACTGACTCCCCCACTGCTTTTAACCCTGCAAAGTGAATAATACAATCAAATTGATGAGTGGCAAAGATATCATTGAGTGCTTGTTCGTTACGAATATCACATGGATAAAATATCGGTCGAACCCCAGTTAATTTTTCAATACGATTAAGCACTTCCTTCTTTGCATTATATAAATTATCAACGATAACAGGTGAAAACCCTGCTTTTATTAGTTGAATACAAGTATGGCTACCGATATACCCCAACCCACCGGTGACTAACACTTCAGTCAGTTGCATTTTTCACCTCGATACTTTTTCTAATCTTTTAACTTGTCATTACTGGGGAGTATAACAATGAGTTGCTGTCCGCTTCTGTGATCCACCTCGATTAGTGTAAACGTTTACACAAAAAAATAAAAGCATTCCAACTGCTCATCGAAAAGCCACTAGTTCACAATAAGGGAAATCAACGCTATTTATCTATTCTGGCTGACGCCTTTGGTTGTTTCGCTAGAGGGGATAGGTTCCTTGAAAGAAGCGATAGAAACAGCCGATACGTGTCGAGATAGGCGAAACCTAACTTGTTTTAGCCCCTCAATAAATTTGATAATTCATTAACCAATATGAATAAACAGCCCCTAGCAAGCCAACGGTTTGAGTCACTGATCAAAGCAGAGCAAATGAAAGGCTATACACTGATGCCGTTGAACCTATTACTAAATCGTTCTGCGGCTTTGTTTGTATTCTGGGAATGGGCTTAAATCAATAAAAACAGGAGATGTTACTATTAAAAACATTGACGTAATGCGTGCACCTCCCAAAGGACAAACTGACCTTTTTATTATGGCAACCTTTGGGAGGCACTTCACTATCCATTAAATTAAAATGCGATTAATAATATCTTTGACAAATTACCCTTCAGCTATCACTTTCTTCTTAGTCATAACCATCGCAATGATCAACAGTAAAATTAAGAAAATAGATAAAGTTAACAGTAAAGAATAGAAGCCATTCCACTGGTATTTTTCAATCACAATCGATAATGGGTAACCTGCGATTGACGCACCAACATAAGCAAATAAGCTCACAAAACCTGTCGATGCGCCCGCCGCATTTTTATGGGAGTTTTCAGCCGCAGCCATTGCGATTAAGAATTGTGGACCGAAGATAAAGAAACCGGTCATAAAGAATAGGAACGAGAAAACATATTCATTATCAACAGGCACAATCCACAAACAAAATGACGTAATAATAATACCCAATGCGTAGATCACGTTCATTTGCGCACGGTTACCTTTAAAGATTAAGTCAGATCCCCACCCTGCAACAATTGCACCGAAGAAACCACCAATCTCAAACATCATCACGACAGCGTTAGCTGAAAGTAAATTAAAGCCATGTTCTTCAATTAAATATAAGTTCGCCCAATCGTTGATACCCGTTCTGACGATATAAATAACCGCATAAGAGATGGCGAGAACCCAAAGAACTTTATTCTTGAAGATATATTCGTTAAGAATTTTGCCTAACGGCAAGCCAGCACCTTTAGCTTCATATTTTAATTCTTCAAGGTCATTACGCCACTCTCCAACGGTTGGCAATCCCATCGTACGCGGTCTATCGCGCAATAAAATACATAGACCAATACCAACCACAACAGCAATGATCCCCGGAATGATCATCCCGTAACGCCAGCCTAATATAAGCGCGACACTACCGGATAAAATTGGAATTATTGCCCCTCCAATATTATGAGAAGTATTCCAAATCGCCCACCAGAGCCCACGCTCATTACGTGAATACCATGTGTTGAGGATCTTGGCACAAGGTGGCCAGCCCCAACCTTGGAAGAAAGCATTAATCATCCACAATGCAATAAACATGGATATCGAAGAGGTTAAGCCGAATAGAATATTCACCACTCCCGTCGCGATTAAACCAATCCCCATAAAATAGCGAGGGTTCGACCTATCACCAATAATACCTGAAAGGAATTTAGATGCGCCGTAGGTTAGGTAGAATGCCGTTCCAACCATACCGATATCGGCCTTGGTGATCCCTAAGTCGGTTAACATCTCAGGCATCACAAAGTTAAAACTTTTACGTGTAAAATAAAAAACTGCGTAGCCAATGTAGCTCACAATCATTAAATGTAATCGCCAGTATTTATATTTAGCGTCGATTTCAGATTTCGACATTGTCACTGGTATATCTGGTTGTTCCTTAAATATTGACATAGTTAATCCCGTCTTAAAGTACTAGCAGGCAAAAATATGACAATAGTTTTATCGTAACAATAAGTGAATGTACCTATTGTTACGTTTTTATTACAATTTTATTTCAAAGTGTTACATACATCAAATAATGCACTTTTTCTTATTTTACCTATAACAGAAACACGAAAAATAACCTGACGATTATTATGCTAATTGCTTGGATGAAATGATTTTAACACCATGCTCTGAGTCAATTACCGAATTTAACAAAGCAATTGCAATGTTTGTTGCAGGGCTAATCTGACAGCTAGCAGGCAATATGCGGGATAAACAGGAAAGAATTCGGATAACAATCACCTCACCAAGGCGCTCTTGATTACGGTGACCACTAATGACATTTGGGCGTACCAGTGTCAATGACGCAAAATTCAAGGCGATTAAGCTTTGTTCAAGCTGCCCTTTTACACGGCTGTAAAAGAATGGCGAATTTGCATTCGCACCTAAAGCCGAAGTTAACGCATACGTTTCACAACCCCACTTTTTGGCAAGTTTCGCACAGGCCAATGGATAAATGTAATCAACCTGACGAAATGCAGCTTTTGAACCTGCGACTTTCATTGTTGAACCTAATGTACAAATTACCGCATCCACTTGCCAAATATTGGCGTCATCAGGAAGCTGTTCAAAATTGACTATTGGCGCTGACAGTTTGGGGTGATCAGGTAACGCATGGCGCACTGGAGCGATAATTTGACTAATCCGAGGATCGGCAAGGGCTTGCGCTAACACATGGCTGCCAACTAACCCTGTTGCTCCGATTAAAAGTATTTTCATAAATCATCGCCTTTCTTTTTATGATAATAACCACCAATGGCTAAATAATGACAAATCCATTTCAATTATAGGTTCTTCTTATATATACCCTATCCCCTAAGCAAATGCTGCATTTTTGTACTCATATCGCATTTTGTAGTTCTTTTGTTGTTTGATTGTGAAAATCACTTGATATCAGCCATAATTATAAAGATAATAATTCTCAATATCATTTCTATTATCAGATTAGTTATTATGGTAAATAATATGACAACGCCAGTTGTAGAACAGAGCGCCGAAAAGGCCAAACAAACCATCAAAACTGACGTTATAGAGAGCCAGCAGCTCTTGGGGCCGACAGGAAAAGTCTCTATACAACACAATGGCGAGCTTTATCAGCTAAGGCAAACGCGTACAGGTAAATTGATTTTAACAAAGTAACGTTCTAATAAAAATTTTATCCGCAAGCCACCTAGGTGAATCATCCAGGCAGCCAGCTTAATCTAAAACATAGGAATAGGTTTCTATGGGGTTTAAACTGCCGTCTGTATTTGCTCATTTTTCATCTATAAAGCAAACAAAAAGGTCATACTCCGACTTGGTACAATCCGCAACGCTAACTCGATTACTTTGCGATGTTGTTGCGTATCATACCGTTGAACCTCCCTATGTAATGCCAATCTCCTATCCTCCAGACGGGCAATGAGCCTGCCTATAAACATTTAACCATTACATAAAATAGCCTTTTATTTTCGCTAATTAGATTAGCAAACATAACATTTTTACGGAGTATCACCATTATGTCCCATGTTTTACGGATATCCGTGTTGACCAGTGCAATCCTAAGCGTCATCACCAGCGCTCATGCACAAACGGCAGAACCTTCAACGACCAAAAAAAGCAATGACGTTATGACTGTTTATGCAACAGGCACTGAACGTGACAGCTTTGATACGCCAATGATGGTAACTGTAATTAAAAATACTTCACCTGAAACCCAAACAGCCAGCACGGTCAATGACATTCTACGCAAAGTACCAGGCATCAACGTGGCAGGAACCAGCCGTGCGAATGGGCAAGATGTTTCCATGCGTGGCTTTGACCGCCGTGGCGTTTTGACCTTAGTTGATGGCGTCCGCCAAGGCACCGACACAGGTCACGTGAATGGGACATTTATTGACCCCGCACTCATTAAGCAAGTAGAAATTGTTCGTGGTCCCTCCGCCATGCTCTATGGCAGTGGTGCGATGGGTGGCGTGATAGCGTGGGAAACCGTTGATGCCAAAGACCTGCTACGCGATGGTCAAAATCACGGTTTTCGCGTGTTTTCTCAAGCGGCAACTGGCGATCATAGTTTTGGTTTTGGCGGTACAACATTTGGGCGTAGCGATAATCTTGATGGTGTATTCAGCTTTGTCACAAAGGAAGTGGGAGATATTCGCCTCAGTAATGGCGACGACATGGATAACAAAGAAACCATTGCCAACCTGCTAGCCAAAGGCACATGGCAAATTGATGATGCACAAAAGATTGCTGGTCAAGTGCGTTATTATAATAATGATGCCCATGAACCTAAAAACCCGCAAAAATTGGATGTAGGCACCGATAACCTCAACGTTAACCGCACCACGCGTCAACGTGATGTCCAAGGGACATATCAGTTCAATCCCGCGTCACAAAATTGGCTCGACTTAAAAGTCACGCCTTATTATTCAGAGGTCAACATTACAGCAAAAGGGAAAGGCACGCCCTATGAAGGTCGTACGCAAAAAACCTACGGCTTAAAAGTAGACAATCGTACCCACTTTTATGATTTACCACTTGCAGCACATAACCTTACCTATGGCAGCGAAGCTTATAAGCAAAAGCAAACCCCTTACGCCAACACAACTCAATTCCCTGATGCGGATATCACCTTTGCTTCTGGCTTTTTACAAGATGAAATTGCACTAAAAGATTTACCGGTGTCATTTATTATTGGTACACGTTATGACCACTATAAATCAAAGGCAAAAGGCAATGAGGATGTGAAAGCAGATAAATGGTCATCGAAAGGTGCAATCAGCATTACACCCACGGATTGGTCCATGTTATTTGCATCTTACTCTGAAGCCTTCCGCGCCCCTACGATGATGGAAATGTATAACGATGAAGCCCACTTTCGGATCGGCCCGATTGTCAATAAATGGCGACCGAATCCAAATCTAAAACCAGAATCAACACGCACCGCTGAATATGGTTTTGGCCTACGTTTTGACGACTTATTGATGGAAAGGGATAACCTGCGATTTAAAGCAAGCTATTTTGATACCAAAGCCAAGGATTATATCAATACTTATGTCACCCCTGAACCTGATTTTGTCCACCCAGAAAATAATTACACAACCTCAATTAACGCAAAACGCGCCAAAATCTGGGGGGTAGATGCATCACTGGATTATACAACAGACTATTTCACATGGAACTTAGCCTATAACCGAACTACAGGCAAAAACGAGTTTGACGGCAAATCAATTACGTCAATCAAGCCAGAATCGTTCACCAGTAACCTATCCATTCCTGTCGCTAATAGTGGTTTTTCCGTGGGCTGGTTAGGGGAATTTACTCGCCATACAGATTTCAATAAGGCATCTAAAGCAAAGCAACAAGCAGGCTACGCCGTACATGATTTTTATGTTAGCTACCAAGGTGACGGCAAACTCAAAGGATTAGGCACTAGCGTGGTGTTAGGCAACGCTTTCGACAAAGAATATTACTCATCACAGGGCATTCCTCAAGATGGACGTAATGCCAAACTACTGGTCAGTTTCCAGTGGTAATTCACACATTATTAAGGAGATAGACGTGGATTCATCCATTTTTGCGCGTTACCAACAAGCGAAAGCAGATAACAAGGCCAAATACGCTCGTGATCTTGCCGCTTACCTCAATATTTCTGAAGCACAACTGCTGCATAGCCGTGTTGGTCATGATAACGCAGTGCGCTTAGACGTTGACGCACCAACGCTATTGACTGAATTAGCGTCAGTGGGGCAAGTCAAAGCGATTACTCGCAATGAATACGTGGTTCATGAACAAGTGGGTCGTTATGACAATGCGACATTCAGCTCTCACAGTGGCTTAATTTTAAATCCACGCGCCTTGGATTTACGGATGTTTTTTGCCCATTGGGATGCCATTTTCGCATTGACAGAAGAAACCAAACACGGTGAGCGCCACAGCATTCAGTTCTTTGATAAACAAGGTGATGCACTGCATAAAGTCTACACCACAGATGAAACTGACATGGCAGCATGGCAAACATTGGTAGAAAAATATGCAACTCAAGATAACCGTGAATTAATCCTTGAACCTGCAACACCATTAACTAACCCGCCGATTAGTGATGCGCTAAAACAGCAGTTAGAGCAAGAGTGGCGCGACATGACCGATGTGCATCAATTTTTTGTTTTATTGAAAAAACATAACTTGAGCCGCCAGCAGGTTTTCGCCGCCGTCAGTGATGATTTAGCATGGAAAGTGCCGAATAATGCCTTTAATCAGCTGATTAATACTGCGTTCCAAGACCAGAACGAAATCATGATTTTTGTGGGCAACCGCGGATGTGTGCAAATTTTCACTGGTGAAATCAAAAAAATCGTGCCATATCAGAGTGAAGGTTCAGATTTGAAATGGCTTAATATTTTCAATCCTGATTTTACCTTACACATGATTGAAAACGGCATTCATGAGTGTTGGGTGACACCCAAACCAACACTAGATGGCTTTGTGACCAGCCTTGAAGTTTTCGATATTGAAGGGAATCAAATCGCACAAATGTACGGTCAACGCACTGAAGGTACGCCAGAGCAAGAACAATGGCGTCAACAAGTGACTGCTTTGCCCCGCATTTAAAATTTAGGTAATTTATGATGAAACAATGGCTTCTAACCTTTTCAGTTCTGTTTGTCTCGTTCACTTCATATGCAGTTGAACGCATTGTCACCCTCGGTGGTGATGTGACAGAGATAGTTTACGAACTTGGTGCTCAAGAGCAACTCGTTGCCCGTGACAGCACCAGCCTGCACCCAGCGCAAGCCTCCAAGCTTCCTGATGTGGGTTACATGCGAATGCTTAACGCAGAAGGCGTGCTTTCAATGCGCCCGACACTGGTACTTGCCAGCGAACTAGCAAAACCTTCGCTGGCTTTAACTCAAATTGAAAAAAGTGGTGTTAAAGTCATCAAAATCACGGGAAAACCGAGTTTAGAAGCCATTCCAGAAAAAATAACCTCTATTGCAGCCGCCGTGGGTAAGCCGGAGCAAGGTCAGCAATTGGTGGATAAATTCAACCAATCCCTAAGCCAAGTCAATACGGCCCCGATTGATAAAAAAGTGTTATTTATCATGAGTCATGGTGGAGTACTTCCCCTTGCCGCAGGGAAAAAAACCGCAGTTGATAGCATGATCACAGCCATTGGTGCGAAAAATGCGATGGCAAATTTTGATAGCTATCGCCCTCTTTCATCTGAAGGCTTGCTGTCTAGTCAACCAGATTTAATTGTCTTCACAGAAGAAGGGATTAAGTCATTAGGCGGTGTTGATCGCGTGTGGAATTTGCCTGGAATTGCAATGACTCCCGCAGGGAAAAATAAAGCGCTCGCCGTCGTTGATGATGTTGGTATGCTAACGTTTAGCTTAGGTACCCCAAAAGTAATGCAGCAATTACGTGAGGCATTAGAGAAGTCCCAATGATCCGTTTTCAGCGCCCTTTTTTCGTTATTATTATTTTATTGTTCATACTTTTGGGTCTCACGTTTATTGCCTCAAATGCAGGGCCGATAAATTTCTCGTTCCAGAAACTGTGGCAGGCTTCTGCCGCTGATCCTGACTGGCAAATTTGGCTAAATATTCGTTTACCTCGAGTCTTAATTGCGGTTCTAGTAGGGCTGGCACTTGCAGTGTCAGGTGCCATTATGCAGGGGCTTTTTCGTAACCCACTTGCGGATCCCAGTTTACTGGGGATCAGCAGTGGTGCAGCATTAGCTGTTGCCGCCTTTATTATTTTATCTTTTTCACTCCCTGCGGTAATGCAAAATTATGGTCACATCGCTGCCGCATTTATTGGCAGCTTAGTGGTTTCCTTAATTATTTTTAGCTTAAACCGTTCATCCAATGGTAATTTGGCTCGATTATTACTGGCTGGCATTGCAATTAATGCACTCTGTATGTCATTTATCGGTGTGCTGAGTTATATCAGTAATGACCAACAATTAAGAACCTTTAGTCTTTGGATGATGGGCTCGCTCGGTAATGTGGATTGGACGTCACTGAGTATTGCAGCCACTATTATTTTACCTGTTACCGTAGCTTGTTTATGGCAAGGAAATAAGCTCAATATCCTCCAATTGGGGGATGAAGATGCTCACTACCTTGGCTTGAATGTTGAACGTGCTAAGTTTGTGTTGTTATTACTTAGTGCTTTATTAGTTGGGTGTGCTGTCGCAATGAGTGGCGTGATTGGCTTTGTTGGGTTAGTGATCCCCCACTTAATTCGTATGACTTTAGGTCCTGATCACCGCTGGCTAATACCGGGTTCTGCCATTGTCGGCGCCGCCCTGTTACTTATCGCCGATACCATTGCAAGAACAGCGGTTGCCCCCGCTGAAATTCCGGTTGGTTTACTCACAGGGCTGATTGGTGGGCCTTATTTCTTATGGTTAATTTTACGCCAACCTGCTGGGAGAATTTAATCGATGCAAGATACATCTGTTTTATTAGAGGCGCGGGATCTCACTTATCAAATCGATAATAAAACATTAGTTAATAATATTAGTCTCTCGATTAAACCCCATGAAATGGTGGTGATTATTGGACCTAATGGCGCAGGAAAATCCAGTCTACTAAAATTATTAACTGGCTATATCACGCCCACCCAAGGTGATTGCCTATTAGAGGGGCGCTCTTTACAAGCGTGGCAAGGTCATGAATTAGCCCGTAAACGGGCTGTGATGAAACAACATAGCCACTTGCAGTTCGCTTTCACTGTTGAAGATGTTGTCGCTATGGGGCGTACACCTTATGGTTCTGAATACAAGCAAGTTGCCATTGATGAAGCTTTAGCTCTAACCCATTGCCAAATACTGCGCCATCGTGACTATCGGCAGCTTTCTGGTGGCGAACAGCAACGCGTTCAGTTGGCCCGAGTCCTCGCACAACTGTGGCAGCCTACAGCCCAAAGAGCCTGCTTATTTTTAGATGAGCCCACATCCGCCCTTGATTTGTACCACCAGCAACATAGTTTACGCCTATTGCACCAACTTACTCGTGAGCGTCCTATCGGGGTATGTTGCGTACTGCATGATTTAAACCTAACCGCACTGTATGCTGATCGTGTTTATCTGATCCATGAAGGGAAACTAGCCGCTAGCGGTACTCCTACGCAAGTGTTAACCACGAAAAATCTTACTCGCTGGTACCAAGCTGATTTAGGGGTAAGTCAACACCCTGAAAATGATACACCTTATGTCTATTTACGCCATTAAGGGTGTCGTCACCTTATTATCAATAAGAGCACGCTAACTGCGTGCCCTTTCCTTTCGTTATCAATTTACCCCTCTCTCACATATTTACCTTAAGTCATTCAATTTACTGAGATTGATAGCCTTTGAATTTACATGGTAAATCAATGGCTCAATTTTCCCACTAAAGAGGTGTTAAATTGACACAATCTATTGGTAGCTGTTTGAAATTTGAAGAAAAATGTTAAGGATTTTTCCTTAAAATATGCTTAAACATACAGATGGACTAATAAGGCTAAAAATGGAAAACAATATTATTCAAACCTTGATTGAATTAACACACCGTGGCAATGATGATGTAAAAATTGCCGCAATTTCTGCATTAGGGGATTATCGCGCCACTGTTGAACAACAAACTGCTATTTATCGTCTTCTTGAATTATGTAAAGATCCCAATAAAGATGTCGCAGTCTCTGCAATTAGAGCGTTAAGTAAATTATCTGACCATTTTTGACAGAAAACCGTTCCTTATGATTGAGTTAATTTGTTAACCAATCATCTGGTATTTTGACTTGTCGCCTCCCCATATATTTGTGCTAATTTTTAACGCCTCTATCGTCTACGTCGGCTTTGCAGTGACCCTATTACTATTTTTTTATTAAAACCAATCAATTACACCTTTTTCATCCTATCCGCTTTTTTTTATATTTTTAGCTTAAATATTTTGATAACATTAATATTATTGAACTTAAATGCTGATATATATTAAATATCAGTATATTTGACTAGCCAATTTTGTAACGTGATTACATAGGATAGATAATGGATACACAAGCCATCAATACATTGCTCGATTTAACTAATAGAAAAAATGACGATGTCAAAATAGCTGCAATTTCAGCGCTCGGAGATTGCAAGTCACCCGTAACGCACATTAATACCATGAACCGTTTGCTGGAACTCTGTAATGATCCAAATCGAGATGTGGCTATCAGTGCAATTAAAGCGGTAAGTAAACTTTTAAATCATGATAATGATTAACAAAACTACGGATAACAAGAAAATAATAGAAGGGTAAAACTGTTTGCAATCTTACCCTTCTATTTTATGGCTACTGTTTTAAATGATGTGCGTGAAAGGCAATATGTTCGCCAATAAAACTACTAATAAAGTAGTAACTGTGGTCATAACCTTCACGTAAATGCAGTTGACAATCTAACTGCTTTTGCTCACTAATTTCAGCGAGCAATTCAGGTTTTAATTGTTCATCGTAAAAGGGATCCGCCGTGCCAACATCCACGAATATTGGCGGCACCACTTGAATTTTACTCAGCAGTTCAACTGTATCATATTGCGCCCATTGAGCCTGGTCATCGCCCAAATATGCAGTAAAGGCTTTTTGCCCCCATGGTACTTGTGAAGGGGCAATAATCGGTGCAAATGCAGATAAACTGCAATAGCGTTCAGCATTACGCAAACCAATCATTAATGCGCCATGCCCCCCCATGGAGTGCCCTGAGATTGCCCGTTTATCGGTCACCGGTAAATGGCTTTCCACTAACGCTGGCAACTCTGAAACGATATAATCGTACATTTGATAATGGCGTTTCCATGGCGCTTGCAACGCATTGACGTAGAACCCAGCACCTTGACCGAGGTCATAGGCAGCATCATCTGCCACACCTTCCCCTCTTGGACTGGTATCGGGGGCAATAAGAACGACCCCATGCTCTGCGGCAAATTGCTGAGCCGCCGCTTTCGTAATGAAATTTTGCTCGTTACAGGTCAACCCTGACAGCCAATAAATCACCGGGCAAGGCTGCGTTTTTGTTTGCGGCGGTAAGTAAGCTGCAAATTTCATATCACAACCTAACACCGACGAATGATGTTGATAAACATCCTGCCAACCGCCAAAACAGGCGTGGCGCTCAATTCTCTCCATCAAAGACTCCCTATTCGTAATGAATGACAGTACGGATCGATTTACCTTCATGCATTAAATCAAAAGCTTCATTAATACGCTCAAGAGGCAATGTATGGGTGACAAACGGAGCAAGCTCAATATCACCTTTCATCGCATCTTCAACCATTTTAGGTAACTGGCTACGCCCTTTTACACCACCAAAAGCAGTTCCACGCCATGAACGCCCAGTGACCAGTTGGAATGGACGCGTTGAAATTTCCTGCCCTGCACCAGCAACACCAATAATAATGGATTGTCCCCAACCACGGTGAGCACTTTCCAGTGCCGCGCGCATGACATTGACATTCCCAATGCATTCAAAAGTATGATCAACCCCCCACTCAGTCATCTCAATCAACACTTGCTGGATGGGTTTATCAAAATCTTTCGGATTTAAGCACTCTGTAGCACCAAACTGGCGAGCTAATTCAAACTTTGCTGGGTTAGTGTCAATGGCAATAATACGTCCGGCTTTGGCTTGCCTCGCACCTTGGATAACCGCTAAGCCGATGCCCCCCAGCCCAAATACGGCAACAGAATCACCTTCTTGTACTTTGGCTGTATTGTGTACTGCACCAATACCTGTTGTCACCCCGCAGCCGAGTAAGCACACTTCTTGGTGATTAGCCTCAGGGTTGATTTTTGCGAGTGAAACTTCAGCAACAACGGTGTATTCACTGAATGTTGAGCACCCCATATAGTGGTAAACCGGCTGACCATTATAAGAAAAACGGGTGGTTCCATCTGGCATCACACCTTTCCCTTGTGTTGCACGAACAGACACACACAAGTTAGTTTTACCTGACTGACAAAATACGCACTTCCCACATTCTGCGGTATAGAGTGGAATGACATGATCACCCACGCTGACACTGGTAACGCCTTCCCCCACTTCAACCACCACACCAGCCCCTTCATGACCTAAAACGGCTGGAAATACCCCTTCTGGATCCTCCCCTGACAGGGTAAATGCGTCAGTGTGACAAACACCTGTATGACTAATTTTAACTAAAACTTCCCCAGCTTGTGGTGGCATAACATCAAGCTCGACAATTTTAAGTGGTTCGCCGGGACCAAATGCGACTGCTGCACGTGATTTCATCGTTGTTCCTTTTTTAACTAACGCAAATAAGTGCGAATAAGTGAAATAGCATCATCAACAGACGCTTTTTGATGCTGTGTGGTGGCAGACTCTTGGAGCCCTTCGCGTAAATGACTTTCTAAAACTCCCGCCATTAATCCATTAACGGCACCACGAATTGCGGCAATCTGTTGTAAAACAGCCGCACACTCCACTTCATCCTCCAGTGCAGACTCCAGCGCTAAAAGCTGCCCTTTGAGTTTTCGAACGCGAGTCAATACTGCTTTTTTTTCTTTTGGCGAATGTGGCATCATTAAGCCTCTTCAATATACATAGGGGGAGTATAGTATTAATAGGGTTGTCTGTACAGAATTAGCCTATTGATTGGCCAATCTATCGAAGAATGAATAGGATAAATGGCAAAATAAGCTAAATTTCATTTTGCCATTTATTGAGATATACAATTAGAAATTACAGTAACTTAAAGTATTTATCGGGTTTATTCACAGGAGGTAAGGGTTTGAGATCAAGCATATCCATTGCATTTCGCTCAATACTATTACAAATCGCATTTAATGGAAGGTCATTTGCAGAAGTACCAAAAGGATCTTCCAATTCTTCCGCCAGTGAATCCCAAGCTAAAAAAGTGTACGAAATAAATACCGAAACAAACGGAGTCATATAATGCAAATCAACCACTAATGCAAATGGCAATAATGTACAAAAAAGGTACACTGTACGTTGTAAAATCAAAGTATAAGCAAAAGGAATGGGGGTATTTGAGATACGCTCACACCCACCTAAAACATCAGATAATACATTGATATCTTTATTAATCGCTTGGAATAGTACATCGCTGATAATTTTATTATCTCGCAGTTCTCCTACTTTTAGTCCAATCTGCATTAAAATACGGCTACTTGGAAATGGGCTGCGGATAACTTCATCAAAAATAGCACGAGGCAATAGCCGATATAAATCAACGATGGGGCTGGTTTTTCTTAATTCATGTTTTAAGCTCCACGCAAACGCGACTAGTAAATTCGCAAACTCTTTTTGCGCACTTTTATCGTTCGGTAATAATCCTTTAATATTTCTTAGAATATTGCGTTGATTGATTAGTAAATTAGCCCACAATGTTCTGGCTTCAATTAAACGGCTATAGCATGCATTATTACGAAACCCCAAAAAGATAGCGATCGCTATCCCTAATAAGCTAAAAGGGGCGATAGTTAAATGGATCCCTAATTGCTCGTACCATTGGTAGCTCAATACGGCAACTATCGAAATCATAATATTAAGGGATAACCGAAAGGTGATTTTTGACAGCACGGAACCGTGCCAATCAAACAACCGAAAAAACCAGTGCTGATGCGGGCGAATGACCATAATGTAATAAGTAAATTTTTAGTAAAACAAGATAAAACTTATTATTTCATTTATCAAACTGATAATCTATAGGTCATGTTTGGTTAACAACTTCTCACTCATTCAAAAATAGCTGATGGAATTAATCCAGAGCAGCTATTCCTCACACATTATTTATTCCATTGCATTATCTCGTTTTCAGTCAGCGTCAAGGATTGTGTAGTACCTGTCTGTGCCGATTTTACCGCCGCCTCTAAAACAGCCATAACCGCTAGTGCCTCCAATGGTGTTACAGGATTAGCCCCTTGGCCATTCAATGCATTGCGAATATTGACATAATATTGGCTTTGGTCGCCTTTCGGCGTTTGTTGCGGCTTAGCAGACAAGGTCTCATCGATTAAAATAATAGGGTCATTATCAACTCCCCATTCTTTATCTTGGGGTGTTATTCCTTGCAATAATTGTTTTTCTTGTTGATCTGGCTGAGATTTTACTGCACTACCTTTATCTCCATGTACAGTAAAGCGAGTAAACCCACCTGCGGCTAACATGCTGCAATGTAAAATCACTTTATGAGTGGGGTAATTTAATAGCACATGTGCCCAATCATTAATTTGACCATTATTTCTTAAAGTCGCTATATTACCTTGCACCGATTGCGGTAAACCAAAAAGTTGCAGTGCCTGATCGACCAAATGAGGCCCTAAATCAAACCATAAACCGCTACCAGGCAAGTTTTGTTCACGCCAGCGGACTCTCACTTCAGGACGGAATCGGTCAATATGAGACTCAAAATGTTTTACTTCACCAATCTGCTTTTGTTCAATAACCTCTTTAATCGCTAAATAATCGCTGTCCCAACGGCGGTTATGGAATACCGATAACAAGACATTGTGCGCTTTTGCCAATTCAATCAGTTCCCTTGCTTCTTGCATGTCTAAGGTAAATGGCTTGTCCACCACCACATTTTTCCCCGCTTCAATAGCCAGCTTGGCTAGCGGAGCATGAGTCGCATTTGGACTCGCGATGACAACTAAATCAATATCGGGGTGAAGGATCGCCTCTTGGGGAGAAGCGATAACTCTGGTATTTGGAATATCGTGTTTTACTTTTTCTGCATCACTGGAAGCCACAACAGCAAGATCCAAACCGTCAACTGACCTAATTAAAGGGGCATGAAATGTTTTACCCACAAAGCCATAACCAATTAATGCAACCTTAATTTCTTTGCTCATATTCTTACCCCGTTCATTAAATACTAAGAGAATTTACCGTCACCCTGCAATTAGGACTCAGTTCATCCCAATGGCAATCCAAGAACAGTTGATCAATTTCGTCTAAATTAGCGACCAAATAAGGTTGGCATAGATTTAGTTTTGTACTGTCCGCAACAACCCAATGTAGTTGGCTATTCGCGAGCATTGCGCGTTTTACATCGCAATCTGCTTCCTGCGTTGCGCTCAATCCCAATGTTGGGTGCAAAGCACAAGCCCCTAAAATAGCAATATCCGCACAATATCGTCCCAACATGGATAAGGTCGCACTTCCCGCAAACAAACGCTGCTGAGGATCCCATTCACCACCTAATAAAATTAATTGAATATCGTGACGATCACTAAAGTGCGCTGCAATATCTAAGGATGTTGTAATAATTTTCATTGGTCCTTGAATAAAGCTCGCGACAGCCATTAGCGTACTACCCGAGTCCAAAAAAAGCGTTGAACCACTCGGTATCAAGTTAGCAACTTGTTGCCCTAATTGCTTTTTAACTTCAGGTAATAACATATTCCGTCCACGGCGAGCCATAAGTGGCACATTGAACCCCACGGCCCCCCCATGACTTTTTTGTGCCAATCCTTGGTTTTCTAACTCCGTTAAATCACGGCGGATGGTATCTGTAGATACCTGTAGCTGATTAGAAAGGTCGGCAACACTCACTTGCCCCTTTTTTGCTATTATTTCAACAATATAATTCTGTCTCGCTTGTTTATGCATCACAGCAAAACCCCGCAAAAAGCTGCAATTTACCTCATAATACCGCAATTTTAGAAGAAATAAACACAAAAATGATGTCATAATCACCGCAGGCATAAACGCATTGACGTTGCCTATCTTGAGCTTTAAATAAAGAAATACGAAATCGAAGAAGTGCTATGAGGAAGAAAAAACAAATAAGGTAGAAAGCAATATTTTTGCTATCTACCTTATTTATATAAACCTTAGTTTTTTAACGATTTTAAGCGTTCAATTTCATCACGCAGTGCATCAATTTCTCGTTCTAATTGACGACTTTCATCTGAATAATATCGACCATTTAATTTCGTAGGGCCTGTTGCCCCAGAATAGTGGTCATAACAACGGTTTTGTACATTCGAAATAGCGCGCTCTAACGCCGCAACCCTGTGATGGTTATTATGCATTTTTGCATACCTTAACTGTTTTTCAAGTTGGTAAATTTTCTTATCACAACCATAATAATTAGGATCAGCTTGTGAAGATAATGAAATAAACATCACTGATAAAATAACTACCATTATCTTTTTCATATCATTCTCCAAATACATAAATAATATAAATCAGCTCTATTTCATCACATTTATATTTTATTGATATAAGTAAGCTCCTAATTTGGCTTAGGTTAAAAACTAAATCTGAAATACACTCTCTTGAAAGGCGTATAAATGATAACATATATTTATAATTAACCTTGTAAATAGATTTAAACACTTTTCATTATAATTTATTACAGACAGACACAACTTTCCTTGTTACCTTATTATTAAAGGACTATTCTACACGGATGTAGGCAATCCTTTCTTAAAAAACTCGCAAATACAATCACACTGGTTAAATACAGCCCCCAATACCATCAATTAAATTAAACTATTAGCCAAGCTTAAAAAAATATTATTAAGCACAAATTGCTAATATTATTTATTTGTACAAATAAATTCATTTTATTTGTATTATTTTATCTATAGGAATAAGTCTAAATAACTTTAAATTTTCATATATATTTTGCTACTTTTGGGTTAACAACGATATACTCTAAAAAATAGTAATACCAATGAGAGCTGTTATGCCCCCAAAAAAGATTGAACTAACATTTTCCAGTGATGATGAACAGCATTTCCATATGGCTTTAAAGCAAGCCAGCCAAGAGTATCTTCAAAGTAAACAGGATCATGTATATGCGAGTACAATCGATATTGCTGTGATCGTCACCTTATTCAGCATTGCAATTTTATGCTACCTCCCTACACTGTTTACCTCATCCACATTAACCTACAGTTTATTCTACTTTATTTTTGTTCTGCTCATTATGTTTCTCAATGTGATTGGACAACATGATGCATGCCATAATACGCTATTTAAAAAAGGCTGGATGAATCGAGTATTCGGCCGTTTCGTTACCTTACCCTTAGGATTAGAACCAGAATTTTGGCGAACTCGCCATGTTCACTATCACCACCACTTTGCCAATATTGAAGATTATGACTTAGATACGGAAGAAAATGGTATCTTTCGCCAAACGCCGTTTCAAACATGGCGACCTTTTATGAAGTATCAACATATCTATTGGCCTTTGATTGCTTCCTTTTCTTTAACCTGGATTGCACTGGTTTTTGACTGGTCGGATAGAACAGGAAAAACTCGTCTGAAAGATAAAAAGATACTACAAGGGAAAAAAGGCTGGGCACTGTTTCTTGGGAGCAAATTAGGGCATTTATTGCTGATGTTGGGATTACCCTTATTTTTTGCCCATGATAATGGGATAGGTATAACGGCAATTTTAGCTACATACATTTTAAGCCAGATGATAGCTTCCATTTTTGTTATCTATTTACTGTTAGGAACACATTGGGCTGAAACACAGTTTTTTACTGCACCAGAAGATAAACAAATTAAACATGGTTGGTATCATCATAACTTTGTCACCGCCTGTGATTGGCTACCAACGCCACACTGCCTATGGCGCTTAACCGGTGGGCTTAATTATCACCTGACTCATCACCTTTTTCCCAATTGGCATCATCGTCATTATCCCGCTTTGGCAAACATTTTGGAAAAGTTAGCTGCACAGCACAACATGCCTTATCGCTGTATTAGCTATAATGCGCTAGTGGCTGCACAGATCCGTTTTTTAAAGCAGATGGGAACTCAACCGCGCTAAGTGTATTTAGCTAAACAAATTGAGTAACTGTGATATAACAATAGTTACTCAATAAATTAACTAACGCTTTTTTAAATAACTCTTAAGGTTTAACAATATTCAATTTGATACTATTTAACGATAAAATACCCGTATTGTTTTTGATGAATAATTAAAACAATTGATTTGATTATTGATATAAATTTAATCAATAAACCCTGTAATATTAATTAATTTATTACTCATTTATGTTTTGTTTAGTTTTAATTTATTAAGAAATTATTAAACTCTCTATTACACTTATTGACACTCCATTTAAGTTATTCAAAATATACTCTATATAAAAATAATATTTCTAATTTACACACTACATTTTATAGAATGGTTGACACTCGCATGAAAAAAGCAGAGTACATTATAAAAAAACTACGTACACTTATTATTAGTGATAAGCTCTATCTTGCTAATAAATTTACTAAAAAACTGAATTATCGCCCTGATTTTAAAGCCCCTAAAAGCTTCAATGAAAAGGTTAACTTTAGAATGCTACGCGATAAAAACCCCCTTTACACACAGTATGCTGATAAACTAGCCGTTAGGGATTACATCAGCCGGACAATTGGAGAGGAATATTTAGTTCCTATCTTAGCAACTTACCGGAATGTCGATGAAATAGATATTGATGCCCTTCCAGATAAATTTGTTCTTAAATGCAATCACGACAGCGGCAGTAGTATTATTTGTCGAGATAAAGCGAAATTTGATTGGCGATATGCTAAAAATAAATTGTCATTCCATTTAATCAAAAACCTTTATTATATTACCCGTGAACGCCACTATAAAAATATTTCACCCTATATTATTTGTGAAAAATATATTGACCTATTCGCGAATAAAAATAGAAAACTAGTCCCAGAAACCTGTCGGATACACTGTTTTTCGGGCAAACCCGTTTACGCAGAAATAGATTATACTGATGAAACAGGTGAAGAATTTATCAATATTTACGATATCAACTGGCAGCTACAACCCGTCACCTTTGGCTATCCAAATATGCTAGAGCCGGTACCCGAGCCGCCACTGTTTAAAGAAATGCTTCGCTTGGCTGAAATCCTCGTCACACCATTTGATTATTGCCGCGCTGATTTTTTAATGTCTGATGAGAACACCCTGTATTTTAGTGAACTCACCTTTGCACCCAATGCAGGAAGAACAGAAATATCGCCCTTATCGTGGGATTTCAAGTTAGGGGAGCTCTGGGAACAACGTATCACTCAGTCCTCAGGCTACATCCCTCTAGAGGGGGGATTATCAACAGCCCCAGTCCACAAGAAAAAATAATTCCATAAAAAAAGCTCTGTGAGATCACAGAGCTTTTAAGAAACTACTTTTTTATTTAGATACTTAATTTGCCAAGACACTCGCTTTACGACGTAAGCTTGCTATTAGCATATAAATTGCCGTCACCAGCAACACAATAAAGAAGAAATCCACTAAACCATTATGCTGGCTTAACAGTGTCCCCGCCGCGATTGGCCCCATTGCTGAACCAATACTATAACTAAATAGCATTACTTGTGTTGCAGCAACAATGTAAGATGAGTCGAGATTGTCACACGCTAAAGTAATTGCAATTGGGTATAGCGCAAATGAAGACATCCCTAACAGGGCTAATGCCACGATCATCACTAAGTAATCGCTAGAGACATAGATAACCCCCATCGCGAATACTCCTAATAGAGACACCATGGCTAATAACAACGTTTTACTCATCAGAACTGAAAGTTTACTGACTACAGGCTGGATCAACATACCACCTAATATAATCGAGGCCATTAAAACCCCAACTTGGTCAGTCGTGAATTGATCTTTTTTCAATGATAATGGCATCAATCCGTAAATTGTTCCCATGGTGATCCCCGAAACCATACAACCAATAATGGCCGGCTTGCTAAGTCTCGAAATCTTTTTCAAAGATAATTTTTGATGAGAAGCGCTATCAGGCTGCCCTTGACGAACAAATAAGGGGGGGCATATTGCTAATAACAATAGACCTAAAACAACCATAAAAGGGTATGCGCCTTGAGTTCCAATAAATCCTATAGCCAACTGACCTAGGGTTGTACCACCATACAGTGATGTCATATAAAAACTTAAACGTTTAGCGCGCTCTCTTGGGCTATCACCTATCAGTAACCAAGATTCCACGACCACAAAGATACCCGCGACAGCAATACCTGCTATTAAACGGTTAGGTAACCATGCCTCAACAGAGGGTGTCCACGGCAAAACAACAACCGTTGCGGCTAACATCAGTAAAAAACCAATAAAAGAAAGGCGGTGACCAATTTTGGCGATCACAGGTTCGATTAGCATAGAACCCATTAATAAACCGATATAGTAGGCACTCGCTAACCAACCAGCGTACTGCGTATCAATTCCGAAACTCCCCATTGATAATGGGATTAAGCTCATTAAATAACCCGATGCAATAGCAAAAATGGTTAACCCTGCAACAGGAACGAATGCATTATCGCGTTTGCGCATCATCGTAGTGGACTGATTCACGCCCCACTCTCCAACAAATAAAAATAAATAATATGCGCTGCAACTACATCGTAGAATACGAGAAGGCTGTGCTCTTAGAAAAGGAGCACATTTCGGCGATTAGTGCAGTAGTAAGATATAAAAATAAGACTGATTTGAGCGCAATATAGAACGTTCACTCGGTAAGTTAAAATGAGAAAATCTAATGGTGACTAGTAAAATAATTTATGTGAGAAAAATCACATTTTTCCCGAAGGGAAATTTAGGTCAATAACGCGAGAAAAAACAAACAAAATCATTAAAAATCAATAAAATAAAAAATCACGAAATCACTTTTTTTTGTTACGATTTGATACAACTTAAGTCATATGCTAAATGTGCTAAATGTGCTAAATGTGCTAAATGATAAAATTATTTATTTTCATTCCCCCTTGCATCTCTCACTTAATCATTTTATTCAAAGAAACTTTTTAGCTTAGGTGATAAATATACATAATTTAATTCTCTCTTTTATCACGCCCTCATTAATTTATTCGATTTTTAGCCGAAATACTTATTCCGTGACGACAAATTAATTATTGCTTGCATCGTCACTGACCGATCCCGTTTTTTCTAACGCGCAAAGGCGACGCCATAACGTTGTTCTACTAATACCTAGATATCGCGCTACCGCTTTGCGATCGCCATTAAACCGAGCCATCACGTCAGTAAGTGATTCTTCACTATTAGTCATTACCGCATCATGGTCACCTGTTACCCATTTGCGCTCGGGAGACAAGCTCCTCAGCATCTCCTCACTAATAAGCTTTTCGGGGTATGCGCTGCAATAAAGTGCGACCCGTTCCATTAAATTTCGCAACTCACGGACATTCCCCGGCCACGTGTAATTGAGAAAAAAATCACGACAACTTAACAGCTGCTGTACACGAAATGCGGGCAGCGGCAAGACCAACCCTGCAAAAGCCAGTTTTAATAGCCGTTCTGCAAGAACAAAAATATCGTCACCTCGTTCAGTAAGTGCAGGAACTTGCATTCGTAGCACCCCTAAACGGTAAAAAAGATCGGCACGAAAGCGTCCTTGTTTTACCCAATCATCCAAATGGCAATGCGTAGCACAAATCACACGAACATTGACTTGTAAGGGTTTATAGCCACCGACTCGTACAACAGAACGCTCTTCTAGCACACGTAAAAGCCGTGTTTGTAACGCTAGCGGCATTTCACCAATTTCATCTAAAAATAATGTACCACCATGAGCCAACTCAAATAAGCCAGCTCGCCCCCCACGCCGTGACCCCGTAAATGCGCCTTCCTCATAACCAAATAGTTCTGCTTCTAATAATGTTTCAGGGATCGCACCACAGTTAACCGCAACAAACGGCATTTGCTGCTTACTGCGCTTGTGTTGATTAAATAAAGTAAATTCATGGTGGATAGCTTGCGCCACCATTTCTTTTCCTGTTCCGCTCTCCCCTTGAATTAACACCGTCGCGTCTGAACGTGCATACAGCATAATAGCCTGCTTTACGCGCTCCATTGATAATGAAGAACCAATTAAGTCATTGATTGTATAGCGAAGTTTCGATGAAGATACGGGCAAATACTTGTCTGATGAATGGCGGTTATGGTGAGACATACGGCTTAATTCAATGGCATCAGAAAAGGCCTGTCGTATGGTTTGAGTTGAATAAACAAAAACCCCCGTCATCCCCATTTCATCCGCTAAATCCATAATTAATCCGGCTCCGACAACGACGGAGATCCCCATGGCTTTCAATGCCTTAAGCTGTGCTCTCGCATCTTCAGCGGTAACATAACTGCGCTGCTCAATTTGCAATGCAAAACGCTGTTGAAAATCGGTTAAAGAAGGAATGGTGGTTTTATAATTAATAATGCCGATTTTATCGCTGATCTCCCGCGCTTTCGCAAGTGCCTGCATAACATCAAACCCGTTGATATTAACAATAATAACGGGGACTGAAACATGGCTTTTCAGATAGGCGCCATTTGAACCAGCACTGATGATAGCATCACAATGCCCCTGCTTTAGCCTCTCACGTAGGGCGTCCACCGCCTGTTCAAAGCCGAGGTTTAGTGGTGTTATTTCTGCTTGCTCACTAAATTCAGGGCTAATATCACGAAAAAGTGTATATAACCGCGAAACAGACACGGTCCAAATAATCGGTTTTTCCATCTGTTTCACTGCCTCATCGTTATGTTTCAATAATACATTAAGTTAACAATAATCTGTTTCATTGAAACAATCTAATCAATGATGCCAAATTTGTTTTCTTTATCACAAACTCAATATTTTTTAACTTACTAATTTTTAAGCTTTTATTAAAAACATTCATTTTCAAAATAATTGGCATGGCAATTGCTACTATCATTATAGTTACCATAAATACATGACAACTTATTAACAATTAAGAGGCCATTATGTCGTTTATTCCTGCCGGTCAAAAATTTCGCGATGCTGTCACTCAAGAATCGCCCCTTCAGTTAGTGGGGACAATAAATGCTAATCATGCCCTTTTAGCTCAACAAGCAGGTTATAAAGCCATTTATTTATCCGGTGGTGGGGTCGCTGCGGGTTCCTTGGGTATGCCAGACTTAGGGATCTCCACCTTAGATGATGTATTGATTGATATTCGCCGCATTACCGATGTCTGCGAGTTACCCCTGATGGTTGATGCCGATATTGGCTTTGGTCCTTCTGCCTTTAATGTTGCCCGCACCGTTAAATCATTTTGTAAAGCAGGTGCGGCGGGGTTACACCTTGAAGATCAAGTCGGCGCAAAACGTTGTGGTCATCGCCCGAATAAAGAAATCGTATCAACACAAGAAATGGTTGATAGGATCAAAGCAGCGGTAGATGCCCGTACCGATGATAGTTTTGTCATTATGGCTCGCACTGATGCATTAGCCGTCGAAGGTCTTGATGCTGCTCTTGAGCGCGCTCAAGCTTATCTTGATGCTGGCGCAGATATGCTATTTCCTGAAGCTATTACCGAACTGTCAATGTATCAACAGTTTACGAAAAACACGTCCGCCCCAGTGCTCGCCAATCTGACCGAATTTGGCCAAACCCCTTTATTTACTTTAGATGAACTTCGCAGTGTCGGTATTGCTATCGCCCTTTACCCACTGTCTGCTTTTCGTGCAATGAATAAAGCCGCAGAGCAGGTGTATGCCGCCATACGTCATGACGGTACGCAAAAAAATGTCGTTTCACTGATGCAAACGCGTGATGAACTTTACCAAAGTATTCATTACTACGATTACGAAAAAAAATTGGATGCCCTATTTTCTCAAAAAAAATCATAGGCACCCCCACGGCACCAAGTTGAACCGCCACTCTCCCTTACAAGGAAATTACGATGAACGAACAACTTAGTAGCACTGAAAATCCACAATTTAAACCTAAAAAATCCGTTGCGCTTTCAGGTGTTCCTGCGGGAAATACCGCACTTTGTACCGTGGGGCGTAATGGGAACGACCTTCATTATCGTGGGTTTGATATCCATGATTTAGCCACCCAATGTGAATTTGAAGAAGTCGCACACTTACTGATCCACGATAAGCTCCCCACACAAACCGAGCTCATTGCCTATAAAGAAAAGCTGCGATCCTATCGCGGGTTACCTGCAAGTGTGAAAAATACCTTGGAATCCATCCCTGCTAACGCCCACCCGATGGATGTGATGCGAACTGGGGTATCAATGATGGGGTGTGTACTGCCCGAAAAAGACGCCCACCCATTTTCAGGGGCAAAAGAGATTGCCGATCGTTTATTGGCATCATTAGGCTCCATGCTGCTGTACTGGTACCACTTCAGCCACCATGGTCGTCGTATAGAAACACAAACTGATGACGATTCAATTGGGGCCCATTTTTTACATTTGCTGCATGGCAAAAAGCCCCCTGTTCAATGGGAAAAATTTATGCATATAGCCGCCATTTTATATGCAGAACATGAATTTAACGCTTCAACATTTGCAGCTCGCGTGATTGCTGGTACTGGTACCGATTTTTATTCGGCGATAACCGGGGCAATAGCCGCTTTACGAGGTCCGAAGCATGGTGGCGCAAATGAAGTTTCATTAGAAATTCAACAGCGTTATGCCTCGATGGATGAAGCGGAGCAAGATATCATCGCCCGTATTCATAATAAAGAGGTTATTATTGGCTTTGGCCACCCAGTTTACACCCTTGCAGACCCACGCCACCCCATCATTAAATCTGTAGCATTGCAGTTATCTGAGCAGAATGTAAATCGTCACTTATATAGTATCGCCGACCGTATTGAATCGGTAATGAAGCGCGAAAAAGGTATGTTCCCTAATTTAGATTGGTTTTCCGCAGTGGCTTATCACTTAATGGGGGTGCCTACTGATATGTTTACGCCTTTATTTGTGATGGCGCGAACAGCAGGCTGGTCTGCACATATTCTTGAACAGCGGCAAGACAACAAAATTATTCGCCCATCAGCCAATTATATTGGGCCAGAAAATCAATTATTCATTCCAATAGAACAGCGTTAATTAAGGTAAAATAATGACAACACAAACCGACAATTCTCAACCCATTGAATTTGATAGCGTGATCAGCGATATCGTTGATTATGTAATGAATTATCCGATTGTTTCTGAATTAGCCTACGATACCGCCTATCATTGCCTGCTAGACACCCTAGGTTGCGGCATGGAATCATTGGAATACCCCGCTTGTAAAAAATTACTGGGGCCAATAGTACCGGGAACTGTCGTTCCAAATGGCACTAAAATTCCTGGCACGCAATTTCAGTTAGACCCGGTCCAAGGTGCCTTTAATATAGGCACAATGTGCCGTTGGCTTGATTTTAATGATACTTGGCTTGCTGCTGAATGGGGGCATCCATCAGATAACTTAGGCGGTATCCTTGCTACGGCGGATTGGTTATCTCGGGAAAATCTAGCAAAAGGTAAAAAACCGTTAGTCATCAAAGATGTATTAACAGCCATGATCAAAGCACACGAAATCCAAGGGTGTATTGCTCTGGAGAACGCCTTTAATAAAGTGGGGCTAGACCACGTTATTTTGGTCAAAGTGGCATCAACGGCTGTTGTCGCACAAATGTTAGGTTTAAGTCGAGAGCAGATCCTCAATGCCGTTTCCCAAGCATGGATCGATGGGCATAGCTTGCGAACTTATCGCCATGCGCCGAACACCGGTTCACGCAAATCGTGGGCGGCAGGTGATGCAACCTCTCGAGCTGTTCGATTAGCATTGATGGCACAAAAAGGGGAAATGGGCTATCCAAGTGCATTAAGCGCGAAAACGTGGGGATTTTATGATGTTTTATTTAATGGCCAGCCCCTTCGTTTCCAGCGCCCTTATGGCTCCTATGTCATGGAAAACGTGCTGTTTAAAATTTCGTTCCCCGCTGAGTTTCACTCACAAACTGCCGTCGAGGCTGCATTACAGCTTCATCAAACATTAGCAGAGATGGGTAAAAGTGCGGATGACATTGCGTCAATTGCCATCCGTACCCATGAAGCTTGTATCCGTATCATTGATAAAAAAGGGCCATTAAATAACCCCGCTGACCGTGATCATTGCATTCAATATATGGTGGCTGTGCCATTGATTTTTGGTCGACTCACCGCCGCCGACTATGAAGACAATATTGCACAAGATAGCCGTATTGATGCACTGCGTGCCAAGATGCATTGCCATGAAGACAGCCAATTTACCGCCGACTACCATGATCCAGAAAAGCGTTCAATTACTAATGGATTAACTATTACGTTAAAAGATGGCCAAGTATTGGATGAGGTCGTGATTGAATATCCGGTTGGTCATAAACGTCGTCGTAAAGAGGGGATACCTCTGCTATTACAGAAATTTAGGATAAATCTAGCAAGGCAATTTCCTGAAGCACAGCAATTACGCATCCTTCAGGCATCTCTCGACAAACCCATGTTAGAGAAAATGCCAGTGAATGAATATATGGATTTATTTGTGATTTAACTTCATCTTTAATGCTAAAGCGCCGCGAAATTGCGGCGCTCAATCTACGGATAAACATACAGAATTTGGCGGCAGGTTGAATGGTTTTTATAATAAAACAGAAAAATCAATATGTTAACCTTCACTAAATATCAAAACGTGAATAAAACCAAGCTGTTATCCTTATTATTTTGCCCATCCCTAACACCACAATTAGAATATAAATTGATAGCGAGTTTGACTGGTGTAAATGCGTTGTGCCGCTGCAATACCACTGTATAATTCGCCCCATTCAGGATGGTTAATCCCATCAGGTGGAAATTGTGCCGCTAATACCACACCTGAATACGCCGTATAGGTTTGGCTTTTTCCTGCAATAGCAAATAATTGATTGCCACTATAAACGTGCATCGCCGGCATTGTTGTTGCGATGTTCATCTGCACATCACCATTAGGTGCGCCCAACGTTGCCACAGTATGCTGCCCATCCGCCATACCACTATTGAAAATAAATGTGTGGTCATATCCCCCCACTGCGGCTTGTACATCATCCTGTAAAAAATCACGACCTATACGCTTTCTCTGGCGAAAATCAAAATGCGTATCTGTCACATCGCGCCACTCTCCTGTCGGGAGCCCTTCATCGGTTGTCGGTAAAAAGGTATCAGCCTCAATTTGCAAGTCATGTTCAAAAGCGGTTCGAGCCGAATCCTCTCCTGCCAGATTAAAATAGGTGTGATTTGTCAGATTAACAGGGCAATCTTCCGTTGACTGGTATTTATAATCAATAACCACTTGGTTATCTTCCGTTAGTTCATAACTTACCTCAACGGATAATGCCCCAGGAAAGCCTTGATCCCCAACAGGGGAAATTAAGGAAAAGATTGCCTTGCAAGGGCTTGGCTGAATAATTCCCCAAATTCGATAACTAAAGTTGTCTTTCCCACCGTGTAAACAGTGGTTGTCTTGATTATTGGAAATCGCATATTGCTGCCCATTTAACCTGAACCGAGAGCCACAAATGCGGTTTGCAACCCGTCCCACGGTAGCACCAAGATAAACCCCCTGTTCCATCTGTTTCGCCATATTCGGTGACCCTAAAACCACATCTCGCTTGCCACTCGCTAAAGGCAATATGCAGCTGACCCAACTGGCCCCTAAACTTGTGAGTAAAATTTTCATACCATTTTGATTAGTCAGAGCAATAACTTTTGGCGAACGGATAGTGTGACGTTGTTCTTGAGTAAACCGCATTTTTTCCTCAATATTCGGTAGTAATCTATTTAACAAAAGGGGGTAAAAATTCATATTTGCTCAACCGCCCCCACGTGAGCAGAAAGTTGTTCCATCCCACAACAACAAATTGATTTTCCACTGGTTGTCTATGGAGTGCAATAACTTATTAGCAGATATTTCTTTAATGTGGGATAAACAGATAACCGAGCAATTACCACGCTCGGTTATTAATGAAACAGATTGGTAACAGACTGATTAATGCTTGGTGTGTTTATCGTAAGGGTCTAAGTGAGTCATCACATCGAGTATTTGTGGGTTTTCCATTAACTTTTTACGGGTGTTCACGGCAATATCATGTCCTTGCGTAATACTCATATTTCCATCAAGTTCTAAATGTACATCAACGAATAAGAAATCCCCTGATTTACGGGTTTTCAAATCATGATAACCAGATAACTCATTGATATTATTTAATACCTCACGAATTTCTTGCAGCGTCTCCTCATCAGCACCCTTATCCATTAAATCTTGCATCGATTGGTTGGTAAATTTAAACCCCATTCTGAAAACAAATGTCCCCACAATCATTGCTGCGAGAGGATCAAAAATGCGCAGCCCACATAAACTTCCGACAATACCAATAGCCACAACCAAAGAGGATGCAGCATCAGAGCGTGCATGCCATGCATTTGCCACTAGCATGCTCGAATTCACTTTATTTGCTACATGTAACATATAACGGAATAAACCTTCCTTTGCCACTAACGCTATCAACGCTGCAACCAGAGCAATCATGTGAACTTCAGGGATCAAATCAGGATTAAGTAGCTTTTCAATGGCAGACCACACCATCCCAACCCCAACAATCAATAAAATAATCCCCAGAATGAGTGACGCCCCATTTTCATAACGAAAATGACCATAAGGATGATCTTCATCGGGTTTTTTGTGGCTCTTTTTATTGGCTATCAGAACAACAAAATCCGCAATTAAATCGGATAAGGTATGGATCCCATCGGCAATTAAACCTGATGAGTGAGAAAAAATACCGATGATGATCTGCCAAATAGATAACAGGGTATTAACCAACACACTAATCAATGTACTTTTTTTCGCAGCCTTAAATTTAGCCTGTTGGACCACAAATTCCTTGCTTGGCTGAGTGACGACTTCATTTTTATTCATAATGTGATTTCTTTAATGAAAAACAAAATAATTATCATTTAAATAAACTTTTTAAAACAATAAGTTAAGCAAAAAACAAGTCAATATTCGCACATTAAATGTGAAATGTCTCACTGTAAATTGTAATCAGATACCACAAATGAAAATGCCTATTGTTTTACTTTTGATTACAAATGCATTCATTATTTAAAATAACGATAAATGCGCACTTAATAGCACTTCTGCTAGCTTATTTAACTTATAGTATACTAATAGTAAATTGCTATAATCGATTTTAAATAACATATGGATGAGGTGGCTATGTATAAAAAAATTCTAGTTCCAATTGATTTGTTAGAAGATGAACTGAATCAGGACATCATAAAACATGTAGAAGCTTTAGCCACATTAGGGGCACCTGAAATTCATTTCATCTCCGTTATTCCAAGTGTTGAATTATTTTTTGGTATTGAAATCGCTGCACTGCCAGAGAGTCATAAAGACTCCGCAGAACGTTCTATTTTAGCAATGCGAGCACTAGAAGAAATTATTAAAGACATTAAAGTGCCGGACAATCAGATTAACTGCAAAGTAAGTATTGGTTCAGCGAAAGATGAAATCTTGGATTATGCACAAGAAATTGATACAGATTTAATTATGGTAGGATCTCATCGCCCAAGCACTTCAACCTATTTATTAGGTTCAACAGCTTCCGCAATTGTTCGCCATGCAAAAACATCTGTCTTTGTGATCCGTTAAAATAACGAGTGAAAAAATGCCGCTAATCAGCGGCATTTGAGGTTGTTAACAAAGTGGGATAAAAGCGTGTTTTTCCCACTTTGTGTTATCAGCCGAAAATCAATATATTGATTTTCCTTATTTTTCAAAACCTATCCAACCTGCCGCCAAACATGTTATGTTTGTCAGCACTCAGAAATGCCGCCTATTAACGGCATTTTTATTTTTTGATAGCATTAATTAGCTGATCTTCTGTTGACCAAATACGGTATTTTACATCCATTTTTTCAGGCACATACACAACGATAGGGAGTTTACTGTTATAACGAACAAATGCATCATCACCTAATTGGGTCGTAATAAAACGCTCTTCAGCAGGCTGAGTACAACCCATCATCGTCGAAGCAGGTCCTTTCACTTCATCTAGCTTATAATAATCATAACCCCAACCTTCTAAGGTTTTCTTATCAAGCTCCCCCATAAACCATTGACGGTTACAATCTGCTTTAATTGTTTTCCCAATGACCAACTCAACCATAAAGTTATTTTCATTCTGCTTCTGATCCAGTTGGATCACATAACGAGTCATACCTGATTCTGCTTTTGGATATGGTGCGATCTTTTCCAAGTCCTCAGTTGCTACTGCACAAGATGAGACGAGTGCGGCTGCCATTACAGATAAAATCGCTTTTTTCATCATTTATTCCTATTTCAAAAGAAAAAATCAATTAAAAACTCCAAGCTTTACTACATGGTAAGTCAATTACACTGTAATTATCACTATAGATGATTCTTAATTACAAAAATATAGGTTTCATGCAGTAGATAACCGTAATAATACTTAATTTTAGTATAAAGATCATAAAATTAATAAAAATAATGTAAATTACCCGCTAATTTAGTGCACAAAATATGTACACTGTTTATACTAATTTTGAGGCTTAATACATTCTGAGGAGGTAGTATGTTATCAGCAGATCAAGATTTAGTTTCAAAGTTAGTCTCTACACATCCCCGTTTTCAAACGCTCTACGAAAAACATCATCAACTCGACAAAGAAATTAGTCAGCTTGAAGGCCCTTCTGGTGCTGGTTATAACGAGCACGTTGCCAAACTAAAAAAAGAAAAATTACATCTAAAAGATGAAATGCAAAAAATAATCATGCAATCGTGTCGATGACCTTTAAAAAACAGCTCAATAACCTTATTTTTATTGAGAACCTAAGAGGTTGAGTTAAAGAGGGGGAGCCTGCTAGCTAACCCTCTTTTTCGTTAATGCGCTAATTATTGAACGTCATCAAACTATCGATCAATAAATCAGCATAACCTTCCTATTGAACCCATTAAGATGTATATTAAATGCATATTTGATTTTAGCAGGGAGGTTATCATGGCTGGCAAACGAATAAATCGAGAAATTAAAACCATCGAGAAAATGATCAGCCTCTATGAGAAAGCACACCCAGCCCCTAATGACTCTTTGGATTATTATCAAAAACTGTTCTCTTACGCCATTAATCGCTTAGAAAAATGTCGGTACGGTGAAGATAAACCTGCTTGTAAACAGTGCCCTATTCATTGTTATCAGCCCAAGATGCGTGAGCAGATGAAATTGGTCATGCGCTGGTCTGGCCCTAAAATGCTATTACATCACCCAATACTTGCTATTCGCCATTTACTTGATGATCGTAAGCCTGTCCCTGCTCTACCAGCAAAAGTCCGTAAACGAACACCTTAGAATTGAATTGCCCCTATCAATACACGTCAATAGGCGACTTCAGCAATAAGCCCTTCTTTTGTTTCCTTACAGTCGCCTTAAATAGCTTTGATTTTGAGTTTCAACCGCTTTTCACTTGGCATGCATATCCTTACATATAAGAAAGCTTTATTCATTCAATGCAACACACCAAATAGACATTTATAAATATCTAACTGTTTTATTAGCATTTTTATAAAATTTACTATTTTGCTATTTACAGGTGGTGTTTAGCCTTCAATAACGCTATCTGAGTAACTCTTACTATTCATGATTAAGAAACGCTCAGATAAAAAATAGTAACCCAAAATAACTAATTACCAAAATCTATATTTATATTACCTATTAAAACCATAACTACTGCCTATCAATAAAAAAGCGAGACATAAATCTCATTTTAAAGGCATTAATTGCCTTCTTGATAAAATTATTTTATTAAAAAGATAAAAAAAACAAATAACTTAATTCAATAATTATATAAAACATAAGAATTATTTATAATTAATATTTTTTACGAATATTATCACAATTATTAACACAGTAATAAAACCGATAACTACACTAAAAATGATGATCGTGTTAGATCAACAAAAATAAACACCAATAATGTGTAAAAAAACAAAAAAAATTTACAACCAACACCAATAATAAACTCAGCATAAAAAACCAACCAAACAGCAATACATCAGAATATAATAAAATAGCCATATAAAAAATATCGAAATAACCGAGCATAAGTCACAAATAACTCGTAAAAACTACATTTTGAAACATTTATTTATATTTAGAATTACAAAATGACACATAAATAATCGATTTATATAATTTCAACCATACAAGAAATGTCTATTTTTTATATCAATAAATTTTCATTTTATGACATTAAATCTTAATACTGTTTTTTTTATCGTATGAATGTGATTATTTAGGTGACTACCATGCAATTCAACAGCAATTTAAACCAGCAAGTGATTCGAAAGATGACTATCGATAGTGATACGCAACATACCATTATCGATTTAACATCTAAAGGCATTATTATTGTCGAAAAAGGTACTTTATTGTTAGAGACGCCAGCAAGTGCACAAGTTTTAAATGAAGGGGATATTTTATACCACAAACAAGGCTCTTATTCATTTCAATCATCAGATCTTGCAACAGATTGTCAGTTACTTTGGGTCAGTTTAGACGATAACTTCTTACGCGAGTTTATGACTGTTCATGGCTCACAGTTAAGTGAAATCGAACGGTTTGAAGACACCGCATCCGATATCATCAAATTTACGTCATATCCTTTAATTGAAAATATCCAAGATAGCTTAAATGCGATTATCACTCATGATTACCCAGACGCTATCGTATCATTACGCATCAGCGAACTATTACTGTTATTATCCTATAGTGAACAAGGTGCAATATTACTTTCTAACTTTAAGCAATTAAGCAACCGCCAAGCCCAACGTTTACAAATTTTTATGGAAAATAACTATTTGAAAGAGTGGAATTTAAGTGAATTCGCTCGTAGTTTTGGTATGGGGCTAACAACCTTTAAAGAATTATTTCATAGTGTTTACGCCACGTCACCACGTGCATGGATCAGCGAAAAACGGATTATGTATGCACACCAATTATTGGTAAATACTGCAATGAGTATTGTTGAAATATCGATGGAAGCAGGCTTCTCAAGTCAATCTTATTTTACTCAGAGCTACCGCAAGCGATTTGGCTATACCCCGAGTAAATCAAGAGTAACTGCTTAATAACTCAATAAAGCCGAGCATAGACACATGCCCTGTCAGTTATAGAAATCTCTGATGTAACTATAATCTGACAGAAAGGCAACAAGCAATTACCCTCACTTTTTTCATCTATCTCTATTTGCTCTCTTCATTTATTTCGTCATAAAAAAAGGCAATCAGCCTGAATGACAAATTGCCCTTTTGAAGAACCTAAACTGACTTTTCGCTATTTCACATTCATAATCTTCAAGTCAATGATAGACATAGAGTTTGGCGGTATTTCACCGGGTATCCCCTCAACCCCATAACCACCTTCAGGTTTAATATATACCTTAACCATCCCACCTTCTCCAGCACGTTCAACAAACGAATTTAGTGGTGTTGGTAACTCATTATAAGGTAGCGTGACCGGGTTTTTATCGGTATACATTACCGTTACCGTTCCATCGGTTAACTGCTCCCTCATAATAAATGTAATGTCTTTCTTTTTAACATCTTTTATCGGCGTACCGCGCTGAATAATTTTATAATACGTATTATTATCCAACTTACTGTATTTTTGCGCCGTGATATCTTGAATTATCTTCTGATTTTTCTTGGCATTTTCTTGTGCAACGACTTTAGCGTCTTTACTTGGCGGCACACGACCCGCTAGTCCAGCACTTGAACCCGTTTTGCCTTTCGCTTTAAGAGCATTGTTTTCGTCTTGTAATAACGTAATTCGACGATTTAAGTCCATAATTTGTGACTTAAGCGCATCATCACTTGAGAATGATTTCTGTGCGTCTAACTCAGCCTGTAATTTTTTCAATTGCGCTTGTGCTAAAACAAGTTCCTGTTGTGCTTTCGTTGCAGACGCCAACTTTTGGGCATCTAATTTCAAGGCACTAATTTGTTTATTTGCATCCGCAAGTTGTAGCTCAACCTCGGTTTGTTTTTTCACTTTAGCTGCAATATCAGTTTCAAGCTTACTGATTTGCGTTTCTTGCTCTTTTATCTGTTTAACAAATTGCGTATTTTGCAATTCAAGTTTTTTCTTTTCACTCTCTTGTGCAGAAAGCGCATCTTGAATTCCTTTTTTCTCCGAATCAAGCTTAGCTAAAGCCGCTTCTTTTTGCTTCAACAGTGCCAGTTGTTTATTTAAATCTGCTGTCAATTCTTTGACTTGCTGCTCACTCGCTTGCCCAATTAATGCCGTTTGCTTTTCAACATCTTTCTGTAATTTTTGCAAACTGGCATTAGCTTGTGCTAACTGTTTCTGGGCAGCAGCATAATTTTGCTCATTTTGAGCCAATGTGGCCTGAAGTTGCTGTTGCTGTTTTTGGCTTTCTGTATATTGCTTAGAGAGTGTATTTTGAGCGACTTGATACTCTTGCAATTGCTGCTTCGCCGTAGCAAGCTCAGACTCTAACGTAATTTTTTGTGCAACTTTAGCTGATTGCTCAACAAGTGATGCTTGGATTTTATCTGCCTGCTTCGTTTTTTCGCTGAGTTGTTGAGCAAGCTGCTGATTTTTCTGCTCAAGCTCTTTGGCAACCGCTTGCTGCTGAGCTAACGCATCCCGTGTTGATTGGCTCGCCGCTTCGGCTTTTTTCAACTCATTTTCTTTTTGCTTGAGCAAGGCTATTTGTTTATTCAGATCCGCTGTGATGGTTTTGACTTGCTCATCACTGGCTTGGTGTAACAGCGCCGTCTGTTTTTCAACATCGGTACGCAGTTGTTGTAGATCCGCATTCGCTTGCTGCAACTGGGCTTTTGCTGCCGCGTAATTTTGCTCATGCTGCGCTAATTTAGCTTGTAGCTCCGCTTGCTGCTTTTCGCTGGACGCGAGTTGCTTGGCTAGCGTATTTTGTAGCGTTTCATGATCCGCCAACTGTTTTTTAGCCGCCGCTAATTCCGTTTCCAGTGCCGCTTTATCCGCCGCTTTCGCCGTTTGTTCCGCTAGTGAGGCTTGGATCTTATCAGCCTGCTTCGCTTTTTCGCTGAGCTGTTGAGCAAGCTGCTGATTTTTCTGCTCAAGCTCTTTGGCGACCGCTTGCTGCTGAGCTAACGCATCCCGTGTTGATTGGCTCGCCGCTTCGGCTTTTTTCAACTCATTTTCTTTTTGCTTGAGCAAGGCTATTTGTTTATTCAGATCCGCCGTGATGGTTTTGACTTGCTCATCACTGGCTTGGTGTAACAGCGCCGTCTGTTTTTCAACATCGGTACGCAGTTGTTGTAGATCCGCATTCGCTTGCTGTAACTGAGCTTTTGCTGCCGCGTAATTTTGCTCATGCTGCGCTAATTTAGCTTGTAGCTCCGCTTGCTGCTTTTCGCTGGACGCAAGTTGTTTGGCGAGCGTATTTTGCTGCGTTTCATGCTCCGCCAACTGTTTTTTAGCCGCTGCTAATTCCGCTTCCAGTGCCGCTTTATCCGCCACTTTCGCCGTTTGTTCCACTAGTGAGGCTTGGATTTTATCAGCCTGCTTCGCTTTTTCGCTGAGCTGTTGAGCAAGCTGCTGATTTTTCTGCTCAAGCTCTTTGGCGACCGCTTGCTGCTGAGCTAACGCATCCCGTGTTGATTGGCTCGCCGCTTCGGCTTTTTTCAACTCATTTTCTTTTTGCTTGAGCAAGGCTATTTGTTTATTCAGATCCGCTGTGATGGTTTTGACTTGCTCATCACTGGCTTGGTGTAACAGCGCCGTCTGTTTTTCAACATCGGTACGCAGTTGTTGTAGATCCGCATTCGCTTGCTGCAACTGAGCTTTTGCTGCCGCGTAATTTTGCTCATGTTGCGCTAATTTAGCTTGTAGCTCCGCTTGCTGCTTTTCGCTGGACGCGAGTTGCTTGGCTAGCGTATTTTGCTGCGTTTCATGCTCCGCCAACTGTTTTTTAGCCGCCGCTAATTCCGTTTCCAGTGCCGCTTTATCCGCCGCTTTCGCCGTTTGTTCCGCTAACGAGGCTTGGATTTTATCTGCCTGCTTCGTTTTTTCGCTGAGCTGTTGAGCAAGCTGCTGATTTTTCTGCTCAAGCTCTTTGGCGACTGCTTGCTGCTGAGCTAACGCATCATGTGTTGATTGGCTCGCCGCTTCGGCTTTTTTCAACTCATTTTCTTTTTGCTTGAGCAAGACAATGTGTTTATTTAGCTCCGCCGTGATGGTTTTAACTTGTTCATCACTGGCTTGGTTTAACAGCGCCGTCTGTTTTTCAACATCGGTACGCAGTTGTTGTAGATCCGCATTCGCTTGCTGCAACTGAGCTTTTGCTGCCGCGTAATTCTGCTCATGCTGCGCTAATTTAGCTTGTAGCTCCGCTTGTTGCTTTTCGCTGGACGCGAGTTGCTTGGCTAGCGTATTTTGCTGCGTTTCATGCTCCGCCAACTGTTTTTTAGCCGCCGCTAATTCCGTTTCCAGTGCCGCTTTATCCGCCGCTTTCGCCGTTTGTTCCGCTAACGAGGCTTGGATTTTATCTGCCTGCTTCGTTTTTTCGCTGAGCTGTTGAGCAAGCTGCTGATTTTTCTGCTCAAGCTCTTTGGCGACCGCTTGCTGCTGAGCTAACGCATCATGTGTTGATTGGCTCGCCGCTTCGGCTTTTTTCAACTCATTTTCTTTTTGCTTGAGCAAGACAATGTGTTTATTTAGCTCCGCCGTGATGGTTTTAACTTGTTCATCACTGGCTTGGTTTAACAGCGCCGTCTGTTTTTCAACATCGGTACGCAGTTGTTGTAGATCCGCATTCGCTTGCTGCAACTGAGCTTTTGCTGCCGCGTAATTCTGCTCATGCTGCGCTAATTTAGCTTGTAGCTCCGCTTGTTGCTTTTCGCTGGACGCTAATTGGGAAGTTAGCGTCTCTTGTGCAATTTGTGCATCTTTTAACGCTTTCTCTAAAGCAACCTTTTGCTCAGCCTCAGCCGTTTTTTCTGCTAAAGAAGCCTGTATTTTTTCAGCTAACTGCTCTTTTTCTGCTAATTGAGCCAATAATTGCTGATTTTGTTGTTCTAGTTGTTTCGCACTCGCTTGCTGTGTAGCAAGTGCCGATTGGACATCATCTTTTTCGTTTTTTGCCGTAGCAAGTTCAGCTTCTTTCTGTTTGAGTAATTCTTTTTGCTGTAACAACTCAGTGGCCACCAATTTCATTTGTTCATCAGTGTTTCCAACAAGTTGTAATTGTTTTTTCGCATCCAACTCTAATTTAGCAATATCTGCTGTTAACTGCTCAATCTTCAAATTGGCAGCCGCATACTGTTGCTCTTTCTCAGCTAGTTGTTGCTTTATTTTAGATTGCTCAATAGCACTTTCATTTAATTGTTTTTCAAGTTGAGCGATCGTTTCTTGTGTCTGCTGATTTTCTTGACTGAGCTGTGTTAAGTTATTCTGTTTTTGCTCAATCGTTTTTTCTGCTTCCGCAAGTTTATGATTTAATGTTTCAATTAACGTTTGATCATCAGTTGATGAATTTAGCTGTGCTTGTAATTGTGTGATTTGATTTTTATTTTTCTTAATATCTTCATTAAGTTTATTAATTTCAAATTCTTTTTCTGTAATCGTATGCGTTAATTGTGCAATACTCTTATTGTGATTAATAAGCTCAGCAACCAGTTGCTGGTCATTTAACAGATTATTGTAACCAATAAGTTGGCCAACACCCTGTGCTATACCAAACTGATACAAACTCGTCAGTTGCTGGCGTTCAATTAATTTTGCAAGCTGTTCAAGATAAGCAGAAGCATCTATCCCAGATGGTCTGGCAAATTTAGAGGCATACAACCCAAGAGGATCAAGAACTAACTGATATTTAGCAAAGTCTCTTGCTAAATACTCAGGGCTCCATTGATTACTTTGAAAAAAGTAAGGGTAGGATGAAAGTAAAATTGGTGCAGATGGGCTATCTGTTGCCACCACACAGACATCAGAAAAAGTGTTTTTTCCTGGTTCTTCTATTGGCGTCGTTTTAGCCGCATCAGCCGTTTTTGCCGATGCAGCCCCCGACCGTCCTTTACTTGTCGTTTTACCTCTGGCTCCTTTATTCGCCGCCGCAGATTTTTGTTTTTCCTTGGGCGCAGGCACCGTCGATAATGAAGAGAAAATATCGTAACCTTGAGCTTGTGTATTCACCGGCTGTTGTTGTTGCTTTTGCTCTTTTACTTTGCCTTCTCTTTCTAATTGAAGGTAAGTATCAAAATCATCAATAACGCTATTAAATTTCTCTGCTTTCGGAGCATGACTAAAAAATGTCGTAAAAAGTGCCAGCGACACACAAAGCCTAAGGTTTATTCTCATAATCCACTAATTTTCTTCAATGTTGATTCGGTAGACAATACTGAGTTATAGCGAACTTTTGCACAGAGTACTTTCGTTTTAGACTCGATCGCCATTTGTAGTAATTCAATGGTATCAGGGCTAGCAGTGCCTTCAACTTCTCTGTAGAGGCGGTTGATTTCACTCACTTCCTTAAATGAACCTACCAAACGATTGTAATCTTTGGGTGAAAGTGTTTTTAGTGCATTGAGTTCCTTAACACACGTATTTAGGTGAGCAAATGTTTGTTGTTCAGCGCCACTTTGCCCATAAGTTGTTGTCGCTATTGGTGTGCGATTAATAGCGCTATTTAAAACTTTTTGAGATTCAGGATATGAATCATCAGCTTGATATGCATTTACAACGGGTTGTTCGGCAACAGGAGTCGTATTGGCATTTACTGTTTGTTTACTTGGGGTATTCGGTGTTGCTGTATTAGGTGCTGCTGTATTGTATGTGTCTGAGCCAAATGTACAGCCGGAAAGAAGAGCCGTACCTGCTATAAGCAAAGATGCAACATAAAATTTATTTTTTAAAAACATATGGTTACCTTACCAGTACTTTTCTTCGCTATTATAATGATGTCCAAGAAACCTAGTGTAAGCTAAAAACTAGCTATTTTCTATAAGTCCGAATGTAGAAATAGAGTCATCTCATAATTTTATGATTACAATAATTTTAGTTTTAATTTTATTTTATCGCTACCCTTTCGTCATTTTTATGAGCTTATTCTTATTAATACACTAAGTCAGTGATAAATTAACACGTTTAAGGTGGAAATTAATTATATTCTGTTATCTAAACATTATTTTACTGGTTAATGTAACCATAAATTCAACAGTTCAATAACAGTTTGCCAAAGTTTCTTTTTTGTCTTCACATGGAAACATTTGCTAACAAATTAAATAACCTTAAACACTCCAAAAAAGTGTTTTTTGCTCTTTTTCGCAAAAATATGCTGTTCTAAAAATGTCTAAATATGCTCACCCACTTTATGATTAAGGCATTAGACCTAATCATTCATTATCAGCAACACCTTGAAAACATCATTTAGATTCAATAGTCTGCAATAAAACAGAGTTAAGGTAATCATAAAAGCAACCTAAGTGATCATACCAACTTTCAGGCACAATTACTTATACTAAATTGATACCATTCGTAACTCAAATTAATTTTCAACCTTATTATATAGTCCATTATTTACTAATTAGCGAACACGTAGAAAAAAATAATTTAATACATATCATTTTGCTATTAGATAGCTGATTTATACCGTTAGCAGTCGGATTGAATAAAGAAGGGAGCACTGAACATAATAGGTGTTATTGATACACCTAGCGGGTTGCTGTTTTTTTGTCTATTTTATGAACGTCTGATAATGCAGTCGAATTGTTTCACCAATAATTAAAACACAACGCCAACTTATGTGAGATACATAGCGAGATCCCCCCACAAAATGTCGCCAATGCAGTGCCATTTTTTAATAATTTAACTTATGATCTAGAAAAAATCATTAGACAACGATAAACAGCCCTTAAGGGTTGCTCAGACTACTGACAAACCGATTAGGTTTGCCAGCAAGTTAGATAGGTTTTGAAAATAGACCAGGAAAATCAATTTGTCGATTGTCGGCTGATAACACAAAGTGGGAAAAGCCAAGTTTGAACCACACTTTGTTAACAACCTGAACACCCCTAAGGGCTGTTCAGACTGCTGTTTTTACCGCCCCTAGGCACAAGTCACACTTAAGATTTTGTTGGACGTAAAGCAGGGAATAAAATAACGTCACGGATAGTATGACTGTTAGTAAATAACATCACCATGCGGTCTATACCGATACCAAGACCAGCCGTTGGTGGTAAACCATGCTCTAACGCAGTCACATAGTCTTCGTCGTAGAACATGGCTTCATCATCACCTTCGTCTTTTTGTCGAACTTGTTCAGCAAAACGTTCTGCTTGGTCTTCTGCATCATTTAATTCTGAGAAACCATTACCAATTTCACGACCACCAATAAAGAATTCAAAACGGTCGGTGATAAAAGGATTGTCATCATTGCGACGCGCTAACGGTGAAACTTCCGCAGGGTACTCAGTGATGAAAGTAGGTTGAATTAGATGGCTTTCCGCAACCTCTTCAAAGATTTCACACTGGACTCGGCCTAAGCCCCAGCTTTTCTCAACCTTAATCCCTAAAGATTGTGCAATCGCAACCGCTTTATCCATATCGTCTAAGTCAGCCACATCGGTTTCTGGACGATATTTGCAGATAGCTTGCTTCATGGTCAATTTAGTAAAGGGTTGACCAAAATCGAATTGTTGATCGCCATATTGAACGACCGTATTGCCTAACACTTTTTGCGTCAGCGTACGGAATAAATCTTCTGTTAATTCAATCAAATCACGGTAATCAGCGTATGCCATATAGAGTTCCATCATTGTGAACTCAGGATTATGGCGTGGTGATAAACCTTCATTACGGAAGTTACGGTTAATTTCGAAAACCCGTTCAAAACCACCTACCACTAATCGTTTTAAGTACAACTCAGGCGCGATACGCAAATACATGTCGATATCTAACGCATTATGGTGCGTGATAAATGGGCGTGCTGATGCACCACCAGGGATGACCTGCATCATAGGGGTCTCAACTTCCATGAAGCCGCGAGCTACCATGAAATTACGAACTTCCGCCAAGATTTTAGAACGAACGATAAACGTGTGACGTGATTCATCATTTGCGATCAAATCAAGATAACGCTGACGATAACGTGTTTCTTGGTCTGATAAACCGTGGAATTTATCGGGTAATGGACGTAATGCCTTGGTTAATAAGCGTACTTCGTGACAGTGAACGGTGAGTTCTCCCGTTTTGGTTTTGAATAAACGCCCTTTCGCGCCTAAAATGTCACCTAAGTCCCATTTTTTGAACTGCTCGTTGTAAACGCCTTCCGCTAAATCATCCCGTGATACGTAAATTTGAATACGTCCACCGACATCTTGCAACGTTGCAAATGAGGCTTTCCCCATAATACGACGAGTCATCATACGACCTGCAATGGAGACTTCAATATTCAAGTCTTCTAACTCTTCCGATGACTTTTCACCATACTGAGCATGAATAGTGTTTGAAACATTTTCACGACGAAAATCATTCGGAAATGGAATACCTTTTTCACGTAACGCCGCGAGTTTTTCTTTACGCGTTTTTAGTTCGTTGTTCAAATCGGGAGCTTGCTCTACACCCTGTTGCTCTTGAGACATTTTTTCCTCACAGGCCAGCTTTTAAACTAGCTTCAATGAATTTATCCAAATCACCATCCAGCACGGCTTGCGTGTTACGCGTTTCCACACCAGTACGTAAATCTTTTATTCTTGCATCATCAAGGACGTAAGAACGGATCTGGCTTCCCCAGCCAATATCTGACTTATTCTCTTCCATCGCTTGCTTGTCCGCATTTTTCTTTTGCATTTCCAGTTCGTATAGTTTCGCTTTTAACTGGCGCATTGCTTGGTCTTTATTTTTATGCTGAGAACGATCATTCTGGCACTGCGTCACAATATTCGTTGGAATATGAGTGATACGTACCGCTGACTCCGTTTTATTGACGTGTTGACCACCAGCTCCAGAAGCGCGATAAACATCTATACGTAAATCCGCTGGGTTAATTTCAATATCAATATCGTCATCAACTTCAGGATAAATAAAGGCCGAACTAAATGAAGTATGACGACGCCCGCCCGAGTCAAATGGACTCTTACGAACTAAACGGTGGACCCCCGTTTCGGTTCTTAACCAGCCGTATGCGTAATCACCAATAATTTTTACTGTTGCTGATTTTAAACCCGCAACATCACCATCAGACTCTTCGATAATCTCGGTTTTAAAGCCCTTTGACTCCGCCCAACGTAAGTACATGCGCAATAACATACTTGCCCAATCTTGAGCTTCAGTACCACCAGAACCTGCTTGAAGGTCAATATAACAATCAGCACTATCATATTCGCCAGAAAACATACGGCGAAATTCAAGTTGCTCTAATTTGCCTTGCAGTTGGTCTAATTCAGCAACCGCTTCATTGAATGTGTCTTCATCATCAGCTTCAACCGCCAGCTCTAATAAACCTTCAACATCTTCAAGGCCTTGCGTAAGTTGATCAATGGTTTCAACAATTCCCTCAAGGGAAGAACGTTCTTTACCCAGTGCTTGCGCTCTTTCTGGTTCATTCCAGACATCTGGCTGCTCAAGCTCTGCATTGACTTCTTCTAAGCGTTCTTTCTTGGCATCATAGTCAAAGATACCCCCTCAGAACCAATGTCCGATCAGACAGGTCCTGGATCTTACTTTTTACTGGGTTTATTTCAAACGTCATTTTCAATATCTTATGGTTGGTCAAAAATAATTTTATATTTACAAATCGGTTAGTATAACGGAATTTATTGCAGGTTTATAGCACTAGGAGGCGCTATTTCCACCCAAGCTTATCCCATAATCTCCCTGATTAATCAGGCCAAATATGTTCAACCATCAACTGCACGCTTTTTTGCCCTCGATATTCATTTACATCGAGTTTAAAGGCGATTTTAGCTTTTTTAATACTGTTGTCAGGCCATCTACGCACATCAATATTAAACATTATCGCATCTAACATTGGCCCGCCATTCACTGGCTCCAACATAAGTTTAAGGTGGCGCTCTCCCACTAACCGTTGCTGTAATAGCTGAAAGTGCCCATCAAACACTGGCTCAGGAAAAGATTGCCCCCATGGTCCACTTTCACGGATCAATTCCGCAACTTCTAAGCAAAACTCGTTGCGCGAAAGTTCGCCATCACTCCAAACCACACCTGCCAGTTGATCGGGGTTAATAAGTTCTCCCATTAACAGCTCGAAATGGTGCTTAAAGTCTGCAAATTTATTTTCTTCTAATGTCAAACCTGCTGCCATCGCATGACCGCCAAATTTTTGCATCAAACCAGGTTGCAGTGTATTTAAACGTTCAAGGGCATCACGCATATGGACACCTTGCACGGAACGACCTGATCCTTTGAGAACCCCATCCCCTGCGGGCGCAAAAGCAATAACAGGGCGATGAAATTGCTCTTTAATTCTAGAGGCTAAAATCCCGACAACCCCTTGATGCCATTCTGGGTGGTAAATCGCAAGACCATTCGGCAGTTGATTATCGCTGTACTCAAACTGATTAAAAAAAACCGATGCCTCTTGTTGCATTCCCTGTTCGATATCACGACGAGTTTGATTCAACCCGTCTAATTCATTAGCCAGTTCCCGCGCATAAGCCATATCATCAGTTAACAATAATTCAATACTCACGGACATATCATCGAGCCGCCCCGCCGCATTTAACCGAGGCCCAAGGGCAAAACCAAAATCATTTGCCACCAACCTGGCGATGTCTCGCTTTGAAACTTCAACTAAAGCCTTAATGCCCGCACAACAACGACCAACTCTAACACGATTTAAACCTTGGTGAACCAATATCCGGTTATTCGTATCAAGGGGAACAACATCAGCCACCGTCCCTAATGCTACTAAATCAAGGTATTCGGCTAAATTGGGTTCATTTAAACCTTGTTGGGTAAACCACTCTTTTTGGCGTAAGTGTGCCCGCAATGCTGACATTAAATAAAATGTTACCCCAACACCCGCTAACGCTTTTGAACCAAAATGACAGTCATTGAGATTTGGATTAATAATGGCATCGGCTTCTGGCAGTGTTTCTCCGGGTAAATGGTGATCGGTAATAATGACGTTGATACCATATTGTTTTGCCGCAGCGACACCTTCGTGGGATGAAATGCCATTATCCACAGTGATAATTAAATTCGTCCCCCGCTTATTGGCTTCTTCAACGACTAATGGCGTTAATCCATAACCATTCTCAAAACGATTTGGCACAATATAATTTAAATTAACATAGCCCATCCCTTTAAGTGCACGGATAGCCAGTGCGGTGCTCGTTGCACCATCTGCATCAAAATCCCCCACAATAGTAATAGATTGATGCTCGACCAGTGCTCGGTAAAGCAGCACAAGTGCATTTTCAATGCCTGACAATGAACGATAATCCAGCAAATTTGTGGCTTTACGCTCTAACTGTGATATATCCGTAATACCACGGTGCAGGTAAATGCGCTGCAATAATTCAGGGAGCCCTTGAAGCTTCGTCGGCTCTCCATCGACCTGCCGTTGTCGTAAAAAAGTTTCTACATTCACAATAATTAACTATTTTTCATCAAGTAATTGAATAAGGGCATCCGGTTTTAGGAAACCTGCTAGCATTTGACCATTCGGTAAAATAATAGCGGGTGTCCCCGTGACTTTAAATAAGTTACCGACATTCATATGTTTACTTAAGTCAATTTTACAGTTATCGATCATTGCAATATCCTCGCCCTTAAACGCTTGCGTTAATGCATTTTGCGGTAGGCCATTGCACCAGATAGACGCCATTTTTTTACCCACATCGCTTTGTACACCTTGGCGTGGGTAGGCAAGATAGCGCACTGTCACTCCTTTACTGTTTAACTCTCCTACGGTTTCATGAAGTTTCTTACAATAACCGCAGCTAATATCGGTAAACACTGTGACCACATATTTTTCGTGCGGTGCTTTGAAATAAATCATTTCATCTTTCAGAGCTTCGATTTTTTTCAGCAATGGCTGATTACTGATATTTAACGGGGTTTTCCCACTCATATCGTAAATTGGCCCCTGAAGTAAATACTTACCATCATCGGTGATGTACACAACACCTGTGTTAGTTTCCACCACATTCAACCCCACAATCGGCGATGGCTTAATCGACTCCACCGTCATATCGTATTTTGCTAGGGTGTCACGAATGACTTTCTCTTCTGTAGCCGCATATGCACTCGAGGTGATTGCAGCAAAACACGTTGCTGCCAACAATAGCAATTTGCCTTTCATAGATAATCCTTAGTTATCATCCTCTTGGATGATGTTGCTCATGCAGCGCACGTAACCGCTCAGTGGCAACATGAGTATAAATTTGGGTTGTTGATAAATCACTGTGGCCTAATAACATCTGTACGACACGCAAATCTGCCCCGTGGTTCAGTAAATGGGTTGCAAAAGCATGCCTAAGAACGTGAGGCGAGAGCAATTCCGTATCAATTTGAGCAAGTACCGCATAGTATTTTATTCGATGCCAAAATGTTTGCCGTGTCATTTTTGTTCCACGCTTGCTCGGAAACAAAATATCACTGGCTTTGCCATTCAATAAATCAGGGCGACCTTCATCAATATATTTTTCTAACCAATATATTGCCTCTTCCCCCAAGGGGATCAACCTTTCTTTATCCCCTTTCCCGACAACCCGAATAACCCCTTGGCGTAAACTGATGTCAGAAAAGGTTAAACCAATTAATTCGGAAACTCGCAGACCACAAGCGTATAAAACCTCTAACATCGCTTTATCCCGAAGCTCTAGGGGATCTTCCGTTGCGGGCGCATTTAACAAATCCTCCACTTGCTGCTCACTCAGATCTTTTGGCAATCGCTGGGGTATTTTAGGCGCAGCAATGACGGCTGAAGGATCATCCCTACGCAATTTTTCCCGATATAGATATTGGAATAAACGCCGCATCGCGCTTAATAAACGAGCTGAACTTGCTGCCTTATAACCGCCATCAATACGCTCGGCGAGAAAAGCTTGCAAATCAATTGATTGAACACTTTCTAAATGCAAATGATGTGCATCAAGCCATTTATCAAGGGATTGAAGGTCATTACGATACGATGCTAACGTATTTTCGGCCAAATCTTGCTCAAGCCAAATCGTATCAAGAAATTGCTCAATTAATGGATTGAGGTGCTTTGTTTCCACTGGTGATTCGCTTCCTTTGAATAATACCACACAATTCTATTATGCCTGAAAGGGGGGGCATCTGTTACAATACCCTCCTTGTGATCAAAACCATAGCTGGACATAGTAATAATATATATGAAAATAGGTCTTTTTTACGGTTCTAGTACCTGTTATACCGAAATGGTTGCTGAAAAAATACGTGATATTCTCGGTAATGATTTTGTCACCCTGCATAATGTCAATGATACACCACCCAGCGAAATGGAGCTGTATGATATTCTCATTTTGGGAATACCTACGTGGGACTTCGGTGAAATACAGGAAGACTGGCTAGAAATTTGGGATGCCCTTCCCAACTTAAACTTAACAGGCAAAATTGTTGCTATGTATGGGTTAGGCGATCAAATAGATTATAGCGAATGGTTTCTTGATGCACTTGGATTGCTTTACCATCAACTTAAACCCACTGGCGTCCAATTTGTTGGTTTTTGGCCAACAGAGGGATATACCTTTGATAGTCCAAAAGCATTAAATGAGACGGGTGACATGTTTGTTGGACTTGCCCTTGATGAAGTGCATCAATTTGAACAAACTGATGAGCGAATTGCCCAGTGGTGCGTGCAAATTTTACAAGAAATCGAAGCGTCTCTTTAAGGCAAAATTCTGGCGGTATATCTTATTCCAATTAGGCTTTTTTATTGCCCTAACGTTTAGATATCAGGATATTGGAGCAATAACTGATTGAGATTCCGCCAGTTCTCTTCTGATACTGAATCCCTTGCGACCCACAAATGGATTTTCTGCCCTTTTCCTTGTAGCGCTTCCAATGTAAGCAAAATTCCATAGCGAGTCAGCCATGGCGCTTTCACAATATTCCATTCGTTTTTCTTCCATTGAACTTTATTGCCATTCACTAACACGGCAACGCCTTTTACTTTACTGATATTTTTTTGGCTTTTTGCCCAACTTGCCACGACCACAACTAGCAACGGTAACCAAAACATCGAATTACCCGGTGACCATGGTGCAAACAGCAAAAGAATACCGACTGCACCATGAATACAGGTAGAAAAAAATTGTGTCTTCCATGAAATGGAGAGATTAGATTTCCACAGGACCACGATTTTTATTTTTTTCCTGAATGAGTTTGACCATACGGAACAGCTCGTCATCCTCTGGACGACCATGATTCATTAACCAATTGAATAAGTCTGGGTCCGCACATTCTAATAAGCGAACAAAGGTTTGTTTGTCTTGTGTCGTTAAGCTATCGTATTCATACTCAAAAAAAGGCATGATTGAAATATCTAGCTCACGCATCCCACGCCGACAAGCCCAATGAATTCGTGCTTTATTCTCAATATCCATTCCACTACGACCTTTTGTTGCAGTTAACTGATAAGATTGATTATTTTCAATACTCTAACAGATTATCTGCAAAGAAAACATGCCATAGACTACATTGTTGTAATTTTAGTAGTAAAATGCCGTTTTTCTACAAACCGATGATAAAAAATCCGAGATAATGCAAGCTGCATCATAATAACTACTTGCAATGTTATCTAGCTATTTTACCATTAAGCCCCTTTATCTATCAAAGAACAGCAGGTGAAATCATGACTACCCACATTGATAGTACACAACAATTTCCCTTTGGTTCACAGTCTTTACCACTTGTTTTGATTTCACTGGAAAACTGGGAACTCATTCACCTTACAGGCCTTGATGCCGAAAAATATCTGCAAGGCCAAGTCACCGCAGATATCGCGACGTTAGCACAAGCTCACACCTTAACGGCTCATTGTGACCCAAAAGGTAAAATGTGGAGTGACCTGCGTTTATTCCATCATTTAGACGGCCTTTCTTATTTGCTTAGACGCAGTGTTGTTGATACGCAATTAGCCGAGCTCAAAAAATATGCCGTGTTCTCTAAGGTTACTTTTGCGAAAAAACCCGAACTGAAATTACTGGGTATCGCAGGGAAAGGAGCAAGAGAAGCACTCACAACGTTGTTTAGCACTTTACCTGATGAGCAAAACCAAGTGATCACTGATGGTGATACGACGTTGTTGTATTTCTCGTTACCCGCCGAACGCTTTTTAGTGATCACCAATGAAGTAACCGCACAAAAAATAACGGAAACACTAGGAGCGACGCAAGTCAGTGATGACCAATGGCTCGCGCTAGATCTCGAAGCGGGTTTTGCTGTTATCGACCAAGAAAATAGCGCACAACACCTACCGCAAGCCGCCAATCTACAAGCGCTTCCCCATGGGATCAGCTTTAAAAAAGGTTGTTATACTGGTCAAGAAATGGTGGCAAGAGCAAAATTCCGCGGTGCCAATAAACGCGCGATGTATTTGTTAAAAGGGACGGCAACAACGCTTCCTGCTCTTGGAGATGGTGTGGAATGGCAATTGGGTGATAAATGGCGTCGTACTGGTACTGTCCTTGCCGCTGTGCGCCTAGGAAATGGCGAAATTTATGTACAAATTATTATGAATAACGATATGGAAGCTGACAGTGTTTTTCGTGTTATCGCTGATGAACAAAGTCATTTAACCATCGCACCTTTGCCTTATTCATTAGAAGAAGAACATTAATAGAGGTTTTTATGTCATCTGCATTAAGTAACAAGCCCATTGAGGTGGTCAATTTTGGGGCTTTTACTGAAGTCGTCCAATTTTTAATGGAACTTGATAAACTTAAAAGTATTTATCGCAAAAATAAGCTACTTAACCGTGAACGCCACGAAAACACTGCTGAACACAGTTGGCAATTTGCGGTGGCGGCGATGAGTTTTGCCCCATATGTTGAAGGCGTAAATATTGAACACGCAATTAAACTTGCTCTTGTTCATGACATTGTTGAAATTGATGCAGGGGATGTATTGGTTTTCGATAATGCAGCTCGTGATGCTATCCATGCTGAGGAAGTTAAAGCAGCAAACCGGATTTTTAACCTTCTGCCCTCCCCACAAAATGCCACATTACTCGCACTGTGGCATGAATATGATGCATTAGAAACCCCTGAGTCAGTTTACGCAAACGCCATAGATAGAGCTATGCCAATGCTAATGAACCTACATAATCAAGGGCAAAGTTGGGTGGAAAATCATATTCGCCTTGAGCAAGTCCTCAGCAAATGTGATTACATTAAGCAAATACTTCCTGAATTCTACCAACAACTTAAACAACAATTAGAGCTTGCCCAACAAAAAGGTTGGTTGCTTTAATTAACAAGCTAAAGTGGCTATTTGCCGCTTTAGCTACCCCCTAAAGGTTGCTCTTCATCGACTAGTCTCTACACCGATACCCCTTATTAACCACATACTGATTCAATCAAATTAAACTATACTTAGATAAATAATTATCTGTTCATTTATCTATCATATATTTTTGATTAGCGATCAATGAGGTTAGATATGCCAAAAAATGAGCGCAACACACGCCCTTATCTGTTATTGCTTGATATTCACTCCCCTTCAATTGTTCGATTCAATAAGTTGACACATCAGTTAACCCCGCTAATTGAAGGACTTGGTGGTACTCCCGATGGCATAGCGGTGGATCCTGATCGCCGTTTGATCTATTGGAGTAATATGGGCGATGATTTTGATGCTAATGACGGTTCAATTAATGTCATGAATTTTGATGGTCGCCAAAGAAAAAGGCTAGTAGGCCAAGGAGCCATAAGGACACCAAAACAGTTACAACTCGATTTGATGAACCAACGGTTATATTGGTGTGATCGTGAAGGAGGAATGGTTTCATCCTGCTACGTTGATGGTTCCGATTTAACCACACACATTGCAAGGTCACGCAATGAAAATGGTCAGGTCGATATATTAGATCAATGCGTAGGCATTGCTATTGATATTAATAATAACTGGATTTACTGGACACAAAAAGGCACAGCCAAAGGAAATTTAGGTCGCATATTTAGAGCGCCATTAAAACCAGCAGATCCCCAATCCCCTGAAAATCGAAGTGATATCCAGCTATTATTAGATAATTTGCCTGAGCCTATCGATTTATTGCTCGATGAAGATGCCAATATTTTATACTGGACGGATAGAGGGGCTGAACCCGATGGTAATAGCCTAAATTGCGCTAATGTCACTGTTCACGGGCTGACAGACTATCGCGTGATCAGCCGGGGATTTAAAGAAACCATCGGCCTAACGCACGATAAGTCGGCCCAACTGATGTATATCGCCGATCTCAGTGGTGGCATTTACCAAGTTTGTATAACAACAGGTCATGTTGAAAAGCTTTACCAAGGTAACAGCTATACAGGCATTGACCAATATTCTGGCTAAAGTAACACCAGAATAATCAGGCTTGCTCCCGTAAAGAAGGAGGCAAGCCGAATATTAATATAACCGAAAGTATCTATCTTACTAATGAGTAACAGTTACATATACTCTTCAATCGGCACACATGAACAATGTAAATGACGATCCCCATAGACATCATCAAGGCGTTTCACTGCTGGCCAATACTTATTAGCTTTAGTCTGTGCTGTTGGGAATACCGCCAATTCACGACTATAAGTGTGAGACCACTCTCCCGCCAGCTCTGTTTGCACATGAGGCGCGTTCACCAGTGGGTTATCCTCTAGCGTCCATTTCCCTTCAACCACTTGGTCAATCTCATCGCGGATCGCTAACATTGCATCAATGAAACGGTTGATTTCAGTCATGCTTTCAGACTCTGTCGGCTCAATCATCAAGGTTCCTGCCACCGGGAAAGACATGGTTGGCGCATGGAAACCATAGTCAATCAAACGCTTAGCAATATCCAGTTCGCTGATCCCTGTCTCTTTCTTAATAGGACGTAAATCAACGATACATTCGTGAGCCACATAGCCTTCCTGACCTGTGTATAGAATGTCATAACGAGGCGCAAGGCGTTTAGCGATATAGTTTGCATTCAAAATTGCCACTTGACTGGCTTTTCTTAAGCCATAGGAGCCCATCATGCGAATATACATCCAACTAATAGGTAAGATTGAAGCACTACCAAATGGTGCCGCAGAAACCGCACCTTGATCAGTGAGCATATCCAACTCAACCACTGAATGCCCCGGCACAAAGGGGGCCAAATGTTTTTTCACACCAATAGGTCCCATACCTGGACCGCCACCACCGTGAGGAATACAGAAGGTTTTATGTAAATTAAGGTGCGAAACATCAGCGCCAATAAAGCCCGGCGTTGTCAACCCAACTTGTGCGTTCATATTAGCGCCATCAAGGTACACTTGCCCGCCATATTGGTGAACAATTTCACACACTTCACGAATGCTTTCTTCGTACACACCATGAGTGGATGGATAAGTAACCATGACACAAGATAGTTCTTTGCTGTGTTGCTCTGCTTTTTCACGTAAATCCGTTAAATCGATATTTCCTTCATCATCACAGCGTACCACCACCACTTCCATCCCTGCCATATGCGCTGAAGCAGGGTTTGTGCCGTGTGCAGAGGCTGGGATCAAGCAAATATTGCGAGCGCCTTCGTTACGGCTTTCATGGTAGCGACGGATAGCTAGCAAGCCTGCATATTCCCCTTGTGCACCTGAATTAGGCTGCATACAGACAGCGTCGTAACCCGTTAATTGCACCAACCAATGAGAAAGTTGTTCGATCATTTGGTGATAACCTTGAGCTTGTTCAGCTGGGCAGAATGGGTGTAACTCCCCAAATTCTGGCCACGTAATGGGGATCATTTCCGCAGCAGCATTCAGTTTCATGGTACAAGAGCCTAACGGGATCATTGCTTGGTTCAGTGCTAAATCTTTACGTTCTAAGCTGTGCATATAACGCATCATTTCGGTTTCGCTATGGTAGCGATGAAAATTAGGGTGAGCTAAAATTTCGTCTTTACGCTGTAGTGCCGTTGGAATGGCTTGTTCATCAGCGGCGACTTGCTGGTCTAGCTTTTCAAAATTTAATTTAACATCTGAACCTGTTATTACAGCATATAACTCATTGATATCTTCACGCGTTGTCGTCTCACTTAGGGTAAGACCTACCACACCATAGATATCGGTACGCAAATTGATTTTTGCTTTTTCTGCTCGGGCTAATACCGCTGTTTTATCAGCGACTTCAATGGCTAAAGTGTCAAACCATGTTTTATGGCGTGACGGGAACCCCGCATCTGCTAAGGCTTTTGCTAAAATCGAGGTAAAACGGTGAATACGTCCTGCAATCAATTTAAGCCCTTCAGGACCATGGTACACTGCGTACATGGCGGCAATATTCGCCAGTAATACTTGAGATGTGCAAATATTCGAGTTGGCTTTTTCACGGCGAATATGCTGTTCACGGGTTTGCATTGCCATACGTAACGCGGTATTGCCTGCTGCATCACGTGAAACCCCAATAATACGCCCCGGCATAGCCCGCTTAAACTCATCACGGCAAGCAAAAAAGGCCGCGTGAGGGCCACCATAGCCCATCGGTACACCAAAACGCTGAGCAGAACCGAAAACAATGTCAGCCCCTTGTTTACCCGGCGCAACTAATAGCACAAGTGCCATCATTTCTGCTGCAACACAACTGACAATTTGGCGCTCTTTTAATTGTGCAAGCAGTTCAGTGTAATCATGCACATTACCAGTCGTACCAACCTGCTGTAGCAATGCGCCAAAAACACCTTCGTGTTCCAACACTTTTTCAGCACTATCAACAATAATTTCAAAGCCAAAAGTACCGGCACGAGTGCGCACTACATCTAGGGTTTGCGGGTGAACATCATTTGCAACAAAAAAACGTTCCGCATTTTTTAATTTACTAATACGTTTTGCCATCGCCATGGCTTCTGCCGCAGCGGTAGCTTCATCCAATAAGGAGGCAGAGGCTAGATCTAGCCCGGTCAGGTCAATGGTTAATTGTTGAAAATTGAGAAGAGACTCTAAACGCCCTTGAGAGACCTCTGGTTGATAGGGAGTATAAGCCGTGTACCAACCTGGGTTTTCCAGCAAGTTACGTAAGATAACTGGAGGTAATACCGCAGGTGCATACCCCATGCCGATGTAACTTTTGTAGCGTTTATTCAAGGATGCAATCGCTTTTAATTCAGCTAATGCTTCCTGTTCTGTCGCTCCACCGCCGACTCTTGGCGGTTCAGCAAGTAAAATGGCCTTCGGCACAATTTTATCCATTAAGTTATCGAGCGATGACGCTCCCACAGTGTCTAACATGGTTTTTATTTGTTGTTCTGAAGAACCAATGTGGCGCGAGATAAATTCTGAACGGTTTTCTAATTGACTCAGTGACATCGACATATCTGTGTTCCCATCCTTTGTCTGCTATGCATAAGTTGTCGGGCGATTGTTACGGAACTTGCGAGATAACACTCAAAATCAGTGATGTAGCAACTTGTTTCTAATTTAGTATTTTTCAACCCTCTAAATACTAAATACGTATTCAAACCTCTAAATAGTTCATTTTGTGGCTAGGCGGCAAACGAAACAACCTTAGGGGGCATACTCAAGTATGTGACCCGAGTTATCGAGTACAGCCAACACCATCACAACAGATGTTTATTCTATCTAGTTTGCGTTGTGGCTAGGCGGCAAGCAAAAGAGTCCCTTGAAGCATACACCAGTACGTAGCTAGGGCGAATGAGCGAAGCCAATACCGCCACAACACAAAATATGACGAATAAACTATTCTTCAGCTTCAATCATCGAAGTATAGCCTTCAGCATCAATCAAATCCGCCAGCTCTGTGGTATCTGAGGCTTTAATACGGAAAATCCAGCCTTCTTGATACGGTTGTTCGTTGACCAGTTCTGGCGAATCACTTAGCTCGCTGTTGATAGCTACAATCTCACCACTTAGTGGCGCGTAGATATCAGATGCCGCTTTAACTGACTCAACCACTGCAACATCATCACCTGCACTGACGACACTACCTACTTCGGGTAAATCAACAAACACCATATCCCCGAGAGTTTCTTGCGCATGCTCTGTGATACCAACGGTGTATTCACCATTGCCTTCATCACGCAGCCACTCGTGTTCACGGGTATACATTAACTCTTTAGGTGTATTGCTCATTATTAGCCTCTCATTTTAAAGTTATTGATTGGGTCAGCCCAAATTACACTAAGCAGTTACCTTCGCGGACAAAGCCCGGTTTCACTACTTCAACTGGCATTTCTCGATGTCGGATCTCAACAATCGCTTTATCTTGAATTCCGTTCGGGACACGTGCCAACGCAATACTGAAACCTAAAGTCGGTGAGAAAGAGCCGCTGGTAATGACCCCTTCTTGCAATTTACCTAAATCATCAGTAAAGCGAACCACTTGCCCTGCACGCAGTATACCCTTATCACGCATCACAATACCGACAAGTTTTTCAGTTCCTTGCTCACGCAGTTTTTCGAGAGCTTCACGACCAATAAACTGGCGATCTTCAGGTTTCCACGCAATGGTCCACCCCATATTTGCCGCAAGGGGTGAAATGCTCTCATCCATATCTTGACCATACAAGTTCATTCCCGCTTCTAAGCGTAATGTGTCACGCGCCCCTAGCCCTGCTGGGTGTACTCCAGCTTTCAGAAGCTTATGCCAAAAGTCTACGACCTGCTCTTTGGGCATCGCTATTTCATAGCCCTTTTCACCTGTATAGCCAGTTGTAGCTATAAATAAATCACCGGTTTGAATGCCATAAAAGGGTTTCATTCCTTCAATGGCTTGATTTTGTTCTTCACTTAGTAGCGTATGGACTTTTTGTGCCGCTTGTGGTCCTTGAACGGCAAGTAAAGCTAAATCATCCCGCACATACATTTCGACGGCATAGCCTTCTGAGTGCTGTTCTATCCATGCAAGATCTTTTTCCCGCGTCGCCGAGTTAACCACTAAACGATAAAAATCGTCGGCAAAGTAATACACAATCAGGTCATCAATCACGCCACCTGACGCATTTAGCATACCTGTATATAATGCCTTTCCTTGCTCGGTAAGTTTGTTGATATCGTTCGCTAAGAGGTAACGAAGAAAGTCACGACAACCATCACCATGCAAATCGACAATAGTCATATGGGAAACATCAAACATCCCTGCATCCGTTCGAACAATATTATGTTCATTAATTTGCGAACCATAATGCAGCGGCATCATCCAGCCATGAAAATCCACCATTTTTGCACCGCAAGCAATATGCTCTTCATACAGTGTTGTCTGCTTTACCATGAATACCCTCTGTGCTCGATTAAGATATTTTGGGGTGGTTGCGGGGTTAAAAATAGCAATTTGTAATTATTGAATAGGCATTTTTAACCTGACGCAAACGATAACTTCTGTTAAAAAATCTACCACTATTTGCGCTTTGATCCTATAAAAAAAAATAGGGCGACTTACCCTCTGTATTACTGATTGCGCTCTGATTTTGCCAGCGATTTTTGTTAAATAATTGAGAATGATCACTCTAAAGTGGTCTATAGCACATAATTTAGCTCAAAATACCACCACAAAGCTTAATAAATAGATTATTGACAAAATTCACCGCAACTTAGCAAAATTAGAAAAACTAATGCGAAAAAGTGATGTGATTAGTTTTTCTCAGTCATGATGAACAATAAAACACATATAGTTCAAAAAACATTCGTTTGGCGAAATATGATATTTTTCAATGTTAAAATCAGGATAATTAACTGGCAATAAGGAAAAATGTTATATATCACGTAAAGGATGAACAATTATGTTTCAAGTTAGCAAAGCCAAAGATAACGTTTATTTCAACCAGTTCAGCGAATACAACACACAGAGTTTTATTCCGCAAAAGCACATAGAAAGCCATCAACATTCTTTTGTAACAGCGCTGAGTGCAAATCACATGCCTACAGAAGCAGAAGAAAAATCGATGTCTACATTGATTCACAAACTCAAAGAGACAGATTCCATTTCTCAGTCAAAGAAATTAACCCATGAAATAAAACAAATGGCGAAGCAATTAGCTGATGATATTCAATGGATGAGAAACCATTACTTTACGGTGGAAAATGATGGTACGGATAGGGTATATGGTCGTATGGCGGATGGGTATACTGATTTTGAGCGTGATGGGTACATTAGAGCATTAGTTCACTATTACCAATGTGAAAATGAATTAAGCTCTTTACCAAATAACCTTAATTTCTCAATTATAAAAATGGTAGCCCCACATCATAGTGGTCGAGTATACGGTGACATACAAGCGCTTACAGAATTAGCCAAAGGTAAATCAGCAAACCTGCCTGACTTAACCTATAATCGCGGCTCTCTCCAGTTCGGCTAACAACACCAAATATTGCGCATATAATATACAAGAAGAAGGACTTCCTTTGCAGTCCTTCTTCTCAATTAAAATACGGCTATTCGACCGTTTCAAGCTGTAATTCTTCAAGCCACTTTGGCATATCAAAGAGCCCCATTGCGTGGTTTAATAACTGTGGTTTTACGCCAGGTAAGCTATCCGCCAGCACTAGCCCAATATCCCGCAACAGTTTTTTGGCTGGATTATTTCCGTCAAATAATTCACGGAAACCTTGCATACCCGCTAACATCAAGGCAGCGCTATGTTTGCGGCTACGTTCATAATCGCGTAAATAAAAATATTGGCCAAAATCTTTACCTTCACGATGTAAACGCTTAATTTCACCCATTAACATTGCCACATCCATAAACCCAAGGTTAACACCTTGCCCTGCAAGTGGGTGAATAGTATGAGCAGCATCGCCCAGTAACGCTAAGCGCTGAGCCGCAAACTGCCGTGCATAACGCCCTGTTAGAGGAATAGTCATACGATCACTTTCCACTTGGCAAAGCCCCAACTGTACATCAAAAGCAACCGCCAATTCTTTATTAAAATCGGTTTTATCCAGCCCTTGACGTCTTGCAGCTTCCGTTGCAGGTTGTGACCAAACAATAGAACACAGATGGGGGTCCGGCAGTGGTAAGAATGCTAAAATACCTTCACCGTCAAAGGATTGACGTGCAATATCCCCATGCGGTTTTTCTGTGCGAATAGTGGCCACCAGCGCAGTATGTTCGTAATCCCAAAAAGTTAGCGGAATATCAGCGTGGCTACGTAGCCATGAACCAGCCCCATCAGCACCAACAATTAACCTTGCGGTTAGCATGCTTTCATCATCTAACGTGATAAACACATCATTTTCACCCCAAACCACTTTTTTAAGCGTTGCTGGCGCTAATAATGTTACATCACGCAATTCAGAGGCCTTTTGCCACAATGCATCGCGCACCACATTATTTTCAACTATATGCCCCAAATGGGTAAGGTTGCGCTCTTGTGCTGAAAATGTAATACGACCGAAGCTGTTATTATCCCACACTTCCATGCCGTGATAGGCTGCGGCTCTCATGCTTTTAATCGTTGACCAAACGCCTAAATGGGTTAACAATTTTTCACTTGCCGCATTAATCGCGGATACCCGTAATGCATAGGGTTCCGATGCTGAAAAGATTTTTTTAGGTGGATGATTCTCCACTACTGCAACACGTAGGCCGCTTCCTTCAAGGCCACATGCAAGGGCAAGCCCCACCATGCCACCACCGGCGATAACCACATCAAACGATTGCATACTTTTTTCCTCTTTATTTCGTGGTTATTGGTGAACAACCCAGCCTAATGTTTGACGAGCCAAAACATCGCGCACAGGCGGCAACATCTCCATTGCCATTAAACCTAAATTTCGCCCCACTATTAATGGGATACAGCGATTAGCAAATACACGAACTAAGCCATCTGTCATGGTAACGGTTTTTTCTCTATCTATGGCTCGAGCTTGTTGATACTGGCTTAATAACGCATAACGCCCAATATCTTGCTGCTCCCTATGGGCTTTCACCACAATTTTCGCCAATTGCATTACATCGCGGATACCAAGGTTAAAACCTTGCCCAGCGATGGGGTGTAAAGTTTGTGCAGCATTACCAACTAATACAACTCGGTGACTTACAGGATTAAGCGCTTTACGCAGTGCCAGCGGATAACAGTGGCGTGTACCAGCTACCTCAATTTTGCCTAAACGCCAACCAAATGCTGTCTGCAATTTATTGATAAAGGTTGCATCATCCCAAGCCGTAATTGTATCTACGTGTTCTTGATGATGGCACCAAACTAATGAGCTACGACCATGAGACATCGGCAGTAATGCCAATGGCCCAAATTCGGTAAAACGTTCAAAAGCTTGGCCTTTGGGGTCTATGGCGGTTTTCACATTAGCGATGATAGCCACTTGACCGTAATCATCTTGCTGCCATTGCATATTACATGCTTTACCCACTAAAGAATGGCTACCATCTGCAGCAACTAACAGTGCACCGCTTACTGTCTCACCAGTATCTAATATCACCGTCACAGAATCTTGCTCACGGTGAATTTTTTCAACTTTGGCAGGGCAATGCAGCGTTACCCCCGGTGCCTTTCGTAATAAAGAAAATAGACGAGTCCCCGCTTCGTGTAGTTCAATCACATTGCCAAGTGCGGGAATATGATAATCATTTGCGTTGATATTCACAAAGCCTGCGTGCCCACGATCAGATACGTGAACGTGAGTAATCGGCGTAACACAATCGGTAAACGCTGGCCATACCCCTATTTTTGCTAAATATTGGCACGTACCATGGGCTAATGCGATAGCACGTGCATCGAATCCGGGGTGTTTACCTTCAGGTAAAGAGGCCTCGATTAGTGAAACCGATAATTTTCCTTGGCTAAGTGAAGAAATGGCCAGTGCAAGTGTCGCCCCTGCCATTCCTCCACCCACGATGATCACATTCATGGGTTGTTTATTACCTTTTTATGATTAACCTTTTACTGTTAACACATCGACCCTAAACGCTGTTTTGCTGCGGCCATTAGGGCTTCAATTTCATCAGGATCTTTGACGACTAAGTCCGTTAAGTTTTCATTACCATCTTCAGTGATCACAATATCGTCTTCAATACGAATGCCGATACCCCGATATTGTGGTGGTACGTCTGCATCAGGCGCGATATATAAGCCGGGTTCAACGGTTAACACCATTCCAACTTCTAACTTACGGTCACGATCTGCGCCATAGAAACCAACGTCATGTACATCTAACCCTAACCAATGACTTAAACCATGCATAAAGAAGGCTTGATATGCTTTGTTTTCGATCAATTGATCGACATCGCCTTGTAAAATTCCAAGCTCCACTAATCCTTGCGTTTTAATCCGCACAACTTCGCGCGTCACTTCAGGGATGCTAGTACCGGGACGATATAGTGAGAGTGCTGTCTCTAACGCTTTGAGGACAATAGCATAAACTTCACGTTGCGCTTGACTAAATTTACCATTTACGGGGAAAGTGCGGGTGATGTCCCCTGCATAGCCGTCAAACTCCGCTCCCGCATCAATTAACACCAACTCGCCGTCTTTCATTTGGCATTCATTTTCGGTGTAATGCAAAATACAGGCATTTTCGCCACTACCAACGATAGAGTTATAAGAAGGAAAACGCGCCCCATGACGAGTAAACTCATGTTCTAATTCACCACAGAGTTGATATTCATACATATTTGGACGGCAGGTTTCCATGGCACGAATATGGGCTAACGCAGAAATACGCCCCGCCTCGCGCATCGCATTCAGCTCTGCCTCAGATTTGAACAGACGCATTTCATGCACAATTGGACGCCAATCGATCATCGTTTGTGGCGCACGGAGATTTCGACGACTGCCTTTACGTAAAGTTTCTAGCGCATCAAACACCAGCTTATCAGCATAAGCAAACTCACCCTGAGCATGGTAAATCACATCCAATCCATTAAATAATTGATAAAGTTGCTCTTCAATCTCATTAAAAGGTAATGCTTTATCAATACCCAGTTTTTCTGGTGCAGCGTCTTGCCCCAAGCGGCGACCAAACCAGATTTCAGCAGTTAAATCACGAACACGGTTAAAAAGAACGGTATGACTATGTCTTTCGTCGCTTTTAATCAGCACTAATACCGCTTCTGGCTCACTAAACCCCGTCAAATACAGAAAATCACTGTGTTGACGATACGGGTATTCGCAATCAGCATTACGCTGCGCAGGGGGGGCAGAAAAAATAATTGCCGCACTCCCTGCTTGCATTTGAGCTAATAATGCGTTGCGACGAACAATAAATTCCTGTTTATTCATACCGTTTTTGCCTTATCATCTGAATTATTAGGTTGCTAACATACTGCGAACAGCAATATGTGCGACGATAATGATTTAACACTGATTAAAACCAACTGAAAATAACTTCACTTTACCTATCGGTAAACCAAAGTCACTTGTGCTAAATAACAAGCGAGTCGCAATTAGTGGAGGATCGGCTTGTTATTCTCAACGGCAGTTGGGCCTTTTTTCGGCTCTACCAACGCGATATAACATAATTGTACAGCCACTCTCACATACTCAACCACTTCTTCTAGCGCCTGCTCGAGTTCTTCTTGGTCTTCATCTTCATCGTAACCAAGCATCCCAATATTGCGCAAATCTGTAATCACTTCGCTGATTTCTTTTTTATCTGCCAAGTTAGGCTGTGTCACACCAATACCAAGTAAAAAATGGTTAACCCAACCAGCAAGTGCATCAGCATGGTCAAATATCGAAGCGTCTTCATCAGGAAATAACATAGTAAAAGCAAATTCGCTGTCATCAAGGGCTTCAAAGGTAACATCGAACAGCTCACGCAGCGGTTGAGCAACTGTTTGTGGAAATGCTAAACCATCGTTAGCAAGGTCGTGAACGAGGGTTTGCCAGCCATGCTCACGGCTCCCACCACAGATTAGCCCGGTTATTAAACCATGGATTTCCGCCGCAGTAAGTGCGATTGAGTGCTGTTGTAGTAGTTTGTCCAGTGTTTCATAGTTTGGTAAAGTTTTTTGTATAGACATCTGAATTCGTCATGTTAGCTTATGATTCGTGATATGCTACCATCAAGGGTAGCCGCTAACCAGTATGCTTTTGTCTTATCTATTAATTGCGCCAAATACGACCCTATTTATGGCGAATATTATTCAGTATGGAGGTTTCATGTCCGCACAACCTGTCGACATTCAAATTTTTGGCCGTTCAATGCGTGTTAATTGCCCATCAGAACAAAAAGAGGCCCTTCTTGAGTCGGCTAAAGAGTTAGAACAACGCTTGCAAAATCTGAAAGATAGAAGCGGCGTGACTAATATGGAACAACTTATTTTTATCGTAGCATTGAACGTCTGTCACGAATTAGCACAAGAAAAGACAAAAACGCGGGATTATGCTTATAATATGGAAGAGAAGATAAAAATGTTGCAACATACAATTGAACAAGCGTTGCACGATCAGGTTAAGATCACTGAGAGACAAGTATTGCCCTTAGAGTAAATCTGCTTATTAATCAAACACTAGTAGAAAAAAATATACAAAATTAGGGTTGCATTTTAAATCTAGTTTCGTACAATGAAATCACTGAGTAACAATAAGTTCTCAAACCAAATTTCTCTGAGATGCGCGTGAGTGGGCGAGTCCCCTGAGCCGATATTTCAACTAAATAGAATGTGGTTATTGCGCTGGTGAGCATGCCTGATCCGTTCAGGAAGCCTAAAGGTTGCTAAACTGCGTTCACCTTGAACCAAGGGTTCAAGGGTTACAGTCTACAACGGCATCTTGGAGACCCCCTATATTTATCTCGCTGTATTTCAATCAATTAAATCTTTGAAACCCGATTATTAACCAACACTATCTCTAAGCTTGCGATATACTGCTTTAAATATTGCTATTTCCTATCGCCGTTTAATGTAGGTTATTTATATGCAAGACACACACTCCGCACAACGCCAACATATCCGCCAAGCAATTCGGCAAGCTCGCCGTCAGTTAACACCTGAACAACAACACATAGCCGCTGAACAGGCTAAGGTCAATGCCTTGCAACATCCTAAAATTGTGCAGGCAAAAAACATCGCCCTCTTCTTATCGTTCGATGGTGAAATCAATACGCAGCCACTTATTGATGCTTTATGGCAACAAAATAAACAGGTTTATCTACCTGTTTTGCACCCTGTTAGTGCCCATCACTTACTTTTTCTTCACTATCGCCCAGATACACAACTGGTCAACAATCGCTTTAACATTGCAGAGCCCCCATTAGATGTACGTGATGTCCTGCCGCCAGAGCAACTTGATGTAATGTTAATCCCATTAGTGGCATTTGATAGCTATGGACAACGCCTAGGTATGGGGGGAGGCTTTTACGATAGGACATTGGCGAATTGGCAACAACGGGGTTTTTATCCAATAGGGCTAGCTCATGATTGCCAACTTGTTGAGCAACTGCCCGCCGCGCATTGGGATATCCCATTACCCGAAATTATTACTCCGAAAAAAATATGGCGCTGGTAAGCAATACCTGCGCCATATCATCAAAAATAAAACGTGTTAGGCAAAATTAGAACAACAGGCGTGCACGAATAGTACCTGGCAGATCTTTGAGTTTTTGTAACGCTTCATCTGTTTGATTTGGTGTCTGCATCATGACATCAATGACGACGTAACCAACATTACCCGATGTCCGCAAATATTGACCAACCACGTTAATATTGCTTTCAGTAAACACTTGGTTGATGCTATTCAAAATACCTGGGCGATTTTCATGGATATGCAAGAAGCGGTTAGTGTCTTCAGTATGTACAGGCAAAGAAACTTCCGGGAAGTTAACCGCAGAAAGCGTTGAACCGTTATCTGAATATTTTGCCAGTTTACTTGCAACTTCTAATCCTATGTTTTCTTGGGCTTCTTCAGTAGAGCCACCAATGTGAGGCGTTAAAATCACATTATCGAATTTAATCAGCTCAGAAACAAAAGGATCATTTGGATCATTATTTGCCGCAGGTTCACTTGGGAAGACGTCAACCGCTGCCCCCGATAAATGCTTGCTTTCCAGCGCCGCAGCCAATGCAGGGATCTCCACCACAGTACCACGCGACGCGTTGATAAAAATAGAGCCTGGTTTCATGCGGTCAAACTGCGCTTTGCCAAACATATTTTTCGTGCTGGCTGTTTCTGGCACATGCAGGCTGACGACATCACTCATATTAAGCAGCTCAGTCAAAGAACGAACTTGCGTTGCATTACCTAAAGGCAGTTTGTTTTCAATATCATAGAAGAAAACATTCATACCAATACCTTCCGCCAAGATCCCCAGCTGAGTACCGATATGACCATATCCAACAATACCAAGGCGTTTACCGCGCGCTTCAAAACAGCCTTTCGCTTGTTTTTCCCAAATGCCACGGTGTGCTTGCATATTGGCTTCAGGTATACGACGTAATAGCAGTAATAACTGACCTAATACCATTTCAGCAACAGAACGGGTATTTGAGAAAGGTGCGTTAAAGACAGGGATACCGCGTTTTGCAGCGGCATCCAGATCCACTTGGTTGGTTCCGATACAGAAACATCCCACGGCCACTAATTTTTCTGCCGCAGCAAAAATTTCTTCAGTTAAATGAGTACGGGAACGAATACCCACAAAACGCGCATCTTTAATCGCTTGTTTTAATTCTTCATCGGATAATGCACTTTTATGATATTCAATATTGGTGTAACCCGCGGCTTTTAGGTTATCGACCGCGCTTTGGTGAACACCTTCTAGCAGTAAAAATTTAATTTTGTCTTTTTGCAAAGATACCTTAACCATTTCCCTACCCTATCGTGAACGTTTTTAATTTGTGACAGATGAATTTGCTTGTTTGACTAATAACTTTTCTCAACATAATTCAAGGCATATTCATACCAGCACATTCATCTACCTTGAAGTATGAAAAGCGTATACCAACATAGCAAAATTCTGCGCAGTATCAATACAACCGTTTGCTTAAAAGATGCTAAAAAGCGCGAAGAAAAAGAAGTTAAATGGCAGAAAATCAGGAGCAGTAACACAAAATAAGGATTTTTCCTGCACAATGCATATTAATGTGAGATATATCACCAAAATAACGGGATATTAAAAAAAATGAAATAAATTTTAAATTAATGATATTTATAAAACTGTTTCGTGATCGCTGCCTCCAGTCCGAGCATTGATTCTGCCCTGTGCAGCTCAGAAGAACGGGGAGATAAGGCGCATCGGATAAAAAAAGCCAGCAGCTAAATCGCTTGCTGGCTTATAGACTAAACAAATCAATTCATCGTCAGTCACTACGATGGCAATTTAATCGTTTTGACACCTGCATCCGTTGTGCCCATCAGGACAATATCAGCACCACGGTTGGCAAATAGACCAACAGTCACAACCCCAGCGATACCGTTGATAGTGTTTTCTAATGCCACCGGATCAACAATCGTTAAATTGTGAACATCTAAAATCACGTTGCCGTTATCAGTGACCACGTTTTGGCGATATTCAGGAGTCCCTCCCAGTTTCACCAATTCACGCGCCACATAGCTACGGGCCATTGGGATCACTTCAACAGGCAAGGGGAACTTACCTAATACATCGACAAGTTTTGATTGGTCAACGATGCAGACAAACGTTTTGGCAATCGCAGAGACAATTTTTTCACGAGTTAACGCAGCACCACCTCCTTTGATCATGTTCATATGGTGGTCAACTTCGTCTGCGCCATCAACATACACATCTAATGAATCCACTTCATTACAATCAAAAACAGGAATACCCAATGATTTGAGTTTTTGCGTAGAAGCTTCGGAGCTAGAAACGGCACCTTCAATTTGCCCTTTTATTGTGGCTAATGCATCAATAAAGTGCGATGCGGTCGACCCAGTTCCGACACCGACAATCGTGCCCGGCTTAACGTACTCAAGTGCAGCCCAACCCACCGCTTTTTTTAATTCATCCTGCGTCATGCTTATGCCTTTTGCTATTTAATTGAGACCTAATCTTCTATTAGTATATACCGAGCAAGCAATAAGTTGCAGTGTTGTTCTGTGCATTTGTGCGTGACTTCTTGCGATTTGTCGAGTGCCCGCAATAATTGCAGGTGTTATCAATAAAAATATGGCATAGTGCTTAGCAGAATAACAACAAGGAGACTTTTTGATGAAGCGCCCCGATTATCGCGCATTACAAGCACTGGATGCCGTTATCCGCGAACGCGGCTTTGAGCGTGCAGCTCAGAAGCTATGCATTACACAATCCGCTGTTTCACAACGGATAAAACAGCTAGAAAACTTATTTGGCCAACCTTTGCTGGTACGAACCGTCCCGCCAAAGCCGACCGAACAAGGCCAAAAGCTGTTAGCACTGCTTCATCAAGTTGAATTGTTGGAAGAACAATGGCTCGGAGACGAAAATACAGGCTCTACCCCATTGTTGCTTTCCCTTGCGGTCAACGCCGACAGTTTAGCAACCTGGTTCCTCCCGGCGCTCAATCCTGTGTTAGGCAATAGTCCTATCCGATTGAATATCCAAGTGGAAGACGAGACACGCACCCAAGAACGTCTAAGACGCGGTGAAGTTGTCGGCGCAATCAGTATCCAGCCACAGGCTTTACCGGGCTGCCTAGTCGATAAGTTGGGCGCATTAGATTATATCTTTGTTGCTTCGCCTGATTTCGCTGCCAAGTATTTCCCTAATGGCGTCACTCGCTCTTCCTTATTGAAGGCACCTGCAGTGGCATTTGACCACTTGGATGATATGCACCAAGCGTTTGTGCAGCAAAACTTTGACTTATCACCGGGCAGTGTTCCTTGTCATATCGTTAATTCATCAGAGGCCTTTGTGCAATTAGCTAAACAAGGATCTACCTGTTGTATGATCCCACACTTACAAATTGCTCAAGAGTTAGAAAATCGTGAATTAGTCGATTTAACGCCAGGATTATGCCAACGACGCATGCTGTACTGGCACCGTTTTGCGCCAGAAAGCCGGACAATGAGAAAAGTGACTGACGCCCTATTAAAAACAGGACGCCAGATGTTAAAACAAGAAGATGATATCGCAATTAACGATTAGCGTTTTAGCTCAAAAACCACGTCAACTTGGTCATTAAAATCAATACTCTGCTGTTCATAGGTCTCATCAATATTGAGATCTTGAACGGCCGATTTCATCTTACCCCCATAGGCTCTTGCCGCCACTGGATACGGCACCGCAGCAGGTGCATTATAATTAATGCTATACACAGGACCTAATTGAGCATTAAACCCTTTTGCAAGCACATTAGCTTGCTCGGTTGCATTTTTGATAGCTTGGGTGCGCGCCGCATCGCGATACTGCTCTGGGTTCACCACGCCAAACTGCACGGAATTAATATCATTTAAACCTGCGGCTAACGCACCGTCTAACAATGTATTCAGTTGGTCGAGTTTAGTCACTTTCACTTCCACTGAACGAATCGCCGTATAACCTTCAATCGTCGATTTTTGTTTTACGCTACTGTAATCATATTTTGGCTGCGTGCGCACATTAGCTGCATTAATGTCCTGTTTCTCTATTCCATTTTTCTTTAAAAATTCGAAATACTCCGCAACGCGTTTGTCGACTGCGGCTTTTGCCGACGCTGCGTCTTTAGCCGTCACCTCAACAACAATATTCAATGTTGCCATATCTGGCGTCGCTTTCACGACAGCATTACCCGATGTCGTAATGTGGGGACCATTCGGTAACGCGTCAGCCAATGACAGGGTAGGAACCGCTGTACCTGCCACCATGGCAGCGAGAACTAAAGATTTTAATTTCACAGAACCTCCCAATACAATAATTTGTCGCTAAAAAAGGGACAGTTCACCATAAACTATCCCGAGTACAAATTAACAGTAACACATCATAAAAAAAGTGCAGATCAGAATAGTAAGAAATTCACCACATTTATCATTCTGTTGAGGTTATATTGTCATTAGGATATCAAACCTAAACCTTTAAGCCCTTGTATTGCCAATTGAATTGCGATGAACCACATCACCGTACCCACAAAAATATTGATAATTCGCTGTGAACGAGGCTTGTTCAATACAGGTGAAAACCATGCTGCCAAAATTGCTAAAGCAAAAAACCATACAAAAGAAGCTGTTAATGCTCCCGCTGTAAACCAAGGGCGAAACTGGCTCTCTAACTGCCCGCCTACGCTGCCAAGGACCACAAAAGTATCTAAATAAACATGGGGGTTTAACCAAGTTACCGCAAACAATGTCGCAATCACTTTCCAGCGAGTACTGACCTTATTTTCCGCTCGCAATATGACATCATCGGGGCTAAGTGCGGTGCAAAATGCACCGTAGCCATACCATGCTAAAAAAATAACACCCGCCCATGTGATTAACTGCATCAATATTTCAGATTGGCTTAATAATGCACTGCCACCAAATACCCCGCCAATAATTAGCACTGTATCACTTAAAGCGCATAGAAATGCACTCATCATATGAAACTGTTTACGACTACCTTGTTGTAAAACAAAAGCATTTTGTGGCCCTATAGGTAAAATCATTGCAGCACCCAGTAGCGCACCTTGTATATATGTTGTAAACATGCAAAAACCCTAATAATTATTCAACTCAACTGCATGAATAATAACGATGAATTATTATCAGTGGAAATGATTAACTCTAATAGGCCATAAGCAAGACTTATAGGATTGGGCGATATGCAAAAAATGGCGCTATAAATTGCGCCATTCAGACTGCTGACAAACATAACATGTTTGGCGGCAGGGTGGATAGGTTTTGAAAAAATAAGGAAAATCAATATGTTGATTTTCGCCTAATAACACAAAGTGGGAAAAACCACGCTTTTATCCCACTTTGTCAACAACCTCAAATGGCGCTATAAATTGCGCCATTTTTCATGTCTAACTAACAATACATCTATTGAATTTTATTGGTCTGTGAACCCTGTTGATGTAAATGTACATCCATTTGTGGGAATGGGATACCAATATTGTGCTTATCTAATGCACGTTTAAAGGCTTCTAACAGATCCCAATATACTGGCCATGCATCGCCATTCGTTGTCCAAAAACGCACTAAGTAGTTTAATGAGGAAGGTGCCATATCATGCAAACGAATAATAACTCCTTTACTATGCTGAATACGGCTATCCGCAGCAACAATGTCCCCTAATACTTTTTTTACCACATCGATATCAGAATCATAAGCCACACCCACAATTATATCCTGACGGCGGTTTGGCTCGCGCGTTGTATTGATAATGTTATCCGCTATTATCTTACCATTCGGGATAACAATGATCCGGTCATCCGCCGTTTTTAGTGTAGTAGAAAAAATTTGTACATTTTGCACTGTGCCTTCAACCGCACCGATAGACACATATTCCCCAGCTTTCAGAGGTCTAAATACCACCAGCAGTACACCTGCGGCAAAGTTACCCAGTGAATTTTGTAATGCTAAACCAACGGCTAAACCTGCGGCCCCCATAACGGCAATCACGGAAGCCGTTTGAACACCAATTTTGCCTAAAACAGCAATTAAGGTAAACGCAACAATAGTATAACGGGCAATCGCTGATAAAAAGTCACTTACTGTTGTGTCGATGCCTTTCATGGTCATCACACGATGCAAGCCACGACCGACCCATTTAGCAATCATCATACCCACAATCAGGATGATGATAGCCGAAACGATATTCACAACATACTGAACTAACAGATCTTGGTTTGTGACAAACCAATTCGTTGCATCATTCAACGCACCTGTAACATCATCAGCATTCATATAATTATCCCTTTTGCTTTTGTTATCAAAAATATACTCTACTCGCCATTGATGCACTAAAACGGCAATTAGCAAGCCATTCACTGCAAATAATAGCGATAATTTGTTAAAACACAAAACTTATCACTAAAAAAAATTAATTTATCGATTTTCGATAACAAATTGACGATAGTCCTTTAACATTAATAGGAAGTCATCAATACCACAAAAAGCAACGCTTTCATTATCGTAGTAACTCATCCCCTCTTCGAGACCCTCTGTTTCAAATGACAATTGATTCGCTCTAATCATCACCTCTTCATCATCAAGCAGCAGTGTATATTCATGCCCAATCAGTTCCCACTGTTTTTCACTGCCCTTTATTTTTTCATAGTTCTCTTCGATAGTATCAAGCAGACTAAGGTCATTTTTGACCTCTTCATTCAGCCAATATCCAATCGCCTCATGATCCATCGAGAATTTTGCGGAGATGACTCCGGTAATATCTTGGAAAAATTGGTAGTCCATATGCAATACCTCTACTCTTTGCGTCGTTACGGTTCAGTATAACGCGAGATAATTAAGTTTGTTGAGAGGTATTAACGGCTATTGCGCGATATTTCAATAAAGGTATGAGATTCAAAGCAGCATTAATTAAGTTCGCTTAAAATTAAGACAAATAATATGAACGTTTGAATAAGAGTGCCAATGATCAATCCCTTAAACCATTTAGTCCTCACCACAACTCATCTTGATGCTTGCCTTGGTTTCTACCAACGCGTTTTAAAAATGTCGGTAGTGACTTTTGGGGAACAGCGTTTTGCCCTGTAATTTGGACAAAAAAATCAATATTCATCAATATGATAAAGAATTCGAACCTAAAGCGCATTTGCCTGTACCCAGATCGCTGGATTTATGCTTTATTAGCGAAAAACCGCTTGTTGAAATCCAAGCACATATTCAGCTACCGAGCATAGAAATTATCGAAGGACCTGTTAAGTGGACATGGGCTACTGGCTCAATCGTGTCAATTTATCTACGAGATTTCGACTTAACTTTAATAGAAATTTCCCAGTACCTTGAATCTGATAGTAAATAGAGTCAATGATGGCTTTATTAAAGCGACAAAAAACAAAATACTTCCGATATATTCGCTTTTATTTCACTTAAGATGTAAATTACAACTCAAATGAAAAATAGTTATTCAGATAATTATTTGAAAGATTTCTATATTTGAATTTGAAAAATTAATGAGAGTCATATGTCAGTCATCACTATCGCCGTAGGTGCTGTTCTCGGTCTAACTTGGGCTGTATTTAGCAATAAAAAAACGAGAAAGAAACGAGAACAAAGCCCTCCTTCCCTATACTCAACCAGCGAACTCGATTCATTAGAGGTGAAACCACTACAACCCGAAGAATGGGGGCTATTTTTAAATTTACCCTATTCCTGCTTTAATGGGCACGCCTACAATGATTATGAACCTGGCCCGCATGATGGTGGTTTAAAACAAGCATGGGGGATCACTAATCGTTACGACTTAATTTATCAATTATATATACTCATCACCTCTGGTCATACAGACGCTTACTATACTCTTCGCGATCGTGTGGCATATGCCGATGAATATGAGTTAGAGGTACTCACTCAAGAGATAAAAAATTCAGAAGATAGTGAAGAAAATAAGCGGGAACAACTGTGGCAAGTTGAAATGATGATTAATAATATCAATGGGATCCGCGACGTAAAATATATCGCGTGGGACTTTACCCGCTTTAGTAAATTATGCCTCGATGGCTGCCGGGCAGGTTATATCACTAAGCAAGAAGCTCAAGATTGGTCATTGATCACAACATCAATGATCAAGCGTATCTATAGTAGCTGGGACGATTTTTGGATGAGCTTTGTCAATACTCGCTGGTTTTGGGCTGCAACGGATACGACTTGGACGGAAGATCAGCAGGACTTTGCTGATAAAATTAAAGAAATCTTGGCGGATGAGCGCTTCCCAACCACTCAAGAAAATTGGGAAATGGATTTACCAAGCCTTAACCTAGATTCATTTACCCGAGCTGTTGCAGGGTTAGGCTTTACTTATGAAGATGGAACACCCGTTTCGTTACCCGATATAGAAGCTCGCATATCTTACCGCTTACTCCCTAAATCTTTAAATAGTTAAAAATTTATATTAAATAAACGCGGGTTAAATCATAAACTAAAATACGTAAAAAACCCCAGCAATAACATCATTACTGGGGTTGTATACACATAAAACTCGCTGTTAGTTAAGCTTTATACTGCGGTTTGGAAAATCACGCCATCCGCTTTTTCGGTATATTGTGATAACTGGTCAAAGTTCAGATAGCGGTAGGTATCTGCCGCGGTTTCGTCCACTTTATCCATATATTGCAGGTATTCAGCAGGCGTAGGTAAACGACCTAATAGTGATGCAACAGCAGCTAACTCTGCCGATGCCAGATACACATTCGCCCCTGTACCTAAACGGTTAGGGAAGTTACGCGTTGACGTTGAAACAACCGTTGCACCATCAGCGACGCGAGCTTGGTTACCCATACAGAGCGAACAGCCCGGCACTTCAATTCGCGCCCCACTCTTACCAAATACGCTGTAATAACCCTCTTCGGTTAATTGTGCTGCATCCATCTTGGTTGGTGGCGCAACCCATAAACGTGTTGGTAACTGGCCTTTATGAGAATCCAACAGCTTACCTGCGGCACGGAAATGGCCGATGTTAGTCATACAAGAACCGATAAACACTTCATCGATTTTCTCGTTTTGCACATCAGACAGCAAACGCGCATCATCAGGGTCATTTGGTGCACATAAAATGGGCTCTTTGATTTCATTGAGGTCAATTTCAATCACTGCCGCGTATTCCGCATCTGCATCACCTTCAAGCAGTTGAGGATCCGCTAACCAATTTTCCATGCCCTTAATACGACGTTCGATAGTACGACGATCACCGTAGCCTTCTGCGATCATCCATTTTAACAGGACGATATTCGATTGCAGATATTCAATGATAGGGGCTTTATCCAGTTTGATCGTGCAACCTGCCGCTGAACGCTCAGCAGAGGCATCTGCCAGTTCAAACGCTTGTTCTACTTTTAGCTCAGGCAAACCTTCAATTTCTAAAATACGGCCAGAGAAAATATTTTTCTTACCTTTTTTCTCAACTGTCAGCAGACCATCTTTAATTGCATACAGTGGGATGGCATGGACAAGATCACGTAATGTGATACCCGGCTGCATTTCGCCTTTAAAGCGAACTAGTACAGATTCAGGCATATCCAGAGGCATAACCCCTGTAGCCGCAGCGAATGCAACCAGACCTGAACCCGCAGGGAATGAAATACCAATTGGGAAACGCGTATGAGAGTCACCGCCAGTACCAACGGTATCCGGTAGCAACATACGGTTTAACCAAGAGTGGATAATCCCATCACCCGGACGCAGAGAAACACCACCGCGATTCATAATAAAGTCTGGCAATGTGTGGTGAGTGGTTACGTCAACGGGTTTTGGATAGGCTGCTGTATGGCAGAATGACTGCATTACTAAATCTGCAGAGAAGCCTAAGCACGCTAAGTCTTTTAACTCATCACGTGTCATTGGCCCAGTCGTATCTTGCGAACCGACTGAAGTCATTTTCGGCTCACAATACTCGCCAGGACGAATACCTGGGCGACCACAAGCGCGACCAACTATTTTTTGTGCCAATGAGAAGCCACGATTGCTTTGTGCAACGGATTTCGCATGACGGAACACATCTGTCGCTTCTAAACCTAATGATTCACGCGCTTTGCTGGTTAAACCACGACCGATAATCAATGGAATACGACCGCCTGCACGTACTTCATCAATCAATACATCTGTTTTTAATTCAAACGTTTCGAGTAATTCATTGGTTTCGTGGTTACGGACTTCACCTTTAAATGGATAGATATCAATCACATCACCCATATTCAGTTTAGACACATCCACTTCGATTGGCAGTGCCCCCGCATCTTCCATAGTATTAAAGAAGATAGGCGCGATTTTACCGCCTAATACCACACCGCCGCCGCGTTTATTAGGTACAAATGGGATATCATCACCCATAAACCACAACACGGAGTTAGTCGCAGATTTACGCGAAGAACCAGTCCCCACCACATCACCAACATAAGCCAGTGGGAAGCCTTTTTTACTCAATGCTTCGATTTGTTTGATTGGACCGATACTGCCCGCCTCATCCGGCACGATACCGTCACGCGGGTTTTTCAACATTGCTAGCGCATGCAGAGGAATATCTGGACGTGACCATGCATCTGGCGCAGGTGATAAGTCATCAGTATTCGTTTCACCGGTCACTTTAAAGACCGTAACGGTCATTTTTTCTGCTAATTCAGGACGTTCTTTGAACCAATCAGCGTTAGCCCATGATTCAATAACTTGCTTCGCGTGTACATTTCCCGCCTTCGCTTTTTCTTCTACATCATAGAAGTTATCAAACATTAATAAAGTGTGGGAAAGGGCTTTTGCGGCGATAGGTGCTAATTTAGCATCATCCAGCGCTTCAATCAGTGCATGGATATTATATCCACCCTGCATAGTACCTAACAGTTCAATGGCTTTTTCAGGGGAGATCAGAGGGGAGGAAGTTTCGCCTTTTGCGATAGCGGCTAAAAATCCAGCTTTTACGTACGCTGCTTCATCAACACCAGGGGGAACGCGGTTGGTCAGCAGGTCTAACAAGAAATCTTCTTCACCTTTGGGTGGGTTTTTCAGTAACTCTACCAGTGCAGCTACTTGTGACGCATCTAATGGCTTAGGGACAATCCCTTGAGCGGCACGCTCGGCTACGTGCTTACGGTATTCTTCTAGCACGACGTTCTCCTCGCTTCTTTGTTATTTATATACCCGGCTGTCTGCACCAAACTGACAAAATTATCATCCGGTGCCAGGTCAGAGGAATTTGCTCGCATAATCTCAATGGCAGTAAAATTATGCCCAGCTTCGGGCTCTCAGCATAGCAGAATTTAACCGTAATGTTAATTCATTCACAAGAAAGTAACATTTATCTGCTAACTTTACGCCTTAACGCTTAATTACGGGTTAGTTTTCAGCTTAAGATACTATTTATCATCATAAAACGCTGAGAAAACCATACTTTTTATAATGCATTTTCGAATTTAACGCACCCTAATTAGTGCCTTTTTTCATCAGCAATCACAAATTATATTTTCTATCGCTATTTTATTTATATTATTAATTGATAAGGTAAATCATTGCGATTGGTTTAAATTTTTTTAAAGGATTTAATTGATTTTATTAACCTTTAATTCCAAGCAAGTTTCCGAAGGGATCAACAAACTGGCACATGCGGTTGCTACAATCGATTAACATCGGTCCGCGATAGCACTTAGCCCCTAACTGAGTGAAATGCTCAAAAGCTAAATCAAAATTATCGACTTGCCAATACAATACAGTCCCTTTTTTACCTTCACTGACTTTTTCATCCGCTTGCACCACCTCAATCGTGAAGTCCTCGACATGTAATAAGGTGAAATCGAATTCCGGTAGATATTCTGCTCTAGCTTGTGGAAAAGCTTGTTGGTACCAAGCCAAACCTGCTTGAACATCAGGTACGTGAATTAAAATTGCAGTCGGTTTTAGTTTCATTGAACTTTCTTATTGATATGTTTAGATGAATTATTCTGTTTAGTTTACACGAATGAGCGAAGCTAGTAGATACAGATGAAGTTTAAACAATGAACAGATCTGCCATTACTTACACCATTAACGTCATCAAGTCAGATTATATTATATTTTTTCAGATAAATAGCGAAGAATAGCTGATATATTGAACCTGTAAATATGCAGAACTATTTACAGGTTAATCTAAGGAATTTTTTATTGACCTAAAACTAATTAAACAGAAAATTTAGCAAGCTACATATTTTCCGGATTCATCTTTCCATAGAACCGCAGGTATTTCAATTAACGTCTTATTTCCTATTTGAATGCCAGATCGACTATTATCATATTCAACTAACTCTTTAATTTCATTTTTCTATTAGAAACTTGAATTGAATATTGCTTAACTCTTTGTTCATCGAGCTCAAGGAGGTAAAGGTGAAACTGTAATAATCATTGTATCTATCTAAAGCATAATTAACATCCTTGTTGTCATTTAAAAACAGCAAAGAAATTAAATTCAAAATTTTTTATAGCCAACTAAGTGTGAATATCAAAATTATAGCAATCATAATATTTATATAATTAAGAAAATAAGTTGATACTGTTTTACTAATTAAAATAAAAAAGGCCAAAACATTTCTGCTTTAGCCTTCAATTCATCCGTTACTTGCTAAAAAAGAAAATTACTTTTTCTTTTTCGCTTTCGCGTTTGGTAAGTCAGTGATGCTACCTTCGTAGATCTCTGCTGCCATACCAATTGATTCATACAGTGTTGGGTGAGCATGGATAGTTAATGCTAAATCTTCTGCATCACAACCCATTTCGATTGCTAGGCCGATTTCACCCAGTAATTCGCCACCGTTCACGCCGACAACCGCACCACCAATAACACGGTTAGATTGTTTGTCGAAAATCAGTTTAGTCATACCTTCAGAGCAGTCAGAGGCGATCGCACGACCTGATGCCGCCCATGGGAAAGTTGCCACTTCGTAGCTAATATTTTTCTCTTTCGCTTCTTTCTCAGTTAAACCAACCCAAGCAACTTCTGGCTCAGTATAAGCGATAGATGGAATAACTTTCGGGTCAAAGTAGTGTTTCAGACCAGAGATAACCTCTGCGGCAACGTGACCTTCGTGAACACCTTTGTGAGCCAACATTGGTTGACCAACGATATCACCAATTGCGAAGATATGCGGCACGTTAGTACGCATTTGTTTATCCACATGGATAAAGCCGCGATCGTCAACTTCAACGCCGGCTTTCCCAGCATCTAAATTTTTACCGTTAGGGACACGACCAATAGCCACTAAGACAGCATCGTAACGTTGTGGTTCTGCGGACGCTTTTTTGCCTTCCATAGAAACGTAGATACCGTCTTCTTTTGCTTCAACTGCGGTGACTTTTGTTTCTAACAGCAGATTGAATTTTTTACTGATTTGTTTGGTGAAGACTTTAACCACGTCTTTATCCGCCGCAGGGATGACTTGGTCAAACATTTCAACCACATCGATTTGAGAACCCAGAGCATGATACACAGTTCCCATTTCTAAACCGATGATCCCCCCCCCCATAACCAGAAGGCGCTCAGGAACTTCTTTCAATTCTAACGCATCAGTTGAATCCCAAATACGTGGGTCTTCATGAGGAATAAATGGTAATTGAATTGGACGTGAACCCGCTGCAATGATTGCGTTATCGAAATTGATAGTTGTACTACCATTTTCACCTTCAACAACCAGCGTATTAGCACCAGTGAATTTACCGAAGCCGTTAACTACGTTAACTTTACGGCCTTTCGCCATACCAGCCAGACCACCAGTCAGCTGATTAATCACTTTCTCTTTCCATAAGCGAACTTTGGAAATGTCGGTTTTTGGCTCACCAAAAACGATACCGTGTTCTGCTAAAGCTTTTGCTTCTTCGATTACTTTTGCAACATGGAGTAAAGCTTTAGAAGGGATACAACCAACGTTTAAACAAACACCACCAAGGGTTGAATAACGTTCTACTAAAACAGTTTCTAAACCTAAGTCAGCGCAACGGAAAGCCGCAGAATAGCCTGCTGGGCCTGCACCAAGCACAACGACTTGGGCTTTAATTTCAGTACTCATCATGACCTCTTTTTGTTTTGTCCAGCGGTACTGCTGAATAAACGATCTTCCACTGGAAAAGTACACACCGAGAGCAGTTTACAGAATTGTTAACACCCTGAAAAGGCTCATTTCGTGATGTAACTCCCAACCTTTTGTAGCAGCAGCAAAAAATTCTGCCTCAGCCTAAATAAAACAGACCGGCCTATCAGCCGGTCCTATTAATTACATCACTAAACGGCGAATATCGCTCATTAATTGCCCTACTAAGGTGATGAAGCGTGCTCCATCAGCCCCATCGATAACACGATGGTCAAAGGACAGTGACATAGGCAGCATCAGGCGAGGAACAAACTCGCTACCATTCCAAACAGGTTTCATTGAAGAACGTGACAGCCCCATAATAGCCACTTCTGGTGCGTTCACGATTGGTGCAAAACCGGTTGTACCGATACCACCAAGGCTAGAGATAGTGAAACAGCCGCCTTGCATATCAGCCGCAGTCAGTTTACCTGCACGCGCTTTCTTAGAAACTTCCATCAGTTCGCGAGATAACTCTAAAATGCCTTTTTTGTTCACGTCCTTGAAGACAGGAACAACTAAGCCATTTGGCGTATCAACCGCGATACCAATGTTGATATATTTTTTCAGGAACAGACGCTGTGCATCTTCAGAAATCGAACTGTTAAAGCGCGGCATTTCTTCCAAAGCACGAGCAACGGCTTTCATAACAAAAACCAGTGGCGTGATTTTCACGTCCAGTTTTTTCTTCTCTGCTTCTTTATTTTGCTGCTTACGGAATTCTTCAACTTCAGTGGTATCCACTTCTTCCATCAGCGTAACGTGCGGGATCATCACCCAGTTGCGGCTCAGGTTAGCACCCGAGATTTTTTGGATGCGGCCCAGTTCAACCTCTTCTACTTCGCCGAACTTGCTGTAATCCACTTTCGGCCATGGCAGCATACCCGGTAACCCGCCACCTGCCGCTGCTGGAGACTCAGCACGCTTCACGGCCTCTTTAACGTAAGCTTGAACGTCTTCACGCAAGATACGGCCTTTACGACCTGTACCTTTCACTTTTGCTAAGTTCACACCAAATTCACGCGCTAAGCGGCGAATAACCGGTGTTGCATGAATGTATGCGTCGTTCTCAACAAACTCATTTTTGCTATCAGCCGCTTTCGTTGGCGCAGAAGCCGCCGCAGTTGGCGTTGCTGCTGGAGCAGGAGCGCTGGCTTGAGCAACAGGCGCCGCAGCAGGTGCTGCACCGGCCACTTCAAAGGTCATGATCAGCGAGCCTGTTTTCACTTTATCGCCAGTCGCAATTTTGATTTCTTTAACTGTTCCCGCAAAGGGCGCTGGGACTTCCATTGATGCTTTATCGCCTTCAACCGTAATGATTGATTGCTCAGCAGAAACGGTGTCACCCACTTTAACCATCACTTCAGTGACTTCAACTTCATCACCACCGATATCAGGAACGTTAACATCTTTAATTGCAGAGGCTGTAGGAGCCGCTGGTGCTGCAGCTTGTGCTGCTGGAGCCGCAGCTGGCGCTGCCCCTGCCACTTCAAAGACCATGATCAGCGAGCCTGTTTTCACTTTGTCGCCAGTCGCAATCTTGATTTCTTTCACTGTGCCAGCAAAGGGGGCTGGAACTTCCATTGAAGCTTTATCACCTTCAACCGTAATTAAAGATTGTTCCGCAGTCACAGTGTCGCCGACTTTAACCATGATTTCAGTGACTTCAACTTCATCACCACCGATATCAGGTACAGCAACATCTTTTGATACTGCTGCACTTGGCGCTGCCGCTGGGGCTGCTGGTGCTTGAGCTGGAGCCGGCGCGGCTGCACCTGCTTCTGCTTCTGCTTCAAAGACCATGATCAGTGAGCCCGTTTTTACTTTATCGCCCGTTGCGATTTTAATTTCTTTTACCACACCCGCTTGTGGTGATGGGACTTCCATAGAAGCTTTATCACCTTCCACGGTAATAAGTGATTGCTCTGCTTCTACTTTATCGCCAACTTTAACCATCACTTCGGTGACTTCAACTTCATCAGCACCGATATCTGGCACTTGGATTTCAATAGACATTGATATTTACCTCTTACGCCAAACGTGGGTTAACTTTTTCTGGGTTGATGTTGTATTTTTTAATCGCTTCTTCAACGACATTAACATCAACTTCACCACGTTTAGCCAATTCACCTAACGCTGCTACGATGACATAGCTGGTATCCACTTCAAAGTGGTGACGCAGGTTTTCACGGCTGTCAGAACGACCGAAACCATCAGTACCCAGAACACGGTAATCACTTGCAGGTACATAAGTACGAACTTGTTCAGCGAACAGTTTCATATAGTCAGTTGATGCAACTGCTGGTGCGTCATTCATCACTTGTGCAATATAAGGAATGCGTGGCGTTGCGGATGGATGTAGCATGTTCCAACGCTCACAATCTTGGCCATCACGAGCCAATTCAGTGAATGATGTTACGCTATAAACATCAGAACCGATGCCATACTCAGCAGACAGAATATCTGCCGCTTCACGAACGTGACGCATCATTGAACCTGAGCCTAATAACTGTACTTTACCTTTGCTACCTTCAACAGAAGCCAGTTTGTAAATACCTTTACGGATGCCTTCTTCTGCACCTTCTGGCATTGCAGGCATATGATAGTTTTCGTTCAGCGTTGTGATGTAGTAGTACACGTTCTCTTGTTTTTCACCATACATACGCTCTAAACCATCTTGCATAATCACCGCAACTTCATAAGCGTATGCAGGATCATAAGAAATACAGTTAGGAATAGTCAGCGATTGAATATGGCTATGGCCATCTTCGTGCTGTAACCCTTCACCATTAAGCGTTGTACGACCTGAAGTACCACCGATCAGGAAGCCGCGTGCTTGTTGGTCACCTGCTGCCCACATTAAGTCACCAATACGTTGGAAACCAAACATTGAGTAGTAGATATAGAATGGGATCATCGGCAGATTGTTAGTGCTGTAAGACGTTGCAGCCGCTAACCAAGAAGAACCTGCGCCCAGTTCATTGATACCTTCTTGCAGGATTTGACCTTTTGCATCTTCTTTATAGTATGCAACTTGCTCTCTGTCTTGTGGAGTGTATTGCTGGCCTTTCGGGCTATAAATACCGATTTGACGGAACAGACCTTCCATACCAAAAGTACGCGCTTCATCAGCGATAATTGGCACTAAACGCTCTTTGATAGAGTTGTTTTTCAACATCACGTTCAATGCACGAACGAAAGCGATAGTTGTGGAAATTTCTTTCGATTGTTCTTCTAGTAATTGACTGAAATCTGCCAGTGTAGGGATTTCCAGTTTCTCATCAAAAGTTGAACGACGAGCAGGTAAATAACCGCCCAGCGCTTGACGACGCTCGTGCAGGTATTTGTACTCTTCTGAATCTTTTTCGAAAGTGATGTATGGCAGTTTTTCCAGTTGATCATCCGCCACTGGCACGTTGAATTGATCACGGAAATGGCGAACGCCGTCCATGTTCATTTTCTTCACTTGGTGCGCAATGTTTTTACCTTCTGCGGTTTCGCCCATACCATAACCTTTAATGGTTTGCGCTAAAATAACCGTTGGTTTGCCTTTGGTTTCTTGTGCTTTTTTAAATGCAGCATACACTTTCTTCGGATCGTGACCACCACGGTTTAGAGCCCAAATCTCATCATCAGTCATATCTTTAACTAATGCCGCGGTCTCTGGGTAACGATTAAAGAAGTGCTCACGAACATATGCACCGTTGCGTGATTTAAAGGTTTGGTAGTCACCGTCTAAGGTTTCGTTCATTAATTGAACAAGTTTACCGCTGGTATCTTTGCGCAGCAGCTCATCCCAACGATCGCCCCACATCACTTTGATAACTTGCCAGCCAGCACCGCTAAAGATGCCTTCTAATTCGTTAACAATTTTGCCGTTACCGGTTACTGGACCATCCAAACGTTGCAAGTTACAGTTAATAACAAACACTAGGTTATCTAATTTATCGCGAGTTGCGATAGTAATCGCACCTTTAGATTCTGGCTCGTCCATCTCACCATCGCCTAAGAATGCGTATACGCGCTGTGCAGACGTATCTTTCAGACCACGGTTATCAAGATATTTCAGGAACTTAGCTTGATAGATAGCATTGATTGGGCCCAGCCCCATTGATACAGTTGGGAACTGCCAGAAATCAGGCATTAATTTAGGGTGCGGATATGAAGACAGGCCATTTCCACCAATTTCTTGACGGAAGTTATTCATTTGCTCTTCAGTTAAACGACCTTCTAAGAAGGCACGTGCATAAATACCTGGAGAGATGTGACCTTGGAAGAAGACTAAGTCTCCGCCATCATTATCATTGTGAGCACGGAAGAAGTGGTTAAAGCAGACTTCATACAAGGTTGCTGATGACTGGAAAGAAGCCATATGGCCACCCAGTTCCAAGTCTTTTTTAGACGCACGCAGAACAGTCATTACAGCGTTCCAGCGAATTGCGGAGCGAATACGGCGCTCTAAATCCATGTTGCCAGGGTATGCAGGCTCATCTTCAACAGGAATTGTGTTGATGTAATCAGAACGACCAGATGCACCAGCCGCGATACTCACGCCGCCTTTACGTGCTTCATTTAATACCTGTTCGATAATAAACTGAGCACGATCAACACCTTCTTCACGGATGACCGATTCAATCGCCTGTAGCCAGTCGCGAGTTTCAATCGGATCCACGTCATTTTTTAACATATCTGACATGGTGTATTCCTTATCTGTTATCTATTTTATATGGTTATGTGGAGCCTATCTTCCTGCTATTTTCCCAATGTTGTTAAAACAGCGGGAAGATAGGCCCTGATGTAGTTGCCGCTTTAACGCCCTTAAGCGTATTCACAATAATATAGACGCAGCAGTCAGGATCTATATTATTAAGTTAAATCAGGATGTTGCTGTAACCGCCGTAAAGAACGTTCCCTGCGAGTTTGTTCTCTGCTAATGTCTAATAGCAAATCTTCAATAAAAGACAGATGACGGTGAGATGCTTCACGCGCTTTTTCAGGTTCTCTTGCCATGATTGCCGCAAAAATTTGCGCTCTATGGGAGCTTACGGCGTTATACATCTCTTTACGGGTATACAAAAATTCAAAATTTTGACGGATGTTCTGTTCTAACATCGGGATCATACAGCGCAACAAATGCAGTAAAACCACATTGTGCGCGGCTTCCGTCACAATGAGTTGGTATTGAAGTACGGCATCCGACTCGGCCGCTAATTCGCCACTTTTTTGCGCTATTTCGATTAATTCATAACTTTGACGAATTCGTTCAAGATCTTCTTCTGTGCCACGCAGAGCAGCATAATAAGCCGCAATCCCTTCAAGTGCATGGCGAGTTTCGAGAAGATCAAATTGAGATTCAGGATTTCCTTCGAGTAGCAGCGCTAAAGGATCACTAAAACTTTGCCACATTTGTTTTTGTACGAAGGTACCGCCACCTTGGCGGCGAGATAGAAGCCCTTTCGCTTCTAATGTTTGAATTGCTTCACGCACTGATGGTCTAGAGACGTCAAACTGCTTTGCAAGTTCGCGTTCAGGAGGCAGCTTTTCGCCGGGGCGCAATGTCCCTTCGAAAATGAGATGCTCAAGCCGTTGCTCTATCACATCTGATAACTTTGGTTGGCGAATTTTACCGTAAGTCATAATCTGCCATATTCATAAGTGAGTAATTATTGATTATGTATTACCCAGTGTTAATTGGTAATACCAATTTGGTTATGGGCTAATAAAGTAACAAAGTATTCACTATCTGTCCATAAAGACCTTGCGCTAAATCATAAAATCCTGCAAATCTTAACAATTTATTTTAAAATTTAGCATGTTTTGATAACTAAATGACCAATCTCACGAAATTAGTTTTAACATAAAAAACGTTACTCAAAGCTTAAAAACACAAGCTGAAACGTAAAAGCACAATAAATGAATGAATAAATATTCAAATTTAGCACATTATAACTCAAATGATTTCGTGACTGCTTATTGTACTTAAATAATCGCGTTTTTTTGTTTCAAAAATGTTAAGTTAACAACTTATTTTATACTTATCTTAAATTCAAAAGTGACGTGCTTAGGGGCTGTTTATCTTTGCTACTGATTTTTACCGATTAAAAAGCTTAAGAAACAACCAAAAACTGGATAAATGACTCCGCGTGCTGACTGACGACTCTTTGAATCAACTCGATATCCCTCAACGCTGACCTACGGACTCGATTAAAGCACGTTTCACTCATTTAATGCTGCGTTGAGAGGCTCTTGCCGAGTTCACAAGGCGGCGAACCTCTCGCCTTACCTAAAATGGTTTTAATTCGAATAAAAATTGACCATTAAAGGTAAACAGCCCCAAGCAAAAATTGGTCAGTTTTTAGAATAAAGTTGATGTGTTAAAAAATACCATGCAAATACTTCAAATTTACGAATGTAGATATAAAGCACTTAGCGAAATACAAGAAAACTGCAAAATAAAATAATTCAACAGCGCTGATATCAGTTTTAAATAGGAGAGGCTCTAAGGGCTGTTTATTTTTGCTGCTGAGTTTTACCGCTAAAACTAAAAAAGGTTAAGAAACAACCCAAAAATGGATAAATGACTCCGCCGTGCTGACTAACGATCATTTGAACCAACTCGATATCCTTAAACGCTGACCTACGGGCTCGATTAAAGCACGTTTCACTCATTTGATACTGCGTTGAGAGGCTCTTGCCAAGTTCACTCGGCGGCGAACCTCTCCCCTTGCCTAAATGGCTTTAATTCGAATGAAAATTGACCATCAAAAGAGAGACAGCCCCTAGCCTAAGAATGGCTATCAACAAAACGCATTGATAAGTCCATTGCTTGAATGTGTTTTGTTAAAGCCCCCACTGAAATAAAATCGATTCCTGTTTCAGCGAACTCTTTGATTGTTTCTAACGTTACATTACCTGAAACTTCAAGCGCTGCCTTTCCATCCGTTAACACGACAGCCTCTTTCATCATTGTTGGCGTAAAGTTGTCGAGCATAATAATGTCTGCATTCGCTTTAAGTGCAAGTAGCAATTCGTCTAAACTTTCAACTTCAATTTCAATTGGTACTTCAGGGTGCGCTTGTCTGGCTAATTCAACCGCTTTATCGACAGAGCCGGCTGAAATAATATGGTTTTCTTTAATTAAATGAGCGTCTGAAAGCCCCAAACGATGGTTAAACCCGCCCCCCATAAGAACCGCATACTTCAACGCGGTTCTTAAACCTGGGATCGTTTTACGAGTATCAAGTAGCTTAGCACGTGTTCCTGCAAGCTCTTTAACATACATTGCCGTTGCTGTCGAAACAGATGAGAGTGTTTGAATAAAATTCAGCGAAGTTCGCTCCCCTGTTAATAAAACTTGCGAAGGCCCCTGCATTTCACACAACACTTGATTTGGCGTAACAGTATCACCATCTTGCACTTTCCAATCAATGTTGACTTGTCCGCCTAATTGAAGAAAGACTTCTTCTAGCCACTGTTTGCCGCAGAAAACCCCCTTTTCTCGTGTGATAATACGGGCGGTTGCGATGGTGTTTTCGTTGAGTAGTTGCCCCGTAATATCTTTTTTATAGTCAACAACTTGCCCAAGATCTTCTTTTAACGCCACTGTCACCATAAAAGGAATATCAACCGCTAATCGTTCTAAAAGGATGCTACGTCTTTGCTGTTCGTCATAACGTCTTATCGCCATTTCTTACTCCAAAATATGCTCTCGTCTTATTATATCTATGCTAATCTTTCCACTCAAAGATAACGACCCCTAACAAAAAGAAAACAGAATACTATGGATAACGAGATGAAAATACATAATGGTTGGTTAAATAATGTGACTCATATCCCCTCCCCTCACCATGATGAGCGGCCTGATGGTGTTACACCTTCTCTTCTTGTTATCCATAATATTAGCCTTCCCCCAGGTCAATTTGGTGGGCCTTATATCAACCAACTTTTCACAGGAACCCTAAACCCTCAAGAGCACCCATTTTTTGATGAAATAAAGCACCTTCGCGTTTCTGCCCACTGTTTAATTCGCCGTGATGGCGCTATTATTCAGTATGTTCCTTTCCATTTACGTGCTTGGCATGCGGGGCAATCCAGTTACCAAGGAAAAGAAAAATGTAATGACTTTTCAATTGGCATTGAGTTAGAAGGCACTGATTTTGAACCCTTTACTGAGGAACAATATCAATCTCTTATAGCTTTAACCCAACAACTTATTACTCAATACCCATCAATTGCCCACAATATTGCAGGTCATAGTGATATAGCGCCTTTGCGTAAAACAGATCCCGGACCTTTTTTTGATTGGCAGCATTATAAAAGCCAACTTGAATACTGATTTAATATTATTAGCCGCTAATATCTATTAATGTATTTGAGTGAACTTATATTCATTGATTATTTTTTAATTTAAAGAAAAAAAACAAATTAAACATAAAAACAAATTATCTTTTGCGAGGCCGCTCGAAAAAAAATGTAATAGAACATAACTTAGTCTATTTATCTACAAAGCGCCTCGTAGTATTAATTATCTTGAATAAAATCCATATAAAAAGCGCTTTATGATAGAACCTCACTTAACAACGGAGGTTTTATTATGCGTCAACAAGGATTTTCACTTATCGAAATAATGGTTGTTATTGCAATTATATCTATACTTGGTGTTATTGCGATCCCAAGTTATCAAAGTTATATGCAAAAGGCTGCAATGACTGAAGTCCTTCAAACCATTTTACCTTACAAAAATAGCATTGAGATATGCCACTTTAATTTTGGTAATCTGTCCCAATGTAGTAGTGGACAAGATAATATTCCAAATAATGTGACTAGCAAACATATCAAAACGATTAATGTTAAATCAGGGGTTGTGAAATTTAGTGGCGATAAAATATTATCAGACCTTAATGTAACGTTGACACCCGTCTCCACAACAGACAATTCAGCGTTTAAATGGAGTATTACTTGTGAAATAAAAAATAATGCAAGCTTGAAATCTTTGTGTGAAAAAACGTTTAGTTTTTAATTAGGGATAATTATGAGCATAACGAAAGATAACCAATTTATATATACTGAGCTTAAAAAACTCTGTGATAAAAATTATATTATTATCGTCGATTACAATCATAAAAGATTATCAATCGCCACAGTTAAAAAGCCTGATGATAATCTTATGGCAACGTTAAAATTTATTGCCAGTGTCCCTGTTTGTTATGATATCTGGCCCAAGGAGAAAATTGATCATTATTTTAATAGTGCAATACACCAGATAAAGGAAGAGGTTGTCGCCTATCAACCAAAGGAGCCTGAGCTATTAAACGTAACATCTCCCGCCGTTGATTTTGTGGAGAACTTGCTTAAAACAGCGATCCATAAGCGTTCATCCGATATTCATCTAGAACCTTCTAAGCAAGGGTTAAAAATTAGGATCCGCGTTGATGGGAAGCTTTACTTTCTTCCCCCTGCACCTTATGAAATTAATAATGAAATCATCGCGCGACTTAAAATACTCTCTAAAATGAATATAGCGGAAAAAAGGCGACCACAAGATGGGCAAATGAATTGGTATTTTGATGGTCAAAATTACAGCATACGCCTTTCTAGTATTCCCACACTGTATGGCGAAAAACTGGTATTAAGAATTCTTAATACTCAATTAAAATATTCACTAGAGCACATAGGGATGTGCTCTTCCCTTCTTAACTCGTTAAAAAAAATATTAAACCAACCTCAAGGATTAATCTTAGTCACAGGACCCACAGGAAGTGGCAAAACAGTAACTTTATATAGTATTTTAGAGTTTTTAAATCAATCGTCTCGAAATATTTCAACAATTGAAGATCCCATTGAAATTCCTTTGCAAGGTATTAATCAAATACAAGTTCATGAAAAATATGAACTTAGCTTCGCATTTATTCTTAGGGCGCTATTACGTCAAGACCCAGATATTATTATGATTGGTGAAATAAGAGATGAAGAAACAGCCAGAATTGCGACTCGCGCAGCACAAACTGGTCATTTAGTTTTATCCACACTCCACACTAATTGTACCGTAAGCGCTATAGAACGGATGGTGCAGTTAGGCGTAGAAAAAAAACAGCTAATATCTTGTTTAAAGATGGTGATAGCACAAAGATTAGTGCGTAAATTATGCCCTAAATGCAAAATATCTATACCATTTAGAACCCAATTAAATAAAAATTTAACGATTAATGAGTGGAAATCAAAAGGGTGTGAACACTGTTTTTCTGGCTTTATGGGAAGAACAGCTATTTATGAGTATATTGACCATCAAATTATTCAAAATGTGCAGGAACATCAAAGCCACAATATTGTGAACTTTCAGCGTCTTTTCCAATCAGGTATAAAACTTATTGAATCAGGTGAAACAACCCTACAAGAAGTTTGCGCTATTGTCGGTAACGAAGGAGTTTAGCATGTTCATCTATTCATATGTTGCTCTGAATACTAATAACCAAATAATTAAAGATACCTTATTAGCAAAAAGTAAAAAAAATGCCTTTATTATTATTACTGAGAATAACTTAGTTCCACTAAGAATTAATTTGAAATCGTTTTTTTATTTAGACCGTACTAATATTAACTACCGAATACATTTTTTTCAACAATTAGGCGCCTTAACATCATCAGGGATAACACTCGTACAAAGCTTAAGAATATTATCTGACAATTGCCACCTTCCATTTTGGAATATCTTTATTAAAAACCTAATACAACATATTGAAAAAGGTGATCTTTTTTCAGATTTTTTAAAAAAACACCCTCAGATATTTAGCAACACTATCATTAGCCTTGTCATCGTTGCAGAAAAAACGGGTAAGTATGATGAAAACTTTAATACTATTAGTTTTATGTTAGAACATAATGAAAAAATAGCGTTGCTACTTAAAAAAGCAATACGTTACCCATTCACTCTCTGCCTATTTTCTGGCATTTTACTCTGTATTATGTTTGTATATATTATTCCGCAATTTAAAAGTATCTATGACAATTTCCAACAAGAACTCCCTCTAATAACTCAAAGCATAATCGATATCTCCGATATAGTAACGACACAATCTCTGTATTTTTTATTGGCAATTTTCTTTCTCTATTTACTGATATTACGAATAAAAAAACATCACCACGCAAACCTGCATAGCGTTTTTTTAAAAATACCAATATTAAAAGACCTGATCAAACTTCATAGTCTAAGCATATATTTTCTAACAGTATCATCTACTTATAAAGTTGGTCTACCATTAAGCGACTGTTTAAACTGTACTATTAAGACAATCAACAATGAACAATATAAAAAAGAGTGTGAAATAATTTTATCTTCTGTTCTTAAGGGTAATTCCCTATCAAATTCAATGAAAAAGACGATTTTATTTCCAAGTTTATCTATACAGTTAATCTATATTGCTGAAGAATCTGGCCAACTTCAGTATTTTACAAACTACCTATTTAATTATTATACTGAGCAATATATGCTCTATATGGAAAAAAAGTTGAAAAACTTAGAGCCTATACTTCTTATTTTTATTTCGTTAGTTATTGGAATAATTATGCTTGCCATGTACTTACCAATATTTAACTTAGGTAATGTAGTCACTGGATTATAAGTTTTTTAGCAATATCTATTTTGTATTATTAACATAGTCTAACCGTATAGGATCATGTCATATAAGTATTTTTAACTACATTCACTAATATTAATTTGAATGAAGACAAAAGGGTAATTTCAGTGTAATCTATTTTTATTTACTGTAGGTGAATGATTAAATTTATGCCTTATATAGTTGCTTTAACAGGTGGGATCGGTAGCGGGAAAACAACCATTGCAAATGAATTTGCTAAATTGGGCGTCCCTCTTGTTGATGCTGACGTAATATCTCGTCAGGTCGTAGAGCCGAACACCCCTGCTTTAGAAGCTATCAGGTCGCACTTTGGCAACAAAATCATTTCCTTAGATGGCACGCTGAATAGAGGCCTGCTAAGAGAAATTATTTTTTCAAATCCTGATGAAAAAAAATGGCTAAACGCACTCCTTCACCCGCTAATTCAGCAAGAGACACAAAAACAACTTAACCAAGCCAATTATCCTTATGTCTTATGGGTTGTTCCTTTGCTAATTGAAAATAATAATTCTCATTTAGCAAATCGAGTGTTAGTCGTTGATGTTACTCCTGAAGAACAAATTCAACGCACAATAAAAAGAGATAATATAAGCCTTGAACAAATTAGGAATATATTAGAAGCACAAGCTAGTCGTGAAAAACGATTATCTTATGCAGATGATATTATTACAAATTATACTAAAGACACCGACATTCAAGACAAGGTAGCCAATCTTCACAAGCAATATTTGACATTAGCAAAAATAAAAACATAGGAATTAAAATGGGCGAACTCACAGCGACAAATTTTATCACTTATGAATATCCAATGAACGAAAAAATCCGTTCTTGGTTGCGCCTTGAAACTCTTTTGTCTCAAATTTATGAACTTAGCAATATAACCTCCTATTCCTCAGGTATTGCTTTTTTCCGTTCAGTCTCCGAACTGATTGAAATTCTTGATAGGGGGGAGGTTCGCTCAGATCTGATCAAAGAGCTTGAAAAACAGCGTACTCGTTTAGCTAATTGGGCGGGTGATCCAAATGCAGACAGTCAATTGATTAATTCGCTATTAACTGATTTATCCAACAAAATATCTCGTTTAATGTCCGCACCTCGATTTGGTCATCATCTACGAACTGACAAAATTATCAGTATGGTTCGCCAACGGTTAAGCATACCTGGCGGTTGCTGCAGTTTTGACTTGCCCACATTACAATTATGGTTGCATTTACCGCAAATCGAGCGTGACAAAGCTATTTCTGGTTGGCTACAAAGCCTCGACCCACTTAATGATGCTTTAAAAACAGTGCTATCTTTAATTCGCCAATCGGGGAAATTTGAAATTAAAGAATCTTATAATGGTTTTTACCAAGACAGCGTTGAAGGTAAAGAACTTTTACGTATCAAATTATCAGCCGACCACTTTATTTATCCACAAATTTCGGGTCACAAAACACGCTTTGCTCTACGTTTTCTACATATAGATAGCGAGAATGGTATACTCCCTGAAATAATCCGTTTTGAATTGTCTTGCTGTTAAATAGAGAAATGTCTTATGAGTGAAATCATTGAAGTTAATTGCCCAACATGTCAAAAAACGGTTATCTGGGATGAAAGCAGCCCTTTTAGGCCTTTTTGCAGTAAACGCTGCCAATTAATCGATCTTGGTGAATGGGCAAATGAAGAAAAACGCATTGCTAGCCAGAGTGATATCTCTGAAAGTGATGATTGGAGTGAGCAGCCCGATAACTAACGTTACGTTTTATAAAGTGGAAAATAGTTAAATAAAAACCATATTTATATTTTCCACTTTATTTTAAGCAATGACTAGTTCATCTATTATTGCGTAAGCATATCAACAATAATGCGATTTGCCGGTGGGAATTCATCCGCAACTAATGTTTTTTGTTCTACCCAACGTGAATCCTGCCCTTCTTTCCCATACGGTTCATTATCCCAAGCAGAAACAATAAAGAAATAGAGTGTAATAATTCTATCTTCAAACTCATGATCTTCGCGGTGAAAACGCTGGTACTCAGTAACGATAATCCCCACTTCTTCCTCAAGTTCACGGATTAAAGCGGCTTCAGGTAACTCACCTTGTTCTAATTTTCCGCCTGGAAATTCCCAAAAGCCCGCCATATGGGTACCTTTAGGACGTTTAGTAATAAAAATATGTTGCTGTGAATTACGAATAATTCCAGCAGCAATATGCAGATGTTTTTTTTCCATAATTTTTTCGTTAAAAAGGCGGGTTACCCCGCTTCAGACTGCTGACAAACATAACATGTTTGGCAGCAGGTTGGATAGGTTTTGAAAATAAACAAGGAAAATCAATATATTGATTTTCGCCTGATAACACAAAGTGGGAAAAACCACGCTTTTATCCCACTTTGTCAACAACCTCAGGCGGGTTACCCCGCCTATTATAGAGTTATCAATTAAATTATGTGCTGTCAGTTTAAACGACCATGGCATTGTTTATATTTTTTGCCTGAACCACAAGGGCATGGCTCATTACGACCAATTTTATGACCTTCTGTTGCTATTTTAGCTTCGGTTTTAGTCATTAAAGACTCTGCGGCCGCTTCGTGGCTCAGTTGTTGTCTCTTCGCTAAACGTTCCGCTTCTTCACGACGCTGCTGCTCTAATGCTTCAACTTCCTCTGGCAAGCGAACTTGAACCTTAGATAAGGTACTGATCACTTCATATTTCAAGGCTTCAAGCATATTGGCAAACATACTGAAGGATTCGCGTTTGTATTCTTGTTTTGGATCTTTTTGCGCATAGCCACGCAAGTGAATACCCTGACGTAAATAATCCATTGAGGCCAAATGCTCTTTCCATAAGGTGTCTAATGTTTGCAACATAACACCTTTTTCAAAGTTACGCATCGCTTCTGCGCCAACAATTTCCTCTTTGCGCGCATAGATTTCAACAGCCTTTTGCAAGACACGCTCACGTAACGTCTCTTCATGCAATTCAGGTTCTTTATCTAGCCACTCTTTCATTGGTAGATCAAGGTCAAAATCATTCACTAAACGCTGATGTAAGCCTTCTATATCCCACATTTCCTCTAATGATTGAGGCGGAATATAAGCATCCATTGTACTGGTAAACACATCCTCGCGAATGCTATCAACGGTTTCTTTAATATCGCCACCGTCGAGCAGTTCATTGCGTTGAGTATAAATAGCACGGCGCTGATCACTAGCAACATCATCATATTCAAGTAGCTGTTTACGAATATCAAAGTTACGGCTTTCCACTTTACGCTGTGCATTAGCAATGGCTTTAGTCACCCATGGATGTTCAATCGCTTCGCCTGGTTTCATACCCAGTTTTTTCATCATGCCTGTAACACGGTCAGAGGCAAAAATGCGCATCAACGCATCTTCCATTGATAGGTAGAAACGAGACGAACCTGCATCCCCTTGACGCCCTGCACGACCACGTAACTGGTTATCAATACGGCGTGATTCATGGCGCTCTGTACCAATGATATGCAAACCACCTGATGCTAAAACAGCATCATGGCGTTCTTTCCAATTTGCTTTGATTTCATCAATTTGTTCTTGTGTAGGATTTTCTAACGCAGCCACTTCTGTCTGCCAGCTTCCCCCTAACATGATATCGGTACCACGACCCGCCATGTTGGTTGCGATAGTGACTGCACCTGGAAGCCCCGCATTTGCGATAATATCTGCTTCCATTGCGTGGAATTTCGCATTCAGTACATTATGGTTAATTTTGGCTTTCTTCAGTGCATTAGAAATCAGCTCTGACTTCTCAATTGAAATTGTACCAACCAGCACTGGCTGACCATTCGAGGTTCTTTCACGGATATCTTCAATAATAGCTGCAAATTTATCTGCTTCATTCATATATACGAGGTCAGGTAAATCTTTACGTATCATTGGGCGGTTCGTTGGGATAACAATCGTATCTAACTTATAAATTGAGCTAAATTCAAATGCTTCTGTATCCGCTGTACCTGTCATACCCGCCAGTTTTTCGTATAAGCGGAAATAGTTCTGGAATGTAATTGAAGCTAAGGTTTGGTTTTCATTTTGAATTTCAACGCCTTCTTTCGCTTCTACTGCTTGGTGTAAGCCATCTGACCAACGACGGCCTTCCATTGTACGACCCGTGTGTTCGTCAACGATAACGATTTGGCCATCTTTAACGATATAATCTACATCTAAGGTGAACAGTGCATGTGCGCGTAAACCTGCCATCACATGGTGCATTAACATAATGTTTGATGGAGAATATAAGGACTCACCTTCATCCATTAAACCTTCTTTCGCCAGAAGCTCTTCAATTAATACCAGACCACGTTCCGTAATGGTAACTTGACGTGATTTCTCATCGACAGAGAAGTGCCCTTCCCCTTGGAAAGTATCAGAGTCTTCTTTTTCTTGGCGTTTCAGGTGCGGAATTAGCTTATCCACTTTTTGATAAAGTTCTGAGCTATCTTCTGCTGGGCCTGAAATGATCAGCGGGGTACGTGCTTCATCGATTAGGATTGAGTCGACTTCATCCACTAATGCATAGTGAAGTTTACGTTGTACGCGTTCTTCTGGGCTGAACGCCATGTTGTCACGTAAGTAGTCAAAGCCAAATTCGTTGTTGGTACCATAAGTAATGTCTGCGGCATAAGCTTCGCGTTTAGCAGGTGGAGCCATACCCGGTAAATTGATCCCTACCGTTAAACCTAAGAATTCAAATAATGGACGGTTATTTTCCGCATCGCGTTTTGCTAAGTAGTCGTTCACAGTGACAACATGAACGCCTTTACCACTTAACGCATTGATATATGCAGGTAATGTTGCTGTTAATGTTTTACCTTCACCAGTACGCATCTCTGCAATGCAACGTTCATTCAGTACCATCCCACCAATGAGCTGCACATCAAAGTGACGCATACCGAAAACGCGGCGGCTGGCCTCACGTACGGTTGCAAATGCTTCAGGAATAATACTTTCTAAGCTTTCACCTTTTGCTAAGCGCTCACGAAATTCGGTGGTTTTTGCTTTTAACTCGTCGTCCGACAATTTTTCAAAATCTGGTTCTAAGCGATTAATTTTTTCCACTTCTTTACGCAGTCTACGTAAAGTACGATCATTACGACTACCAAATACTTTGGTCAAAATTTTAGTTAACATACATTTAATCTCATTAAATCAATAAGTTATTTTACTATTGTAAAAATTTCAAGATGTGGATTTGCCAACATTTGTTGATAAATCGGATAAGAGATTAAGCAGTTAACGGACCTGCACGAATGCCATGGACCTGTGCAACCCAAATCGCAGGCTGATAGGTAATAAAGTGAGGATAAATATAATGACTGGTGAGTAGCACCGTGCTTTCGTGTGTCTGAAGTGAACGCTGTGCCAACATGGCATATAGCGTATCCAACATCAATTGTGGTGCAATAAGCTGTTCAGCTTCTTCTTTTGCACTACTTACGTCATCGTCCTCATTTGCAGAAAAAGCAAATGTGAGTTGGCGAATAACATTACGCACCGCATGTTGCTGCCAATAATTAACCGAGTATGATGAAGAGGAAGAAGAACGTTGAGAATTCTGCTGCGCAAATAAGTTATCAAATGCATTAATCGCTTGGTTTTGGCGATTCGCGGGTGACGAATTGACTTGCGTAAGTTGAGATTCAGAAAGCGCATTTAAAATTGTAGGTAAGCCGACACCCGTGGCAACTACACCTAATAACAGGTGAGACCAAAAGTATTTTCTACCAAGTTGTCGCCAAAAATTTAAAATGCCCATTAAACTCTTATATAATGAATTAGTGACAATATTATTATCTGCACATTCGTTTTCATCTTTGTTAGCCGGAGCCACAAATGAGAGATAGTCATCCACAAGCACTTTTCGATGTTCTTGAGGGATCATTGGCAAACTCATCAAATACTTTACAAACCATTCAGCGAAATGCAAAAGCGATTATCAAGCTGAACCGCGCTGTTAAGGGCTTACTACCGACTGAAATTAAACCAATGTGCCGTGTTGCAAACTATCGTAATAATATTATGGTCATTGAAGTGGCAAATGCCAGTTGGATGACCCGTCTTAATTATGAAAAATCGAATCTGCTTTCTGCATTAAGAACGACTATTCTACCATCATTATCGTCTATCGACATCAGAATCAATCCCGATTTAATGCGAAAACCAAAGCAAAATAGTTCACTAACTAACCGAACAGTCACGTCAGTACAAAAAACAAACGAAAGACAGATAAGCGCACAAACAGCGCAAGCACTATTGAAATTAGCAGAGAATAGCCCGAAAGGATTAAGAGAAAGGTTTGAGCGGCTGGCTGCACTAGCCGGAGAGAGTACTAGTGCAACCAACAGAAAGCGCTAACCCTGATTTAGGTTAGCCGCATTATAATTATGCGTATACAGCTGAAGGGGCTTTGAATGCCACTGGCAATTGTGCTTCATCCTCAAAGGTAACCAGATCCCAAGCAGATTCTTTCGCAAGAACGGCTTGTAGAAGTTTGTTATTCAACGCGTGGCCAGATTTGAACGCAGTAAATGCGCCAATAATATTATGCCCACACATGAATAGGTCACCAATTGCATCCAACATTTTGTGACGAACGAATTCATCTTCAAAACGTAAGCCATCTTCATTGAGGACTTTATAGTCATCAACAACGATAGCACAGTCGAAACTACCGCCTAAGCATAAGCCTTGGGATTGCAGATATTCAATATCACGCATAAAACCAAAAGTACGTGCGCGGCTAATTTGGTTCACAAATGATTCCGCTGAGAAATCAAGTGAATAGCGCTGAGTGCTGCTATCAATCGCCGGGTGTTGGAAATCGATAGTGAAATCCAGACTGAAGCCATTATAAGGTCTCATTTCTGCCCACTTATCGCCATCTTCAACACGAACAGTTTCTTTAATACGTAAAAATTTCTTTGCACTGTTTAATTCTTCAATACCGCCATCAAGCAGTAAGAAAACAAATGGTGCTGCACTGCCATCCATAATTGGGATTTCAGGCGCATTGACTTCAATAACAATGTTATCGATACCTAACCCTGCTAAAGCAGCATTCAAATGCTCAACGGTCGAAATACGTACGTTATCTTCATTGACTAAACAAGTACATAACATCGTATCGCGAACGGATTTCGCATCTGCCGGAAAATCAACCGGTGGATTAAGGTCAGTACGACGGTAGATGACCCCGGTATTTGCCGGCGCTGGACGTAAAGTCAGCGTAACTTTTTTGCCGGTATGTAAACCAACACCAGTCGCTGTAATAATACGTTTTAATGTCCGTTGTTTGATCATCGTTTATTTCTCGCAATGTTATAAGTCCTACTGATCATCATACAAGATAATCAGTAGGAAATTTTAGCACAAAAAGCGGAGAATCCAATATAAATAAAATTAATCGGCCTGTTTACGCAAGAACGCTGGAATATCAAGATAATCAGGTTCTTTATTTGTTTGCGTATTTTGGTCATTGACCGCTTTAGCCGCTGCTGGTTTCTCTTCGGTTAATGAAGACATGCTATTTTGCATTTGCTGATAGCGCTGTTCCATTGACGCTTGCTGTGACATTTTGTTGCTAACTAAAGTAATTTCAGGACGTTTGTCCATACCAATACCCGTTGCAACTACAGTCACACGCAGCTCTTCATGCATTTCTGGGTCGAGAGAAGTACCAATTACCACAGTCGCATTATCAGATGCGAATGCACGAATAGTGTTACCTACCGTTTCAAACTCATCCAAACGCAGGTCGAAACCAGCAGTGATGTTGACTAACACACCACGAGCGCCTGACAGGTCGATATCTTCCAGTAATGGGCTAGAAATTGCCATTTCAGCAGCTTCTTCGGCTCTATCTTCACCGCGTGCCACACCAGAACCCATCATTGCGTAGCCCATTTCTGACATAACAGTGCGTACGTCAGCAAAGTCCACGTTCATTAAACCTGGGCGAGTAATCAGTTCTGCAATACCTTGTACAGCGCCTTTTAGTACGTCGTTTGCCGCACCAAAAGCATCCAGTAATGAGATACCACGACCAAGAACTTTTAATAATTTGTCATTTGGGATGGTGATCAGTGAGTCAACATGTTTTGATAACTCAGTGATGCCCGCTTCTGCAAATGCCATGCGCTTTTTGCCTTCAAAATTAAAAGGCTTAGTCACAACAGCAACAGTCAGAATACCCAATTCTTTAGCCACTTCGGCAACGACTGGCGCTGCACCTGTGCCTGTACCACCGCCCATACCTGCTGCGATAAAGACCATGTCCGCGCCATCTAAAGCATTACGTAGCGCTTCACGATCTTCTTCTGCGGCATTACGGCCGACTTCCGGATTTGCACCCGCACCCAGACCTTTTGTAATACCTGTACCGATCTGGATAGTTTGTCCGACTGCGGTTTTACGCAGTGCCTGTGCGTCAGTGTTAACGGCGAAAAATTCAACGCCTTCAATACGTTCACGCACCATGTGTTCAACGGCATTACCGCCGCCGCCACCAACGCCGATGACTTTAATCACCGCATCGTTAGTCAGCTCCATTGGTTCAAACATAATGTCTCTCCGTTTTGTGCTTACTACTTTCGAAGCTAATAATAGGCTTCTTTATTAAAATTAGAATTCCTTTCTCAACCAACTGGTGATTTTACTAAACCAACCAGTGACTGAGGCACGCTTTTCTGTCTCGGTATCATCGCCAAGATGGCTTTCTTTACCGTAATGCAGAAGCCCTACTGCTGTAGAATAATATGGCTCCTGCGCGTAATCCGTTAACCCAGTAATGTTTAGCGGCGTACCAATACGGACCTGCGTATGGAACACTTTTTGTGCGCACTCCACTAAACCGTCAATTTGTGCAGCGCCGCCTGTTAAGACAATACCCGCCGCTAAATGGTGTTTGACACCTTGTTGGCGTAACTGTTCCTGTAAATTTAAAATTTCTTCATTGACTAAGTTTAACAGCTCAGTATACCGCGGCTCGATGACTTCTGCTAAGGTTTGACGTTGTAAACTTCTCGGTGGTCGACCACCTACACTCGGCACTTCCACCGTTTCATCTTTACTCACTATCGAACCGACAGCACAACCGTGGCGAACTTTAATTGCTTCTGCATCACTTGGTGGTGTACCGAATGCATAAGCGATGTCACTGGTAACAACATTCCCTGCATAAGGAATAACTTTGGTATGACGTAACGCGCCACCCGTATAAACGGCCATATCCATGGTACCACCACCGATATCAACCACGCACACACCTAATTCACGTTCATCTTCGGTTAATACGCTATAGCTTGCTGCGAGACCTGCAAAAATGAGCTGGTCAACTTTTAGGCCACAGCGCTCAACTGCTTTCACAATGTTTTTCGCCATATCATTATGGCAAGTAATCAAATGAACTTTTGCTTGCATGCGTACACCAGACAAACCAACCGGGTTTTTAATCCCTTCTTGGTAGTCAATCGCAAACTCTTGCGGGATCACGTGCAAAATTCGATGTTCATCACGAACACGCACAGATTTCGCCGTGTGCACAACGCTATCAACATCCTCTTGTGTCACTTCTTCTTCAGATATTGGCACCATGCCAATTTCATTTTGGCAACTGACATGCTTACCTGATAACGCCAGATAGACAGAGGAAATTTGGCAATCCGCCATCAGTTCTGCTTGGTCGATAGCCCTTTGAACACATTTTACGACAGACTCTAAGTCGTTTACGCCGCCTTTATCCATTCCACGAGATGGACAGCTTCCCACCCCGATAATATTAACCATACCATCGGGCAGAATTTCGCCAACAAGGGCCGATACCTTGGAAGTTCCAATTTCAAGGCCTACCACTAATTTTCTGTCCGTTGCTTTAATCATTTCTTCTGCCTAGTTTGAGTTATTAGCAATATTATTTATTGTAACCCCGGTGGTGCATCGACCAAAACTGGTGCCCAACCCACCGCAGCACCACTGGTATAACGTAAATCGACATAGTCGACTCGTTTGTCCGTTGTTTGCTGCAAAAGCGGATAAAGTTCAAGGAACCGATTTAACCGCTCTGAAACATCTTTTTTGCCAAGTTCAATTCGGACATCGTTATCCAAAATAATTTGCCACGCATGGCGGGCTGTCATTGATAACGATTTAAGTTTTAACTTATTAGTCGCAAGCGTATTTTTAAAATTGGCAAGTTCTTTCAGTACTTCTTTTTGGCTGCCTTGCGGACCATAAAGCAAGACATAATCACCTTTACCATTTTCACTTGCGGGTAAGTTAAACACCCGACCCTCCACATCCACCATGCTTTGATCATTCCATCTGGCGAACGGTTGGTACTCAACAATATGGATCTTTAATTCATCTGGCCATTGTTTACGCACGGTAACTTGGCGTATCCATGGCATCATACTTATTTGGTTTTGGATAGCGTTGACATCAACAGTCATAAATGTCCCCGGCTGCCCTAACGATAAAATTGCCTTTCTTACATCATCGTTTTTGGTGTAATGACGCTCACCGGTTAAGACTAACTTTGACATCGGTAATCTGTCCGCGTCTTTCATCCATGTCATCACCATCCAGCCACTCCAAACGATGGTGCCCACAACGATGAGAAAGAAGAACAACCCACCTAAAAATGCACCGTTACTTGGCCCTGAACGCGGGTCATCATCGTTGTGATGATTAGAATGTCTGACGTTTAACGCTGCTTGTGACATATTAACGCGCCAATTCCAAAATTCGCACGACTAACTGCGAAAAATCTAAACCTGCTTGGCGTGCTGCCATCGGCACTAAGCTATGGCTTGTCATACCCGGTGAAGTGTTAACTTCCAACAAGTAAAACTGCCCATCGCTATCTTGCATCACATCAACACGCCCCCAACCCTCACAACCAACGGCTAAATACGCATTCATGGCTAACTCAGCAAGCTCAGTCTCACGCTGTGCATCTAAACCACTTGGGCAAAAATATTGTGTCTCATCAGACAAATACTTTGCTTCGTAGTCATAAAATATGCCCGGTGGTTGGATGCGAATCGACGGTAGTGTTTTATCACCTAATACCGCGATGGTGTATTCAGGACCACTGAGCCACTTCTCAACTAATACGGTTTCGTCAAAACGAAACGCGAGTTCAAGTGCAGCAGGTAACGCGTCTAAGCTATCAACTTTGCTCATGCCAACACTTGAGCCTTCTAAACTTGGTTTTACAATTAATGGCAAACCCAGCGTGTTAACTTTTGCCGTGATTTGTTCACAGGTCATCTGCAAATGTTGCTGTTTAGTTAAGTATATATAAGGAGATACACTTAGTCCCGCACCTTGCCATAATTGTTTTGTTCTAAGCTTATCCATGCTCAGCGCAGAAGCCATTACACCACTCCCCGTGTATGGCAGGCCAAGGTATTCAAGCATCCCTTGGACAGTGCCATCTTCACCGCCGCGACCATGTAATGCGATGAAAACTTTATCAAAACTGGCTTCTTTTAGGGTAATCACAGGGAAAGTTTTGGTATCAATAGGATGTGCATCAACCCCACTAGCGCGAAGTCCCGCTAGCACGGCATTTCCTGACTGAAGTGATACTTCACGTTCAGCTGATGTTCCACCAAATAGCACCGCAATTTTCTCTGCCATGTTTATTCCTCAACCATCGGCGGTTGCAATTTCGTTTCCGCGAGTGTTTTCGCTATTTTACCAATATTTCCTGCGCCTTGAACTAAAATTAAATCATTTTCATCAAGAGTTTGAGCTAACAGGTGTGGAATTTGTTCCGGCTCCGCAACGTAAATTGGGTCAATTTGACCACGACCACGAATTGTCCTGCATAACGAGCGACTATCAGCCCCTGCGACATGTTTTTCACCCGCTGAATACACATCTAACATCAGCAACACATCCACCTGCCCCAATACATTGACAAAATCGTCATATAAATCACGGGTACGTGTATAGCGATGCGGTTGAAAGATCATCACGATGCGTTTGTCTGGCCAACCTGCTCTTGCTGCTTTGATAGTGGCATCAACCTCGGTTGGATGGTGACCATAGTCATCCACTAACATGACTTCCCCTTCTTTGCCATTCACATTGCGTAATGAAAAATTACCAAGAAAGTCAAAACGGCGACCCGTACCTTGGAATTCCACTAATGCAGACAAAATGTGTAAGTCATCAATGCCTTCTTCTGTTGCAACTGCAACCGCAGCCGTTGCATTTAACGCATTATGGCGACCCGGTGCATTTAATACGACTGTCAATTCTGGTAGACCTTCACGTGCTATCGTGAAAAAGCCTTGATTACCTTTTTGTTCATATTTCGTGATACGCACATCGGCGCCTTCACTGAAACCATAAGTGGTAATGTAGCGACCAATTTTTGGCAATAATGAGCGGATAACGGGATCATCGATACACATCACTGCACGACCATAAAATGGTAAGTTGTGCAGGAAGTTAATGAACGTATCCGTCAAATTATCAAAGTTGCCTTGGTAAGTATCCATGTGATCAGCTTCGATATTTGTCACCACGGCCACTAATGGTTGCAAATGCAAGAACGAGGCATCACTTTCATCGGCTTCCGCTATCAAGTAACGGCTGGTACCTAAACGTGCATGGGTTCCCGCTGATTTTACTAACCCACCGTTAACAAACGTGGGATCTAAACCTGCTTGTGCATAAATACTGGAAATCATTGCGGTGGTAGTGGTTTTACCGTGTGTCCCCGCAACGGCGATACCATGACGATAACGCATTAATTCAGCTAACATTTCTGCTCGACGAATAACAGGAATACGTAATTCTTTTGCCGCTTGAATTTCAGGGTTTTCATTTGAAATCGCGGTGGAAACAACGACAACACTCGCATTTTCAACATTTTCCGGACGGTGATTAAAATAAATGGTTGCACCTAATTCGGTTAATTGTTGAGTCACTGCATTGGGCGCCAAGTCTGAACCACTAATTTCATAGCCTTCATTTGCCAACACTTCAGCGATACCTCCCATGCCAGCACCGCCGATGCCGACAAAATGGATGTGCCTAACTCGTCTCATTTCTGGCACGGATGTTCTTAATTTCGCTAATTGTTGTGTATTCACTCTATTTCTTCGCTTCTTGTAAAATCAGTATCAAATGTGGCTAAAATTATTTAGCCACTTCGCAAATCACAGCGGCAACACGTTCAGTTGCATCACCGATTGCACAATCATGGGCTTTTTTTGCCATCGACAATAATTCTGCTCTGTCCCATTGCTCTAACAATTCAGCCACAGCATCAGCCGTAAATTGTGGCTGTTCGAGAATTTTAGCCGCACCCGCTTTTTCCAGTGGCAGCGCATTCCAATATTGCTGGCGATCTTTATGCTGGAAAGGAACGAAAATAGCCGGTAAGCCTGCGGCTGCAATTTCGCTAACAGTCAATGCACCTGAACGACAGACAACAATATCTGCCCATGCATAAGCTTGCGCCATATCGTCAATAAATTCAGTAACTTTATACTCGGAATTGCCTGAAACTTGCAGTTGTTCATTATACAACGCTTCTGTGGATCCCTGACTGCCTTTTCCTGCTTGATGCCAGATATTTAACTGTTTGCCTACTTTTGCAGCAACTTTCGGCATCACCTGATTCAAAATACGGGCACCTTGGCTGCCCCCGACAACTAAGACGCGTATTGCACCTTCACGCCCCGCTAAACGCACCGCTGGCTCAGGAAGCGCCAAAACGTCTTCGCGAACTGGGTTGCCGACAACGGGCGCATCTGGAAATGCCCCAGGAAACGCTTGCAAAACCCGTTTTGCGATGCGCGATAACCATTTGTTTGTTAACCCCGCAATGCCATTTTGTTCATGCAAAACAACAGGTACACCACACTGCCAAGCCGCAATACCACCGGGACCTGAAACATATCCCCCCATACCTAATACCGCATCAGGTTGGTAGCGTTTAATGATCGCTTTCGCTTGGCGGATCGCTTTATAAATACGCCATGGTGCGCCAAGTTGGGCTGCAATTCCTTTGCCTCTTAAACCAGAAATCTGTATAAATTCAATATCAATGCCATGTTTAGGCACTAAAGTTGCTTCCATTCTATCCGCAGTTCCTAACCAACGAATTTCCCAGCCTTGAGCCTGCAAATAATGCGCCACAGCTAAACCGGGGAAAACATGTCCTCCAGTGCCGCCTGCCATGACCAGTAATTTTTTTTGCTGACTCATTTGGTACTCCTTACAAACGCCTGCGCTTTTTCAAGACGTGTTTCAAAATCAATTCGCAGTAATACCGCTATCGCCGCAGCCATCACCAATAAACTGGAACCACCATAACTAATAAGAGGTAATGTTAATCCTTTTGTTGGTAACATGCCGGATGCGGCACCGACGTTAACCAAGGCTTGGAAAGTAAACCAAATACCGATGGAGCAAGCCATGTAGCCACTAAATAACTGGTTAGACATCAATGCACGGCGACCAATCATCATCGCCCTAAATGCCAGCATAAACACCATTAATAGAACCAATACAACCCCAACATAGCCAAGCTCTTCCGCTAAGACAGAGAAAATAAAGTCTGTATGGGCTTCCGGCAGATACTCGAGTTTCTGTACGGAATTGCCTAACCCTTGCCCAAACATTTCCCCTCGGCCAAACGCCATTAATGACTGGGTTAACTGATAACCACTACCGAATGGGTCATCCCACGGATTTAAAAATGACGTCACACGGCGTAAACGATAAGGTTCAAACCAAATCAGCGCTAGCACACCCACCACACAGGCGGCAATACCGATAATAAATGGCGCTAACCTTGCACCTGCTAAAAATAATAAGCCTAACGTGGTGACAACTAACACTATTACCGTACCTAAGTCAGGTTGTAAAAGCAGTAATGACGCCATCACAATCAAAATACACATCGGTTTAATAAAACCGAGAAAACGCGTGCGAACCTCTTCGGACTTACGAACTAAGTAACTGGAAACATAGCAAAATAAGGTGAATTTAGAAATTTCAGCAGGCTGAATTTTCACTAACCCTACGTCAATCCAGCGGGAAGCTCCGTTAACCGAGCTCCCTGCAACTAATACCACCACTAACATGGCCAATGAGCCCATCAAAAATAGGAAATTATACTTTTCCCAAAAAGCCATCGGGATACGCATGACCCCTAATGATAAGGCGAAAGCAATAATGAGATAGACCATATCGCGTTTTGCAAAATAAAACGGATCTTCGGTGAGACGCTGCCCCACGGGCATTGAGGCGGAAGTCACCATAATGAAACCTATCGCCGCTAAACCGAATGCCAACCACACTAATGTACGGTCGTACAGCGTTGAGCCTGAAATCACGCCATTTTTTTCGCCAATGACCCAATTTTTTAAACGCATCGCACCCGGTATGCCCATTACCCAAGCTCCTTCGCTAATTGAGCAAAGATAGCACCACGCTGCTCAAAGTTTTTAAACTGATCCAAACTGGCACAGGCTGGTGATAGTAACACCATGTCCCCAGCTTTTAACTGCGGTGCAATTTGGCGCATACTTTGTTCCATTGTGTCAGTTAACACCGATTTTTCAGGTGCTAATGATGCCAATACTTTACCATCACGCCCAAAGCAATATAAATGGTAGTTATCCGCTGCAATATATTGTTTTAACGGTGAAAAATCAGCTGACTTACCATCACCACCTAATAATAAATACACGGAACCATCGACATGTAACCCATTTAATGCGGCTTCTGTGCTGCCTACATTGGTTGCTTTGGAGTCATTAATCCAACGTACCCCTTTGTTAAATAATACCAATTCGAATCGATGTGCTAATCCTGCATAGGTTTTCAGTACGTTAATACAAGCTTGACGAGGAATATTCACCGCATCAGCAAGGGCTAACGCTGCCAATGCATTCAAATAGTTATGTTGCCCCGTTAGGCGCATCTCATTGACATCCAACAGTGTTTCACCGTTGACCATCAGCACACGATTTTTAGTATCAAAACAATAATCACCGCTGTTCACCCCAAAACTAATGCATTCATCAGCGGATTGTTCTTCAGGCAGTGTTAACGCGTCTTGCCTATTTACAATGCAATGTTGTGCTTGGTGATAAATTTTTAATTTCGCACGACGATATTGCGCTAACCCCAGCGGATATCGATCCATATGATCTTCGCTGATATTCAGTACCGTCGCGGCCGCCGCTTTTAAGCTTGAAGTGGTTTCGAGCTGAAAACTGGATAACTCTAAAACGTACAATTCATGACCTGAATTAAGCAAAGTGAGTGCCGGCGTACCGATATTACCGCCCACACCAACAGAAATTCCCGCCGCTTTTGCCATTTCGCCCACTAATGAGGTCACTGTGCTTTTACCATTTGACCCTGTAATGGCCACAATCGGTGCATCTGCTTCGCGGCAAAACAGTTCGATATCACCAACAATTTCAATCCCATTTTGTGCCGCTTGCTGTAATTGTGGTGTGGCTAACGCGATCCCAGGACTTGCAACGATCAAATCAGCTTCTTGTAGCCATGCATTATTTAAACTCCCACTGTGGCACTGCACATTATCAGGCAATTTATCCACGCCGGGCGGTGTTGCTCGGGTATCCATCACTCGTGGCACAACACCACGCTCAATGAAAAATTGAACGCAAGATAGGCCGGTTATCCCCAGACCGATAATCACAACGTTCTTACCCAGATATTCAACCATATTAACGCACCTTTAACGTTGCCAGGCCAATCAGCACTAGCATCAAGGAAATAATCCAAAAACGCACGATCACTCGAGGTTCTGGCCAGCCTTTCAATTCATAATGGTGGTGAATTGGTGCCATGCGGAAGATCCGTTGACCGCGTAATTTAAACGAACCAACCTGTAAAATAACGGACAAGGTTTCAACCACAAACACCCCGCCCATCACGACTAATAAGAATTCTTGGCGTAACAAAACAGCAATAGTGCCTAATGCGCCACCAAGAGCCAGTGAACCAACATCGCCCATAAAAACTTGCGCAGGATAAGTGTTAAACCAAAGAAAACCTAAACCTGCCCCTACAATGGCAGTACAGACAATCACCAATTCACCCGCATGTGGTAAAAACGGAATGTGTAGGTAACTCGCAAAATTAACGTTACCTGTCGCCCATGCGACTAAGGCAAAACCGGCAGCAACAAATACCGTTGGCATGATAGCCAAACCATCAAGACCATCTGTCAAATTTACTGCGTTACTGGTACCGACAATCACAAAGTACGTCAGTAAAATGTACAACATCCCCAGTTGTGGCATCACATCTTTGAAAAATGGCACAACCAATTGTGTCGCTGGCGTATCCTTCCCAATGGCATACATGGAAAATGCAACGATTAGCGCGATGATGGACTGCCAGAAATACTTCCAACGAGCAATTAAGCCACGAGTGTCTTTTCTCACCACTTTGCGGTAATCATCCACAAAGCCAACGATGCCGTAACCGATTAACACCAGCAATACACACCAAACGTACGGATTATCTAAACGCGCCCACAGTAGAACAGACACGGTGATGGAAAATAGGATCAATAATCCCCCCATTGTTGGGGTGCCGCGTTTACTAAAGTGTGATTCTGGCCCCTCGTTACGTACCACTTGCCCAATTTGCATTTTTTGCAGGTAAGTAATTAGATGCGGTCCCATCCATAACGCAATCGAAAGTGCAGTCAGCAAACCGACAATGGCTCTGAACGTCAGGTACGAAAAGACGTTAAAAACAGAAAACTTGTGGACTAACATTTCGGCAAGCCAGACTAACATTCAAAGCACTCCTTCAATGCATTCACGACATCTTCCATCGCGGCGCTGCGTGAACCTTTAACTAAAATGGAAACAACATCATTCTGCTGTGCTAGCGGAATTAGTCGGGTTAATAAATCGGTTTTCACCGTGAAGTGCTCACCACACTCACTTAATTCACTGATCAACTCACTCAGTTGACCAACGCTTAATACTTTGTCTAAACCAGCCTGTTTTGCCGCTAGGCCAACACGCTGATGGCACTCTTGTGCGTAATCGCCCAGTTCCCCCATATCCCCCACCACTAAAATGCGGTAGCCCGGCATTTTTTCTAGCACCTTTATGGCCGCAATCATGGAGCCATCATTAGCATTATAAGTGTCATCTAACACCACTTTCTGTTCTGCTAAGCGAATAGGATATAAGCGTCCCGGTACCGCTTTCGTATTTGCTATGCCATTTTTGATGTCTTCAAGGCTCGCCCCAACCGAAATGGCTAATGCACTCGCCGCAAGTACGTTGGCAATATTGTGTATGCCCGGTAACGGTAATGTGAGATCAGCACGCCCGACTGGGGTATGTAATACAAAATCGGTCGTCAACTGATTGATTTGAATATCGGTCGGGTAAAAATCAGCTTTAGATTGCGGTGTCAGTGAGTAATACCACACAGTTTGGCGTGGTTGGAACTGCCATTTTTCACTGTAGCTATCCAAGTTCACAATCGCGGTCCCTTCTTCAGGGAGCCCTTGATAAATTTCACCCTTGGCTTGAGCAACACCTTCAGGAGACCCAAACCCCGCTAAATGTGCGCCAAATAAATTGTTAACTAATGCGCTTTCGGGCTTCACAATATTGGTGGTATACGCGATTTCATGTGGATGGTTAGCCCCCATTTCAATCACAGCGAACTCATACTCTGGAGTCAAACGAAATAGCGTTAATGGCACGCCAATATCATTATTTAGGTTACCGGCGGTATATAAAGTTTTACCACGTTGAGCCAAAATGGATGCGGTCATTTCCTTCACGGAGGTTTTACCTGATGACCCTGTTAAACCGACAATGCGAGCACTCACTTGCTGGCGAACCCAAGCCGCCAATTGCCCCATCGCAATACGAGTATTTTCCACAATGACTTGAGGACAGTTGACCGCCAATTTGCGCTCAACTAATAATGCTTTCGCACCGTCTGCCACCACTTGCTCAGCAAAATCGTGGGCATCAAAGCGCTCACCTTTAAGCGCAATAAACAGGCTGTTTTCGCCAATTTTACGACTGTCTGTACTGACAGTTTCAAGCAGTAACTCACTGGTAGGTGAGAATTCAATCTCTCCAGAGGTCAATTTTGCAAGTTGTGTGAGGGTTAATGGGATCATGCGATCACCCCCAATAGCCGTGCCACCGTTAAACGGTCTGAGTAGTCCAACTTGCGATTGCCAATGATTTGGTAATCTTCATGACCTTTACCTGCAAGGACAATCACATCATCTGGCGACGCTTGCAAAATCGTATTGGTAACCGCTTCTGGGCGTCCCGGTATCGCTAAAGCGCGGCTAGGATCTAACAACCCGGCCAAAATATCGTTAATAATATCGTTCGGGTCTTCACTACGTGGGTTATCGTCAGTGATCACAATTTTATCTGCCCACTCTTCAGCAGCTGCGCCCATCAGTGGGCGCTTACCCTTGTCACGATCCCCACCGCAACCAAACACACACCAAAGGCGTCCTTTACAATGTAAACGAGCCGCCGAGAGGGCTTTTTCTAAGGCATCCGGTGTATGTGCATAGTCGACAACAACGGTCGGTTTGTTCGGTGCGCTAAAGACTTCCATTCGACCACACACTGGGGAAAGGGAAGATGTCGATGCTAATAATTTCTCAAGTGGATAATCCATCATTAACAAGGTCGCCATCGCAACTAATAAGTTACTGACGTTGAATGCCCCCATCAATGGGCTTTCAAATGAACCATTACCCCACGAGGAATCAAAATGAATGGTGGCACCTTTGTCGTGGTATTCCACGTTTGTGGCTTTTAACCATGGACCTTGCCAATTTGCTGGGATCCGGTTTTCCATCGTCACGGCACACGCTTGTGGTAAGCGCAGCAACCATTTCAGTCCTACTTGATCATCGGCATTAATAATTTGATTTTTTGTTTGATGTGTCGAGAACAATAGCCACTTAGCCGCTTCGTAGTTTTCCATATCACCATGATAATCAAGGTGATCGCGACTTAGGTTAGTAAATACCGCCGCTTCAAATTGCAATGCTGCCACACGACCTTGTACTAAACCGTGGGAAGAAACTTCCATGGCCGTCAGCGTGGCTTTTTTATTTAATAATTGCGTCAATTCGAGCTGAATATCCACCGCAGATCCCGTGGTATTTTCCGTTGGCGAAACCTGACCTAATAAACCATTCCCAACAGTTCCCATCACAGCACTGGTCTCACCAAGACCTTGAGCCCACTGTGCGATAAGTTGAGTTGTCGTGGTTTTGCCGTTCGTTCCTGTCACACCCACTAATTTCATTTGGCTAGAAGGCTGCTGATAAAACTCACCAGCCAGTGCCGATAATCGGTTGTTTAAGTCATTAAGATAAATAACTGGCACACCGTGAACAAAACGAATTTCGCCTTCTTCGGCTTCACCTTGTGCCTCTGCAATCACAGCACTAACCCCTTGTGCAATCGCTTGAGGAATATAGTGCCGACCATCCGACTGATGGCCTTTTATGGCAATAAACAGATCGCCCGCGGCAGCCTTTCGGCTGTCTAGCGTCATCTCACGTAGTGAGATAGGAGTTGTGCTCACACCAAACGGTGCGAGGAGATCACAAAGATTACGATCTGCCACTTTTAACCTCTTTTTGACTGTTCACAATTTCATTTTTATCGTTAGGTTGTAATGCATCTGGCTCAACATTCATCAGTCGTAAAACACCACCCATAATTGAGCCAAACACGGGAGCAGAAACTGCCCCTCCGTAATATTTACCGCCGCTTGGCTCGTTGATCAGTACAACAAGCGCATAGCGTGGATTACTCGCAGGCGCGACCCCCGCGGCATAAGCGAGGTATTTTTCAACATAGCGCCCTTCAGGACCGACTTTTTTCGCCGTTCCCGTTTTAATTGCGATTCGGTAGCCTTTAATAGCGGCTCGAGCACCACCACCGCCGGGTAATGCCACACTTTCCATCATATGTACCACGGTGCGCATAATTGGCTCTGGGAAAACTCGCGTCCCCGGAACCGGTGGATCCACTTTTGTGATGGATAATGGTCTGTAGATACCAAAACTACCGATTGTTGCGTAAGCTCGCGCTAATTGTAACGGTGTTACCATTTGCCCGTAGCCAAAAGAAAAGGTGGCCCTATCTAAATCAGACCACCGTGTTTTTTTACTTGGAAAGATGCCACTACTTTCCCCGACTAACCCCAGATTAGTCGGCTTGCCAAACCCAAAGCGGCTATACACATCCACCAGCTCTGTAGCAGGCATCGCTAACGCCAGTTTAGAAACACCCACGTTACTCGACTTCTGTAAAATCCCAGTAATGGTTAATTCCGCATAGCGCGCAACGTCTTTGATTTCATGACCGCTAATACGATACGGATATGTATTAATTACTGAGTTTTCTTTAATAATTTTATTGTGCAGTGCACTCATTACCACCATGGGTTTTACCGTTGAGCCCGGTTCAAAAATATCGGTTATCGCACGGTTACGCATGGCATCCATAGAGGTACCGGCAAGATTATTTGGGTTATAAGATGGGCTGTTTGCCATCGCCAAAATTTCACCTGTGTGCACATCCACCAAAATCGCCACACCTGATTCAGCTTTGTTTTCTTGCACGCCGCGAGTAAGTTCTCGGTAAACGATCGATTGAATACGTTCATCGATACTCAACGTTAAGTTATGCGCCGCTTGGCTATCAACAGACGAAATCGTTTCAATCACTCGGCCATTGCGGTCTTTACGAACAGTACGTTCTCCCGGAGAACCTTTTAGCCAGCGGTCAAAGCTTTTTTCAACGCCTTCAATACCTTCCCCATCAATATTCGTCACACCAAGTAAATGCGCAGTCACTGGGCCTGAAGGATAATAACGGCGGGATTCTTTACGCAGATAAATACCCGGAATTTTTAATTTTTTAACATAATCACCAATAGACGGGTTAACTTGGCGGGCTAAATACACAAAACGGCCACGCGGGTTGGCCGATATTTTTTTGGTAATTTGTTCCAGTGGAATTTCGAGTGCATCTGCAAGTGCTTTCCAGTGCTCATCGTTGCTAACCCCACCTTTCTCAAACACTTCTTTTGGATCAGCCCAAATCGCATTGACGGGAACACTAACAGCAAGCTGCCGCCCTTCACGGTCGCTAATCATACCCCGAGCCGTCGCCACTTCCTGAACGCGTAAAGAGCGCAAGTCCCCCTCTTTGACAAGCTTTTCAGGGGCAATAATTTGTAAGTAGGCAACGCGCGTTAGTAACCCCACTAATGCCAAGACAATGCACCCGCACAGCAAAATAAAGCGCCAGCGGACAAAGCTGGTACTTTCTTCTTGTTTCTTATTTCTTGCTGCTTTTGGTGCTTTCATTGGAACCCTTTTTATTGTTGAGAAACAATAATTTTTTCTTGCGATGGCTCAACTTGAACCATCTGTAATTTATCAACGGACAAACGTTCAATCCGGCTATGGCTCCCTAAGGCATTTTCCTCAAGGATCAGATTGCGCCATTCAATATCCAGAGAATCTTTCTCTTCATATAATTTGTCTTTTGTTGCAGTTAATAAACGCGTTTCGTGAGCTGTCGTCACCACAAACACCGCGCTAATAATAATTGCAGCCAATAAAATCAAAGGAACGATACCGTAGCGAAATAAGTCACGTCCAATCACGCGTGCTAGGCTGTGCCTTTCAGGGATCATTATTGTGTCGCCTTTTCTGCAAAACGCAGCACCGAACTACGTGCCCGTGGATTTTCATCAATTTCGTTATCGGAAGGCTTCATTTTGCCTAAATCACGTAACTGTGCCGCCCCTAACGCTTTAATTTGCGTTTCCGTCAGAGGGATCCCTGCGGGGACACTCGGCCCTTTACTATTTTTACGAATAAATTGTTTCACTAATCTGTCTTCTAAAGAGTGAAAACTGATCACTGACAAACGCCCTTGCGGCGCTAAAACCGCCATCGCACCGTTCAAGGCTTGCTCAATCTCTTCCAGCTCGCTATTTATATAGATGCGGATCGCCTGAAAGCTCCGAGTCGCAGGGTGCTTATGTCGGTCTTTCATCGGGCTGACTTTTGAAATTAATTCAGCCAGATGACGTGTACGAGTTAATGGCTCTTCTTCAGGATTATGATTACGTTCGACTATCGCCCTTGCGATTCGCTTTGAAAAACGCTCTTCACCAAAGGTTTTTAGCACCCACGCAATATCGTCAGCGTCGGCATTCATTAACCACTGCTGTGCCGATTGACCTTTTGTGGGATCCATACGCATATCTAATGGCCCGTCACGCATAAACGAAAACCCTCTTTCTGGGTCGTCCAATTGCGGTGAAGACACGCCTAAATCGAGTAAAACACCATCGATTTGCCCCACCAGCCCTTCTTCTTCCACATACTTTGCTATTTCAGAGAATGGCCCGTGTTTAATGGTAAAACGCGGATCATCAATGGATTGGGCCGCTTTAATTGCCTCTGGGTCGCGGTCAATGGCAATTAAACGTCCATTTTCACCCAGTTGACTTAAAATTAAGCGAGAATGACCACCACGACCAAATGTGCCGTCGATATAAATACCATTTGGCTTAATATTCAAACCATTAACGGCTTCATCCAATAATACGGTTACGTGCTTAAATTGCTGTTGCGTCATTGTTATAGTGACAAATCCTGTAAACGGGCTGAGAGTGGTTCTGTGGTGAGACGCTCAGCAGCGATATCATTTTCCACTTGTTTGTACCAAGTTTGCTCATCCCAAAGTTCAAATTTATTTATTTGGCCAACCAACATGACCTCTTTGGTTAGCCCTGCGTGTTGTCGCAATGTATTGGCTAACAAAAGACGTCCTGCATTATCCATCTGGCATTCGCTGGCATGACCGAGTAAAAGCCGTTGAACGCGTCGCTCTGCTTCGTTCATCGTGGATAAGCGCGAAAGTTTCTCTTCAATGATCTCCCATTCAGGCAAGGTATAAAGCAGCAGACATGGCTGGTGAAGGTCAATGGTACACACCATTTGCCCTTTCGCTTCCTCAATCAGCATTCCTCGATAACGAGTAGGCACGGTTAGCCGCCCTTTGCTGTCGAGATTAACCAGTGTTGCCCCACGAAACATACCCGATTAAACCCCTTTTATTTCCTTGTCTCCCACTTTACCCCACAATTCTCCACATATAAAGTTTACGAATGGTATGAAAACCTTGTCAAGCCAGTCACGTCCAGCTTTAGGTTTATTTACAGAACAATTCAGAAAATATAAGGATGGATAAAATCTGACTTGGAAAGAAAATAAGAAATAACAAATTGATATAATTAGCATATTTTATAAATTTCACACAAAACCGCAAAAACGTTATTTGTTGCTGCGAAATTATACAAATTACGCTAAATCCAATCTATATCTCATTTTTCATCAGTGTATTTCGTACCAATTCTTTACTTTTAATCTGTTCTCAAAATAATGTTAGAAGCCACTCAAAATAAAAACACCACGCTAGCAAAATAAAATCTTTATATTTCAAATAACTAAATAACTGTTTTAATAAACAGTACTCTTATCAAGAAAAAACTGACTCGGTCGATACCGCTATTCACAATAGTGACTGTTTTTTTATTTTTGCCACATTTAGCTTTTGTTACAAAATAAGCAAAAAAACCGATTAGGATAATTCCTAAAGTGAAATATTTGCTGATTTTAAGCCTACAAAAAAGGGCCCCTAGTATATAGGGGCCCTTATATTACTCATAATAGTGATCAACATCACTCATTATTGCGAGGCTTTACACTGATTGCCCAAAGTTAAGGCTATTTTTATTGCTTACGGCCTAAACTTCCGCGACGACAGAGATCACGACGAATTCGAGTTATACCGGTATCCGGTTTTTGTTTCTCGTCAAGGCTTGCTAATACGAGCTCTAAAATACGTTCTGCAATATCCCGATGACGCTGAGCAAGTGACAACACAGGGCAACCGAGGAAATCCAATAATTCGTTATCCCCAAAGGTGGCGATGACCATGTGCTCAGGTAAGCGACCACTGCGTTTTAATGCCACATCCAGTACACCTTGGAGTAATGAAAAAGATGTCGTAAATAACGCATCAGGCATTTCATTACCACTGTCTAACCAATTTGCAAACACTTCTGCTGCGGAATCACGCTCATAGCTATTAGCATACAAATAGTCAACTTCACGTGTATCGCCATTCCATGCTTTGCGAAAACCTTGTTCACGCAAATAACTGACAGACAGTTCAGGTAACGCCCCTAAATACAATACCGATTCAGCTTTGAACTTACGCAATTCTGCTGAAATCATGAAAGCATCTTCTTGGTCGTCCCCTACAACGCTAATAAAGTGCTCTTTTTCAAGCGCTCTATCTAATGCAATGATAGGGAGCGACCGATTTGCCCAGCGTTGGTAAAAAGGGTGTTCTGGTGGGAGTGCTGTAGACACAATAATGGCATCAACTTGGCGCTGTAACAGGTGTTCAACACAACGAATTTCGTTATCGGGTTGATCTTCAGAGCAAGCGATTAACAGTTGGTAACCACGTTGACGTGCCTGCCTTTCTAAATAATTCGCTATACGTGTATAGCTGGTATTTTCCAGATCAGGGATCACCAACCCAATGGAACGGGTGCGCCCTGCACGTAGCCCCGCAGCAACTGCATTTGGATGGTAATTGTGCTCTCTGACGACTGCCATCACTTTTTCAACAGTTTTATCGCTGACTCGATACTGCTTGGCTTTGCCGTTGATCACATAACTAGCCGTTGTGCGGGAAACACCCGCTAAACGGGCTATCTCATCCAGTTTCACGTTAACCTCTTTTTAATTTCGGAAATAGTCCCGAGTCATTCGAGACCTTATATCCGAGTATTCTACCTTTGGATGATAAATTTTTCATCGCATAATTTTATCGCCACGTGAAACACCAACGATACCGGAACGCACAACTTCAACAATTTCAGCAACACCACGTACTGATTCAATAAAAGCATCCAGTTTATCGCTTGTTCCTGCAAGCTGAACGGTATAAAGCGTCGGTGTAACATCAACGATTTGCCCACGGAAAATATCCGCGCAACGCTTCACTTCATCACGCCCATAACCAGAAGCTTGTAGCTTCACTAACATGATCTCACGTTCAATATGTGCTGAAGCCGTCAGCTCACTCACACGTAAAACATCCACTAGCTTGTGCAACTGTTTCTCAATTTGTTCAAGAACCTTTGCATCACCTTTGGTTTGGATGGTCATACGGGATAGCGTAGGATCATCAGTCGGTGCAACAGTCAAACTTTCAATATTATAACCGCGCTGAGAGAACAGACCGATGACACGGGATAAGGCACCAGATTCATTTTCTAATAAAACGGATAAAATACGACGCATGATCAGGTCCTCTCTGTTTTACTCAACCACATTTCGTCCATTGCGCCACCACGAATTTGCATTGGATAAACATGTTCGGTTTCATCAATATTGATATCAACAAATACTAAGCGTTGGTTTTCATTCACTTCAACAAGAGCTTGCTTAAGTTTTTCTTCCAGTTCATCCGGGGAAGCGATAGAAATCCCAACATGACCATACGCCTGTGCTAATTTAATAAAATCAGGCAGCGACTGCATGTAGGATTGAGAATGGCGACCTTGATAAATCATGTCCTGCCACTGTTTCACCATTCCTAAGAAACCATTATTGAGATTCAGCACTAACACTGGCAGACCATATTGCAATGCCGTTGATAGCTCTTGAATATTCATTTGAATACTGCCATCACCTGTCACGCAAACCACCGTTGCATTTGGATGTGCTAACTTCACGCCTAAAGCGGCAGGTAAACCAAAGCCCATTGTGCCTAGCCCACCTGAATTAATCCAATGGCGAGGCTTATCAAAAGGGTAATACAGTGCAGCAAACATTTGGTGTTGACCCACATCCGATGTGACGTAAGCTTCGCCATTTGTTAAGCGGTAAATCATTTCAATTGCTTGTTGTGGTTTTACTTTCGTTGGATTGGTTTCATAGCGTAAACACTGTTTTTTGCGCCACTCTTCAATGTCTTTCCACCACGCTTTTAACGCATTTTCATCTTGTGTCGCAGATGCTTGATCTAATTGTCCTAACATCTGTTTTAAGGTCAATTTTGCATCACCCACAATCGGAATATCTGCATTAACCGTTTTTGAAATTGAGGTTGGGTCAACATCAATTTGGATCACTGTCGCATTCGGACAATATTTTTCTAAATTATTGGTTGTACGGTCATCAAAGCGTACCCCAACAGCAAAAATCACATCCGAATTATGCATCACTTTATTGGCTTCATAAGTCCCGTGCATGCCTAGCATACCAACGGATTGCTGATGGGTTTCAGGGAAAGCCCCTAAGCCCATCAACGTAGAAACGACAGGGAGTTTTAATGCTTCTGCTAATTCGATGATTTCAGCGGAGCAATTGGCATTGATAGCACCACCACCAATATAAAAAACCGGCTTTTTCGCGGCAATTAATTTAGAAAGTGCTTTTTTAATCTGCCCTTTGTGCCCTTGCAATGTTGGGTTGTACGACCGCAAGGAAACAGATTCAGGGTAACGATAGGGAAATTTAAGCGCTGGGTTCACCGTGTCTTTTGGGAAGTCAATAACCACAGGTCCAGGTCGACCACTCGCCGCAATATAAAACGCTTTTTTAATGGTTTCTGGAATTTCTTCAGCGCTTTTAATCAAGAAACTGTGTTTCACAATCGGGCGTGATATCCCCACCATGTCACATTCTTGGAATGCATCATTACCAATTAAAGAGCTGGCAACTTGCCCTGACAGAACGACCATCGGCACTGAGTCCATATATGCCGTTGCAATGCCAGTAATTGCATTGGTTGCTCCTGGACCAGACGTGACCAGAACCACCCCAACATCCCCCGTTGAGCGAGCATAACCATCCGCCATATGCACCGCTGCTTGTTCATGACGCACAAGGATATGTTCAACACCACCAACGGTGTGCAGTGCATCGTAAATATCTAATACTGCACCGCCTGGATATCCAAACACGTGCTTTACGCCTTGGTCAATCAATGACTTGACGACCATTTCAGCTCCCGACAACATCTCCATGAGTTTGCCCCCAGACATTATTTGCAAGTTAAGAGGTATCAATTACCCCTTTATTTTTATCATTCAAACAGGTTAATGCGTGCTATTAACATATCGCTCCGGCTGAAACGAAGCAAACATCATTTCAGCACAAAAATAGCGAAACTTTCACATTGTCTTGAACCTTTGCACTTGACAGAGTGAATGACTGCCTATGAAAAAGATGGGAGAAAAATTGACTTTTTTTCAGTCAACTCGCAACTTGAAATATTTTTCCCTGATAACGAGTATGCACAAGGACAGAAGAGAGGCGATAAATAAAGTGGACTCGGATAAAGATCAGGCTCACCTATAAAGAGAGATGAGCCTGATAATGAAAACGAAAATTACTCTTGGTACATAGATTCAATTTCTAATTGATAGCGCTCAGAAATAATTTTACGGCGTAATTTCAAGGTTGGGGTTAATTCTCCCTTTTCCATTGAAAAGGTGGTTGGCAATAAAGTGAAACGTTTAACTTGATGAAAGTTCTCTATATTTTTCTGTAGCTCTTTTAACCTTGATTCAAAAAGTGCCACAATATTAGAGTCTTTTAGTAACTCAAGGCGATCACGATATTTTAAGTTAATCGAATGAGCATATTCTTCTAAGCTGTCATAACAAGGCACAATCAGCGCAGAAACAAACTTACGAGCATCGGCAATCACCGCAATGTGCTCAATAAATTTATCTTGCCCTAACACCCCTTCAATCATTTGAGGGGCGATATATTTCCCGTTGGACGTTTTCATTAAGTCCTTCAGCCTATCGGTAATATATAAGTTACCTTGCTCGTCAATTTTCCCGGCATCGCCAGTTTTTAGCCAACCATCAGCGGTAAATGTGTCCAATGTTTCATTCGGGCGATTATAATACCCCTTCATTACCACAGGGCCTTTCACTTGGATTTCATCATCTTTACCGATACGGACTTCCACAGAAGGTAATGGTGTTCCAATTGAACCTAGAGGATATTTCCCCTTTTCCCAACATGAAACCGTCGCACAGGTTTCTGACATGCCATAACCATATTTAATATCGACCCCCGCAGATAAAAAGAAGGCAATAACGTCATCATCTAAACGGGCACCTGCTGCTGGCATAAAGCGGATACGCCCCCCTAAACCTGCACGGATCTGACTTAAAACCAGTTTATCCGCTAATGGGAAGAGAGCCCGATTGATTAATGACGGTTGACGACCTTTTGACATCGCTTTGACGCGTTGCTTACCAAGGGAAATTGCTAGTTTAAACAATGTTCTGCGTGCCCATGATGCTTTAGAGACTTTACCTTGCACCGCACTATAGACTTTTTCATAAAAACGCGGCACTGCACACATCACGGTAGGCTTAACATCAGCCAGAGCTTCTCGAACTAAATTGGTATCCGTTAAATAGACATTAAGTGCCCCCACGTGCATAACATAGAAACTCCAAGCACGTTCGAAAACATGGGAAAGGGGTAAGAAACTTAACGAAATATCGTTCTCAGTAAGTTGAAGCCGTTCGTCATGCAAATACAGTTGAGCCGCCATGTTGTAGTAATCCAACATAACCCCTTTTGGCTCACCTGTGGTTCCTGATGTATAGATAATCGTAAATAAATCACTGAGATTATGGGCTGCAATTCGTGCATCCAGCTCCATTTGGTATTCTGTTTGTGCTTGTGCCATAAATGTAGATAGATGCAGAGTTTTCACTGAGTTATCACTCAACTCAACACGTTCATCCATGACAACAATCATTTTTAATTGTGCACACAACGCGGGCAATTGACACGCGATGTCATATTGCGCTTGTTCACCGACAAATAACACCTTAATGTTGGCATCGTTAATAATGTAAGCGGCTTGTTCAACACTGCTGGTAGCATAAAGCGGAACCGTCACTGCTCTGATCTGCAATGACGCTAAGTCAATCAACGACCAGTTCATGCTATTATGGGCAAATAACCCGATATTTTCCTGTACTGAGACCTCTAATGCTAAAAGGTGACGAGAGATTGCCGATGTTCGCTCACCCACTTCTTTCCATGTTAATGAGCTTTGTTGCCCATTACTCCATTGACTGAAAGCTATCCGACTCGCTGCTCCGTGTGCGTTGATTCTGCTACGTAAGCGATTCACTAAATGGTATGGATATAGATTTTCAGTAATCAAAGTTAATTCCCTATTGGTCATTATAGATATAAGTCACTCGGTATCTTCACAAGAACTTAACCATTTCATTATTTCAGCTTACAAGTGTTAGCTGAATATCGGCAGTGTATCGACTAATAACCTAAGAGGAAAGCGTTTATATGTAAATTTTCTGCAAATGTTATGTCTGCTGCAAAACTCATCATAGCGCTCACTATAATGAGTTAATTTACTGGTTTTGGAGCCATGAATTTTTTCATTCAAGGCCCCATAAAAATGTATCTTAAAGAAGATATTAAGCCGCGACAGCAGGCTCCAGTAGTTCAGCAATCATTTGATTAAATTGTGATTTCATCCATTGATGTCCTTTATCCCTCGCTGTCGATTCATGCCATGTTAGGTAACAAGGACGAGACCGATTTTCTAAAGGCAACGGCAATATGCGTAATTTCAGTTGCCCCGAATAATGATTAACTAACCATTTAGGCACAATAGCCACTAAATCGGTTTGTGCAACAATATTGAGTACACTACTCAGATCCGTTCCTTGATAGCGAATCGTATGTGATAATTCAGTATTATAATAATAAGGCTTACTAAATGAACCAATATTATCCATTGATACAATAGCGTGGCGTTCATTCATTAGGTCATTTTCTGAAATTGAATTAGTCATTCGCGGATGATTATTCGCCGTGACTAATACAAGTTCATCATCAAATAAAACCTGATGTTGATATTCGGCTTTTTCGAATTGGTTGTATCCGATAAAGAAATCTATTTCTTGATACTTTAATTGATGTGCAATGTTATTATCTAAAAATGAATGAATGCATAAATTAATATTAGGTGAAACCATTTTAAACTTCGCAACGATCATGGCTGCCAAGCGAATATCTAATGGAGAACAAATCGATAAATTAAATGACCGCTCACTATCTTGCGGATCAAAACCCGCACCGGGTAACTCATTATGCACTAATTGCAGTGCTTGCCTTACAGGTCCAAAAAGCTGCTTTGCTCGCGACGTAGGCTGGATCCCCCTGCCATAGCGAACAAATAATTCATCATTAAACATTGATTTTAAACGCGATACCGCATTACTTACAGCAGGTTGTGACATACCTAAAACTTGAGCCGCTTTTGTGACATTTTGCATCTGCATAACGACATCAAACACAGTTAATAAATTTAAATCAACATTACGTAGGTGAATATCACTGCTTTCTTTTTTACCTGTTAAAATCGTATCAAAATCAGTCATTTTTTCTCCACTAAATATATTTATCATTTTTCATTAACGAAAAGGCTTATTCATCTTTCAAATACCGACGGATATATAAACTCGTTAAATATTATTGTTGAAACAACTTATAGATAGTAAGCTATTTCGCTTTCCCTGCATTTATTAAAACGACGTTTCTATTACTTTACTCATTAATTAGATTCACAGAATAGAGATCATTATCAAACGCAAATATTCACCAAAGTAATGAGTGATTATCTTTTATTAGAATCACAATTACTCTCAGCAAAAATAATAAAACAAATTTCCGAAGAAATCATAATAAATCGTATTTTGAACCCGTAAATCTTCTCATTATCAGATTCATTTTTACCTGTTCATTTATTAGATAACTAAGTTAATTAATAAATATTGATTTTAATGATTCATCTAATACAAGTTATCCTTTCATAAATTGGCAGAAAAATAAAAATGAAATAAAAACAATATGTTACACAAATAGAAACAGCTAATAAATTCATCAAAAGAATTTTACCCTGCATTTAACCTTAAAATATAGGTAAAAACATCATGAAAATTAGTGAAAATAGTCACATTTCCTAGCTCGACAACTTAATTCATAATTAGTAAAAAACAGTAAGAAATCGATGATTGACATTAACTTTAAGATCACGTATCTATAAATACAGTTAAATTTAGAAACCAATGAGAGACAGTGTAAAATGACATTTTCTATCCGCCTACTAAGCCTACTACTACTCGCATTAAATTTGCGCGGTATGCTTATGGACGGAAAATAGAAAGGTACTGTCCACAAACATTAAGAACCCGCGCAGCCCGCGGGTTTTTTTATGCCTGCGGCTTTGGAAGAACATAACACTCGATTCAATAAAACAAAATTCAATATGAGGAACACAATATGAGCGACCAAGTCATTATCTTCGATACCACATTACGTGATGGCGAGCAGGCATTACAGGCAAGTTTATCCGTCAAAGAAAAATTACAAATCGCCTTTGCTTTAGAACGTTTAGGTGTTGATATTATTGAAGCTGGTTTCCCTGTCTCCTCCCCGGGGGACTTTGAATCAGTGCAAACTATTGCACGTGAAATTAAAAATAGCCGTATTTGTGCGCTGTCTCGTTGCGTGATCAATGATATTGATGTTGCAGCCGAATCATTAAAAGTGGCTGAAGCTTTCCGTTTGCACATGGTGTTAGCGACTTCAGCGCTGCATGTGGAACAAAAATTACGTAAAACATTCGATGATATTGTTGATATGGCGGTCGGCTCTATCAAACATGCACGCCGTTTTACTGATGATGTTGAATTTTCTTGTGAAGATGCTGGACGTACCGATCCAGACAACTTATGTCGCATTGTTGAAGCGGCGATTAATGCAGGTGCAACCACAGTGAATATTCCTGATACCGTTGGTTACACTACTCCATATCAATTCGGTGGGATCATTAAAGACTTATTTAACCGTGTACCTAATATTGATAAAGCGATTATTTCTGTACACTGCCACGATGACTTAGGCATGTCAGTGGCTAATTCCATTAGTGCCGTACAAGCAGGCGCACGCCAAGTGGAAGGAACAATCAACGGATTAGGTGAACGCGCAGGAAATACGGCATTAGAAGAAGTGATCATGGCAATTAAATTGCGCGAGCAAATGTTAAATGTCCATACCAATATAAACCACAAAGAAATTTACCGTACCAGCCAATTAGTAAGCCAATTATGTAATACTCCAATCCCAGCTAATAAAGCCGTGGTGGGTAGCAATGCGTTCTGCCACTCTTCTGGGATCCACCAAGACGGCGTACTGAAAAATCGCGAAACCTACGAAATCATGACCCCTGAGTCAATTGGTTTGAAAGCAGAGAAATTAAATTTAACCTCTCGTTCTGGTCGCGCTGCGGTGAAACACCGTATGGAAGAAATGGGCTACCAAGAAGGTAAAGACTTCAAATTGGACGAATTGTATACCGCATTTTTGAATTTAGCGGATAAAAAAGGCCAAGTATTTGATTATGATTTAGAAGCCTTGGCTTTCTTTACGAAGCAGCAAGATGAAACTGACCATTTTGTGATGGAATATTTTAGTACACAGTCTGGTTCAAGTATTGTGGCAACGGCAACTGTCAAAATGAAATGTGGTGATGAGGTTAAATCTGAAGCCGCAACCGGCAATGGTCCTGTTGATGCCATCTATCAAGCGTTTAGCAATATTACCAACTATCCAATGAAATTAGTTTCTTATCAATTATCTGCAAAAGGCCATGGGGAAAACGCCTTAGGGCAAGTGGATATCGTTGTGGAATGTCATAACCGTAAGTTCCACGGTATGGGCTTAGCAACAGATATCGTAGAGTCCTCTGCAAAAGCTATGGTTCACGTTTTAAATAGCATTTGGCGCGCTGAGCAAGTCGAAATCGAAAAACAAAAAATAAACCAAGAATCACAATCAAACACAAAGGAAGCAGTGTAACCATGTCTAGTTATCAAATTGCCGTATTACCGGGAGATGGCATCGGCCCAGAAGTGATGGCGCAAGCTTACAAAGTATTGGATGCTGTGAGCAAACGCTTTGCCATTACAATTCACACCAAAGAATATGATGTCGGCGGTGCGGCCATCGATAATCACGGCGAACCACTGCCGCAAGCAACCGTAACAGGCTGTGAAGAAGCGGATGCCGTGTTGTTCGGATCTGTAGGTGGCCCAAAATGGGAACATTTACCACCTGATAGCCAACCTGAACGCGGCGCATTATTACCATTGCGTAAACATTTTAAATTATTCAGCAACTTGCGCCCTGCTCGCTTATACCAAGCATTAGAGGCATTTTGTCCCTTACGTGCAGATATTGCAGCTCAAGGCTTTGATATTCTGTGTGTTCGTGAATTAACTGGCGGTATTTATTTTGGTCAGCCGAAAGGTCGCAAAGGTGAAGGCAACGAAGAATACGCTTTTGATACCGAAGTGTATCACCGTTATGAAATTGAGCGTATCGCACGTATTGCATTTGAGTCTGCCCGTAAACGTTCACATAAAGTAACCTCAATCGATAAAGCGAACGTGTTACAAAGTTCGGTATTATGGCGTGAAGTGGTGAACCAAATCGCCAAAGAATACCCAGATGTTGAAGTTAATCATATGTATATCGACAACGCAGCCATGCAAATGATTAAAGCTCCCTCTCAGTTTGATGTCGTTTTATGCTCTAACTTATTCGGCGACATTATTTCCGATGAGTGTGCGATGATCACTGGCTCCATGGGGATGTTACCTTCTGCAAGCTTAAATGCGGACGGTTTTGGTTTATACGAACCAGCTGGCGGCTCCGCGCCGGATATCGCAGGTAAAAATATTGCAAATCCAATTGCACAAATTTTATCTGCATCAATGTTATTAAGATTTAGCTTAAACCAAGGCGATGCTGCGGATGCAATTGAGCGCGCGGTAAATAAAGCATTAGAAGATGGCCACAGAACATCCGATTTAGCGGGTACAGGCAAATCAATCAGTACTAGTGAAATGGGCGATATTATCGCTCGCTATATTGCAGAAGGGGTTTAACATGGGCAAGACTTTATATCAAAAATTATATGATGCTCACGTAGTGCGTGAAGTGGAAAACGAAATCCCTTTGATTTATATCGACCGCCATTTAGTGCATGAAGTCACTTCTCCACAAGCGTTTGATGGGTTAAGAACCAAAAAACGCCCATTGCATCAGCCAAGCAAAACATTTGCCACCATGGATCATAACGTATCCACACAAACTAAAGACATCAATGCCTGCGGCGATATGGCCCGTATTCAAATGCAAGAGTTAATGAAAAACTGCAAAGAGTTTGGTGTCACTCTGTATGATTTGAATCACCCATACCAAGGCATTGTCCACGTGATGGGGCCAGAGCAAGGGATTACTTTACCCGGTATGACCATTGTGTGTGGGGACTCACATACCGCAACCCATGGTGCTTTCGGTGCATTAGCGTTTGGTATTGGTACATCAGAGGTTGAGCATGTTATGGCAACCCAAACGTTAAAACAAGCTCGTGCAAAAACCATGAAAATTGAAGTGGTCGGTAAAGCCCCTGCCGGTATTACTGCAAAAGATATCGTTCTGGCGATCATTGGCACCACAGGCAGCGCGGGGGGAACAGGTTATATTGTGGAATTCTGTGGTGAAGCTATTGAAAACCTGAGCATGGAAGGGCGCATGACAGTCTGTAATATGGCTATCGAATTGGGCGCGAAAGCGGGGATTATCGCACCCGATGACACCACATTTAATTACATGAAAGGTCGCCAATTTGCACCAAAAGGTCAGTTGTGGGATGAGGCGGTTGCGTATTGGAAAACATTGAAAACGGATGATGATGCTAAGTTTGATAAAGTTGTAACTATTCAAGCCAGTAGCATTGCGCCACAAGTCACTTGGGGAACCAACCCAGGACAAGTCATTGCGATTAATCAGCCAATCCCTGCCCCCGAATCTTTTGCGGACCCTGTTGAACGCGCATCCGCTGAAAAAGCTTTAGCCTATATGGGGTTAAAATCTGGCATTAAATTATCTGATGTCAAAATTGATAAAGTATTTATCGGTTCATGCACTAACTCACGCATTGAAGATTTACGTGCCGCAGCGGCAATTGCTAAAGGCAAAAAAGTGGCTGATGGTGTACAAGCTATTGTCGTTCCGGGATCTGGTCCAGTAAAAGCCCAAGCCGAGCAAGAAGGTTTAGATAAAATCTTTATTGATGCCGGTTTTGAATGGCGTTTACCCGGCTGCTCCATGTGTTTAGCCATGAATAACGACCGTTTAAACCCAGGTGAGCGCTGCGCATCCACCAGTAATCGTAATTTTGAAGGACGCCAAGGCCGTGCGGGTCGCACCCATTTGGTCAGCCCAGCAATGGCCGCTGCGGCAGCGATTAATGGTCATTTTGCTGATGTTCGCGATATTCAGATTTAAAGGAGAGAAAAATGGAAAAATTGATTACCCATGTGGGCATTGTTGCTCCTTTAGACGCCGCGAATGTGGATACAGACGCGATTATTCCCAAGCAATTTTTACAGAAGGTAACGCGCACAGGTTTTGGGCAACATTTATTCAATGACTGGCGTTTTTTAGATGAAAATGGTCAGCAACCTAACCCTGATTTCGTGCTGAACAAGCCTGTTTTCAAAGGGGCGAGTATTTTATTAGCTCGTGAAAACTTTGGTTGCGGTTCGTCTCGAGAACACGCACCATGGGCCTTGACGGACTTTGGTATTCGGGTGGTTATCGCTCCAAGTTTCGCTGATATTTTTTATGGTAACTCGTTTAATAACCAATTGTTGCCAATCAAATTAAGCGAACAAGAAGTGGATGAGATGTTTAACTATGTTAACAGCCATGAAGGTTGCCAGTTTACTGTTGATTTAGAAACCCAAACAGTCACAGCGGGTGATAAAACCTATCATTTTGATATTGATAGTTTCCGTCGCCACTGCATGATGAATGGATTAGACAGTATTGGTCTGACATTGCAACATGTTGACCAAATCAGGGATTATGAAAGCAAGATCCCTGCTTTTATGAACTAATCCCTTTACTACGCCCACTTCCGTGGGCGTAGTTGCGTTTTTATTGCCTCTTTTACTTATATTGCCGCTTTTCACTTCAAAAATGCGGAACCCGTCAATATTTATCGACTTTACGCGCCTTAATCACTTCCCCATTAAATTATTCCTGTATAATTATTTAAGCAAAATGCCAAGTATTGATTATTTGGTAATTAACGATGTTTTTCTAAATAGCTCTCATTATAGCAAGACAGCAAGTGTGCATATCCCAAAGGGTTGTTGATCTTGGATGGTCAATTTTTATTCGAATCAAAGCCATTTTAGACAACGGGAAAGGTTCGCCGCCGAGTGAACCGGGCAAGTGCCACTCAACGTAGCATCAAGTGAGAGAAACGTGCTTTAATCGACCCCGTAGGGCAGCAGCATTTAGGGGCAATAGTTGATTCAAATCGTCGTCAGTCAGCACGACGGAGTCATTTATCCATTTTTTGGGTTGTTTTTTACCCTTTTTTAGCGGTAAAAATCCGCAGCAAAGATAAACAGCCCTTGAGGGCATATGCTAGTCTGCGACGAAGGTGGCTGAGCGAAGCCAACACAGCCATAACGCGAAATATAACGAAAAAAAAGCCGGTAAAAACCGGCTTGGTGATAAACACCATTACTCTAAATGGGGGAGTCGGCCTGCAATTGCACGCCAAACGAGCTACTTACTGCCACCTATTATCCGCGGATATTAGGAAATTAAAATTGATGCAATTTTTGCCGGAGTTCCTCTTTTATGTCCAATACACGCTTACAAACACAGTTCGTTCGCCTCTGGCAACATTTCCAAGGGCAAGACAGTGAAACCACCTTGCAAGATATTGCTGATACTTTGTTCTGCTCCCGCCGACATGTACGGACGTTATTAAATAATATGCAAAGCCATGGTTGGCTAAGTTGGCAGGCTGAGTCAGGTCGTGGCAAGCGTTCAATGCTTGTTTTCCACGTAAATGGTTTAGAACTCCAACAGGCCCAAGCAGAACAACTACTCAAAGAAGAAAGTATTGAAAAATTAGTGGCCTTAGTGGGTGACAAAGAAACCATTCGACAAATGGTGCTTTCGGAATTAGAACGCAGTTATCGGCAAGGAAAAAACCTATTACGTATTATCTACTACCGTGATTTTCCTAATTTATTGCCCGGAGCGCCTATGCGCCGTTCTGAAATTCATTTAATGAGTCAAATTTTTAATGGCTTAACTCATATAAATGAGGAAAAAGGGGAAGTAGAAGATGGACTCGCTCACCATTGGCAGGCCATCAATGATACCCATTGGCGTTTCTATTTACGCCCTGCGATTTATTTCCACCACGGTCGGGAAATGCTTGCAGACGACATTATTTATTCACTATTACGTTTACAACAGTGCTGGCCATTATTTTCCCATATTCAATCCGTTAGCTCTCCTCAACCCTATGTGATTGATATTCAATTAAGTCAACCTGATAAACAGTTTCCTTGGCTGTTAGGTAGCCACCATGCAGCTATTTTGCCTAAAGAGTGGGAAAGTATAGAAAACTTTAGCCGCTGCCCTATCGGTACAGGACCTTACCAAGTTGATAAAAACCTGCCACAAAAGCTAACCATTACAGCTTTTGACCGCTATTTTGGCTATCGCGCCCTATTAGATGAAGTCACTATTTGGGTAGTGCCAGAGCTTTCGGAACAAATGGTCTGCACAACGTTAAAAATGGATGGCGATAAACACCATAATGATTCATTAGAAAGCCGCATGGAAGAAGGCTGCTATTTTTTACTAATGGATCAACGCTCCGAGCTATCACAGCGAGAAGATGTGCGCAAATGGCTATGCAGCTTTCTCACCCCCGTCAATTTGTTGGCGCATTGTGAACCTTTTTACCAACGCCACTGGGCTCCTGCTTATGGGTTATTGTTGCACTGGCACCACAGTAAGATGCTAACCTTATTTCCAAAACCAGAAGATCTTACCGAACTCACCGTCACTTTTTACCATAACCACCATGAGTTCTATGCGATCAGCCAAATTATGAAACGCGTTTTGCATCAACAAGGTGTAGAACTAAAAATCAATATTATTGATTATGATGACTGGTATAATGGTGACGCACACAGCGATATTTGGCTAGCCACCGCCAATTTTTTTAAGCCTCTCGAATTTTCGATTTTTGCCACCTTGTATGAAATGCCACTGTTACGCCAATGTCTTGGTGATAACCTTAATAGCCAACTGAACCAATGGCGAGCGAATACCTTCGATGTAGAAGCGTGGTGTGAAAGCTTAATTGACTCACAGATCTTCCACCCTGTGTTTCATCACTGGTTAGAGCTGCAAGGGCAGCGTACGATGCGTGGTGTACGTATGAACACCTTCGGTTGGTTTGATTTTAAATCTGCATGGTTCAAACCCGCTGAGGATAACCTACCTAATTATTGATAGTTATAAACAACCAAAGTGAATAATAAGGATGTTATTCACTTTTTCTGTGGATATCTATGTGAACAACCTTATAGTAATCAGGGTATATCCCCAAAGTGGTTTTTTATCAAAAATAATCTTAATCTAATAAACTTTGATAAATCAAATGAATAACGCTTCAAGAAACCCATTATCCACCGTTCAACTTTTTGGCTAAAAAGCTTAGGACTTCAACTGAACAAATATCAAACAACGTCGTATTTATCCACAACTAATGCTTTTAACTTACTCATTTTCTGTGACAAACGTCATAAAACGCTATTAGTCAAGGCTGTAAATACACACAGTAATCGCTGTTTTACACAGTTATCCAGAAATCCTGTGGATAACCTAGTGCATGATCCTGTGATTATCTTGGGATGAACGTGAATAACCCGATAAACAGATTTTAGAACAATCAAATAAAAAACATTAAATACTTATATATCATGCAGTTAAAAATCTTCACAAAAAAGTGTTATACTCTTGCTACTATGTGAATTATTTTTGTCTGTTTTTTATACACTTAAATTTCAGAGCATTATGCCATTTACACCACCACTACCGCCAGATAACGAAGCCACCTTAATGAGTCGAGCTCAAGCGCTTGCCGGCTATACTTTAGGTGAGCTCGCCCACCTCGCAGATATCCCCATTCCCCCTGATCTGAAACGGGATAAAGGTTGGGTAGGCATGTTACTTGAGTATTATTTAGGCGCTAGTGCAGGCAGTAAAGCAGAGCAAGATTTTGCACATATTGGCATTGAACTTAAAACCATCCCTATCGATCGCCATGGTGTTCCACTCGAAACCACCTTTGTCTCTGTTGCGCCCCTGACAGGAAATAGCGGCTTAACTTGGGAAAATAGCCATGTTCGCCGTAAACTATCACGCATTTTATGGTTTCCTATCGAGGGGGAACGCCAAATTCCCCTAGCCGAACGGCGAGTAGCGAATCCTCTCATTTGGAGCCCATCCCCCCTTGAGGAACAATTATTAAAACAAGATTGGGAAGAGTTAATGGATTTGATTGTATTGGGGAAGGTCGAAACAATTACAGCACGCCATGGGCAAGTCCTACAAATTCGCCCAAAAGCGGCCAATAATAAAGCACTAACTGAAGCGATTGGCGAATTTGGCCAACCCATTATGACGTTGCCTCGTGGCTTTTACCTTAAAAAAGACTTTACTGCCCCGCTGTTAGCTCGGCACTTTAACCTCGCTTAATCAACAAGGTGTCGCCTGTACCAAAGCAGACGATAAAATTTTATCACTGTTTCATTGTAGAAGGTACACAGATGTTTGAGTGGATACTCGACCCCAATGCATGGATGGCACTTGCCACCCTAACTATATTGGAAATTGTTTTAGGCATCGATAATATTATTTTCTTGAGTATCGTTGTGGGTAAACTCCCTGCTCACCAGCAAAATAGCGCCAGACGCACGGGGTTGATTGCGGCGATGATAATGCGCCTCGCCTTATTAGCCTCAATAGCATGGTTATCGCGCCTCACTACGCCACTCTTTAGCGTTGCTGATCATACTGTTTCTGCTCGCGATATTATTTTGTGTGCCGGGGGGATTTTCCTTATATGGAAGGCCAGCCAAGAAATTTTTGAAACCATTGAGGGAGAAGACGAAAGTGACCTTGCACAGCGGCAAGTGCACTCCTTCTGGGGAGCAATTGTGCAAATTGCACTGCTAGATATTATCTTTAGCCTTGACTCAGTTATCACCGCTGTTGGGCTATCCGATCATCTGTTTATTATGATGGCAGCGGTGATCATTGCCGTACTTATCATGATGCTAGCGGCAAAAAGTATTGGGGAATTTGTTGAACGCTATCCATCTATTAAAATTCTTGCGCTCTCTTTTTTAATTCTAGTCGGCTTTACATTGCTACTTGAAAGTGTGCAAGTCCATGTTGCCAAAGGCTATATCTATTTTGCAATGTTTTTTTCCATGGCTGTTCAAATGCTCAATATTCTGCGCAGCAAAAAATGGAAAATGAAGCACAAAACAGATTAATGACCTGAGCTTAGGGCTTGTTTTGCAGCTAAGATCGCCCCCTCAACAGCGTTTTTCGCTTGGGGACTATGTTTCCAGCAACGTGATCCTGTTAGCGCAGCTCCCGAAATCAAAATTTCACTATAAGAGGCCTCACTAAGCTCGGCCAAAGATGAAAAGCCCATTTGCTCCAAACGGCTGATCACCTGCGGGCCTACCCCTTTAACCGCTAATAAAACCTGTTTTTCTGACTCAGAAAATGCCATATCAACCTCTATTTATTAATTATTCCGCTAATATTTTGCAATTTACCTTTTTAATACTTTAAAATTGCAACTATAACAATGCCAGTTTGAATAATTAGTAACTGACCTATCTTATCACCCAGTCTGTCTCTGCCTGTTTTAGGAATTTGCCATGTACAATGCACCGTTGATTAACTCACGCCAATATTTCATGACGCTGCCCGATGGTCGTCAACTTTGCTGGTTTGAATCAGGGCCAAAAACAGGCTTTCCTGTTATTTTCTGTACTGGTGCAGGGATGAGTGGCAACCTCGGTTTTGGATTAGATTTACTAGAAAAATATCATATCCGCTTGATTGTACCTGAACGAGCAGGGCTAGGTGAGTCAACTTTTCACGCCCAAAAGTCATTAAAAAGTGTTGCACTAGATATTCAAGCTCTACTCAATAATCAAGGTATTACACAATTTTCTGTGTTGGGCTTTTCCCAAGGTGGTGTTTTTGCGATGGCCGTCGCCCACTATTGCCAGCCTGTTTCACTGTCGATTGTTTCTGGACAAGATCAATTCGAATACCCCGCCACACGCGCCAAACTAACGGCTGATGTAGTGAATATGCAGGAACAAGCGTTGAACACACCTGAAAATTTATCCGACTGGTTACAAAGAAATGTTACGGGTGAATGGTTACTGGCGTTTATCCTCAATTGCAGTGCAGAAATAGACCAGAAACTGTACAACGAGGAGCACTTTTTAGATGCCTATACAGCATGTATAGGCCGTGCATTTTCCCAAGGTAATCAAGGGTATGTGCAGGATTTATTACTTTCTTTGCAAAACTGGGAATTCGCCCCTGAAGATATCTCTTGCCCAACATCATTATGGTACGGTCAATTAGATATGAGCACCGTGCACTCCCCTGACTTTGGTGATATTTTGGCTAAACGCTTTTTCAATTGCCGCCATCATTTATCCCCCCAAGAAGGAGGGTCTATACTTTGGACACAAGCAGACGCCATTTTAGCTGACTTACAGCATCATGCAGAATAAACAAAAAAGCCGCGGTAACTTACCCACCGCGGCCATCATTATCGTCCCGATATAACAACACTGAATTAACGGTAGACAATTCCACCATCCGTTAGGATAGATTGACCTGTAATATAATCTGAGTCATCGCTTGCTAAGAACGCCACTAAACCAGCAACATCATCAGGCGTTTGAGCACGACCTAACGCAATGCCTTCAACGTATTTTTTGTAGGTCTCACCTTTTGGCGCACCCGTAATTTCAGAGAAACGCTCATCAATCTCTACCCACATATCTGTTCCAACAATACCTGGGCAATATGCATTTACAGTAATACCCGAACTTGCATACTCTTTCGCGGCAGCTTGTGTTAAAGCACGTACCGCAAATTTGGTTGCAGAGTACACACCTAACATAGCGAAACCGTCATGACCAGCAATGGATGAGGCATTAATGATTTTCCCTTTTTGCTTACGCTCTTGGAATTTTTCACTGGCGGCTTGAATGCCCCACATAGTGCCATCCACATTGATTTTGAAGATTAAATCCATATCTTCTTGGCGAACGTCGGCGATTGGCTTAACTTGTGCAATCCCTGCGTTATTGATCATCACATCAAAACCACCAAGCTCTGCTTCCGCATGAGCAACTGCTGCAAACACTTGGTCACGCTGACTAATATCTGCAGCAAATGTCGTGACTTTACGACCAAGTGCTTCAATTTCTTTTGCAACATCTTGCAACTTATCTTTTTTCAAATCCACCAGTGCAATATCCGCACCTTCTTTTGCTAAACGCAGTGCAATACCACGACCAATTCCTTGTGCCGCACCGGTCACTAAAATAACTTTGTTATTTAAAGCCATACTTACCTCCTACTAATTTATAGCCAAAATGACTAGTCAACTATTAGATATAAGTTAACAGTAATAACAATAAGTCACAAAAAAATGATTTTAATCTAACTTTGTATACTTATAAAAAACATTCCACCGTTTGATAACATTATTTATTTTGTTTGCCAACAAAAAGCACACAAATACGTAAATTCACAGATATTTGCTAATAAAAACGATTATCAACTGGGTAAACAAAAAATGCGGAATTGATACCATACCGACAAAAGCCAGCACAAACAGTGTCTCTCCACCTCTTCTATTTAAAATCACGCGCACTTGCCTTTTTACGCATTACTCAGATTACCCCCTTAATAAGAGTAAATATATTTATCAATTATTCTAAAGTCCCATTGAAATATAATGTTACAAACTAATAACTTTACTTGAACCTGTTATTAAAACCTTTAAAAAATAAACATAAGCAATTGATAAATAACAAAATAAAGCAAAGGTATCTATTTTTATCAAAAAAGACTCAAAATTCAACACTCTAACCATTAATAAGAAAAGTTGATTTGATAGAAAAATGACAGTATAAGTAAAAAGTTTACTCTAAACCAAATTATTACACGTTAAGTTTGTATAGTTGCACAATTAACCATTTAAAATAAGCATAAGAAGCAAATAAAACGAATGCTAATGCACCTAAGCGAATGGTGATGGGCGGTAGCGTACTTAAAGAACAACCGAATTGATGGAGCCAAACATGCGTTTAATCGAGACCGCAAACGCCCTCTTACCCGGGCAAAACCGCTACCAACTTGATGTTCAAGGCTATCAAGGCCTGTTGGATGTGGAACATTTTTCAGGGGATGAAGCCGTTAGTGACACCTACCGCTACCAAATCACCTTTACCTGCACTGATAAAGACCTGCAACCCCAGCAACTGCTGCGCCGCAATGCCACATTGACCTTTAACGCCCCCGCCACCACCGTTTTAGGCGTCCCGACGCGCACCGTAACCAAACGCGTGCACGGGACCGTCACCGATTTCCAGCGATTATCTGGCTCCGCCGACGAAGCGCGTTACCAACTGGTTATCGAGCCGTTTTTTGCCCTATTGCGCCACCAAATTCGCACCCACCGCTTTTTTATCAACCAATCGGTGCCTCAAGTCGTGGAGCAAATTCTGCGTGAACACGATTTTAAAGGTTGGCAGTTTGAGTTTACTCTACAAAAAAAATACCCCAAACGCCTGCAAATCAACCAAATCAATGAAAGTGATAAGCAGTTTATTGAGCGTTTACTCAGTGAAGTGGGGATTTTTTACCACTTTACCCTGCAAGTAGATACCCAAACTGAGGTGATTAACTTTACCGACAGTCAGCGCGGGTATATTTATGGTAAATCCTTGCCATTAAACAGCCCATCGGGGCTCAGTGATAACCATGCCGACAGCGTGTGGGGCTTGGCATTACGTCACCAAGTGGTTGAAAGCAGTGTCTTTACCAAGGACTATAACCCCCTGCTGGCTGAAGACACTATGATTTCAGCGGTGGCGGATAGAAGCTACGGGGAGTATGAAACGCTCAGTTACGGTGATGTCTACCATTACAAGGCACGCCACCTCACTCGCGGCGACAAAATTCAACCTGAGCCGGAAACCGCTAACTTTTGGGCGCGATTAGACCACGAGCGCTTTCTCGCTCGCCAAACCTTACTGAACGGAAAAACCACCGCACCCGATGTGGTGCCGTTAATGGTGCTAAAAATCACTGATGACTCGCCAATATCTACCCTGCCCTCCATTTTTCAATCCCCAGTGCTGCTAACCCGCTTGCACTTTGCCGCCAGCCGCGCCAATGCGTTAATCGTGACATTTGATGCCGTGCCGTACACCGAATCCATCTGTTGGCGTCCTGAGCTCAAACCACGCCCAGTGATTTCCGGTACCTTGATGGCCCGTGTCACCAGCCCAATAAACAATGATATTTATGCCAACCAAAACGAACATGGCTACTATTGGGTCAAATTTGATGCCGACCGCGATGCCAAACCTCAAGGGTTTGAAAGTATGCCTGTACGTCTTGCCAAACCCTACGCAGGGGACACGTATGGCATGCATTTTCCGTTAATTCAAGGCACGGAAGTGGCGATTGCCTTCCACGAAGGCGACCCCGACAGACCGTATATCGCCCATGCCCTGCACGATTCGTCTCACCCTGACCATATCACCGAGCGCAATCGGACCCGCAATGTGATACGCACCCCGGCAAATAACAAACTGCGCATGGAAGACCTGCGCGGGGAAGAACACATTAAAATCAGCACCGAATACGGCGGTAAAACCCAGCTCAATTTGGGGCATTTGGTAGACAGTGAACGGAAAAAACGCGGCGATGGTTTTGAATTACGCACCGACAGTTGGGGGGCAATAAGAGCAGGTAAAGGGTTGTTTATCTCCACCGATAAGCAAGAAAAAGCTGGCGGTGATGTGTTGGCGATGGAAGAAGCGATTGCCCAACTGGAGCAAGCACTGGCGATTGCACGAAGTTTATCTAAATCAGCAGAGACCAGTGGTGCAGATACCAGTGATTTGGCTTCACAAGATAGCCTTAAGCAGCAGATTAAAGGCCTCACTGATCCCGCCATACTTGTCCATGCGCCCGCAGGCATTGGGGTCTTTTCGCCTAAAGCATTACATATAGGCTCAGGGGAAGAGAGTATTGCGTTAACGGCGAATCAACATATTAACCTAAGTGCCAATCAGCACCTGACCTTCAATGCGAGACATTCAGCCAACTTATTTGCCCAAACCAAAGGCGTTAATGTGATGGCAAAACACGGTGATATCAAAGTTGAAGCACAAAACGATAGTATGTCCCTGTTGGCGAAAAAAAACATCACCGTTGAATCGCTGGAAGATGCCATTCATATCAGTGCCAAAAAAGAAATTATCTTAAGCTGTGGTGGGGCCTATATCAAAATCGCCGACGGGAATATCGAAGTCGGCACACCGAACAATGTCATTTTAAAAACTACAAGTGTCCAAAAAATGGGACCTGCTAATTTGCAGCTACCCTCACAGGCCATTCCAACCGGTTTCCGTGAACAGTTTACGCTAAAAGATGAAATCACCAATGAAATACTTGCAGAAACACTTTACACCCTAATAACGGAAGATGGTGAAATTTATGAAGGGAAATCAGATAAAAATGGAAAAACGGTAGAAATTTATACACCAACCCCACAAAAAATCTCGATAAAAATCCACCGTTAAAAAGGCCGAGTTATGTCAAATTCCAAAAACCAAACCTCATCAAAAACCAATTGCGGAACTGGCAGCACGGATGCATTTTCAACCTGTGGACCTGTCTTGTACTACCACCCGAATACCCATGAACTGATTGAAGTGCCCGATGATGAACTCGAAAGGGAAAGCCAATACCTTTGCGACCTCGTCATCAAAAAGCGCGTGCTACAGTTTAAAATTGATGAGCTCAATGATAAATACCCTCTGACGCTAAGGGAAAGAAACCCTCAGAATTATCAACAAGAACTGTTAGCGCTATACCAAGACTATGATGTGGCCTCTGAAGAACTTAATACTGTCATTAAAGAACTTAGCGCGATCCCAGAAAACGCGCAAGGTGAAGAAGTTCCAATCACCTCTTTGGAATCAAATTCAATCAGTTTCGACAACAGTATTTTGGAATTAATCCGGTTAAAAAAAGGCAGAGAATACAAATACAGCTATATTCGCTCAAACAAACTCGGCGAGCGCCATATTATCCATAAGTTAGGCACAGAGGGTATTAAAAGCGAAACCAGCACACTAGTAAAAACCGAAACAGTTAAAAACAGTGAAACAAATGAAGAGATCACCGTTAAAAAAATTGATACACAAGAACTAAAAAGACAGCTATCTGAAATTGCGCCAACGTTAAAATACAAACTCTTTGAAATTGACAATGAAAATCGCAGTATCTTTGAAGATTATAAAGATGATGATAACTGGGTCAGTGGCTTATATCACTGGGCTGAAAACATCAATAAAAGCTTAAATGAAACCCCACCTTATCGCGGTAAATACGCCTCTTTTGATAAAAAAGCCCAATTAATGCGTTTTAGCTTTGGTGTAAATGGTGATTTCGAATTAACCAAAGGCAATCTTGGTGACGCCTCCAACCCCAAAGCCAGTGCCAAAGTTGCGCTGTACACTAACTTAGCCTTAGCGGAAGCCAAAACACAAGGGAAAGTGCATTTGCCTTGCCGCCAAGGTATTCAAATTCGCTACCCGAAACGAGACACTAATGAGCTCGCATTAATGGGCGCATTACGCTTTGACCTTGTTCTGTCCCTCAGCGGCCATGTAGGTGCCAGTGTTGGGCTACAGGGTAGTGTCAATATTTCGCAACATGGCATTATGGGAATACCGTCAAAAACCGCAGTTGATGACCCCAAAGATCTTAATGAAATCAAAGGGATTGATATCACAAAGCAAGCCAATGATCTCGGTATTGTTGGTCAAGGGGAAGTTTTCGCAGGGATCAAAGTAGGGGCAAAAATGTCTGGCGAACTGCTTTGGCGTAATCCTGAAAAAAGTACCGCAGAAAACGACGGTTTTGCGCCCTTAGGCGAGCTAAGTGCAGGCATTGAAGGCATGCTCGGCGCTGGGGCATCAGGGACATTAGCCTTTACGTATTATAACGGCAAAATCCTCATTACCGTTCAAGGGGGGTTATGTTGGGGGGCTGGCGCCAAAGGCAGTACCTCTTTTGAAATCAATACAGATAAAATTATGAAGGATTTTATGCCGTGTTTTGGCTATATGCTAAAAAATATGGATTATCAAAAACTAGTTGCCATGATGGAGCCAAAAGACTTTTATGCCATTTGCTCGTTACCCTTATTAATTGGTATGGAGTTAGTCAACATTGCCTATATAAATCTTCAAAGTATAAGAGATGAATTGGAACTCTCGTGGGAAAATAAGAATAAGCGAGTGAATTTGATGGAGACTATCGTCAAAACTAGAGGTGAGTTTTTAAAATATTGCCCACCAGAAACCAAAGGTGCCGCTATTGCCTCTTTACTCGAACATAATTTTTGGGATGACTATTTTAGCCCTGCAAGCCACGCACAAGCCAGTGGTGAAGCAATGGCCGTGTTTAGCCAACGCAAGCGCGCCATCTTGCATATACTACGCTGGGCACAGTCAAGGCGGGATTTTGACAATATTTTGCAACACGCCAGCTTAATCCCCTCCGAAACCAAAAAGAGCATTACTGAAAATAAATTACGTATTGCTGAATTTATGTTGATGGGGGAAGAGGTGAAGCCTATACCTAATCATGCGTTAGGCAAAAAGTATGGGGTATTGATCCCAACACCGATGATTAACCCCAGCCATTACGCCGATATTTTTAGCAAAATAGAGCAGTGCTTACCTGATGACACATTAGCCCATATTTATGCCAATGAGCCCTATCAAGAATTTATTACTGCTGCGATGGTTGAAAGCCAGTCAGAAATATTTTTTAGCAAATAACCCATCAATCACACCAATAACATTGAGGTTTTCATGAATTATAAATCATTCTATCTTTTATTAAGTGCAGTACTAGTGACCACGGGTTGTGATCAACCACTGACCGCTGAGCAAGAAAAGCAAAAACAGCAACTACTCAATGATTCGCTAAACAATATGGTATTTATCGAGGGAGGCACCTTTTTAATGGGGGACTTTGGTAGCGGTCATGATGGTAAATCCACCCTGCCGTATTCTATAGATAAAGACAATAAATTTGTCCATAACGTTACCTTAGACAGCTTTAGTTTATCCAAATACCGTGTAACTTGGGGACAATTTAATTTATGGCGTGAATTAACCGCTCAGCCACTGACTGAAAAATATCAAAAGCTGAAAACCCGAGATAGATTAAAAGATTGGCAAGCCTCCACCCAAGATAATTATCCTGCCTCCGCAGATTGGCAAGACGCCAAAGATTATTGCCTTTGGTTAGGCCAACAAACGGGACTGCCTATCGATTTACCCACTGAAGCCCAGTGGGAATATGCTGCCCGTAACCGAGGCCAATTTATTTTATTTGCCTCAAAAGATGGCACTTATAATGATGGTAGCCAAGGAGGAGAAGCCTTATTTGCCACCGACTTTGCCCCGGTAGGGGTTTACCCACCAACACCTTTAGGCCTTTACGATATGATGGCGGTGGGGTTTGATTGGATGAATGATTGGTATGC